>JBOHDO010000156.1:0-26851 GCA_050699415.1 Marmoricola sp.
CCAGTGCCCGACGTCCGTCTACCCGTCACCGACGTGTTGGGGACGGCGGTCGAGGCTCTCGGCGGGGAGGAACGCCCCGGACAGGTCGCCATGGCCGAAGCCGTCGCCGACGCGCTGACCGACCATCGGCACCTGGTCGTCCAGGCCGGCACCGGCACCGGCAAGTCGCTGGCCTACCTGGTGCCCGCGCTGCTGCACCACGACCGGGTGGTGGTCGCCACGGCCACGCTCGCGCTGCAGCACCAGCTGGTCGAGCGTGACATCCCGGCGCTGGTCGAGGCGGCGAAGGACGTGCTGCACGAGACGCCCTCGTACGCCGTGCTCAAGGGCCGGTCCAACTACGCCTGCCTGCACCGCGTCCGCGAGGGCGTGCCGGACGACCAGGGCACCCTCGTCGACGTACCGGCGGCGTCCGTCGGCGCCGAGGTCGTCGCCCTGCGCGAGTGGGTCGAGGAACAGGCCCGCGGCGACGGCACCGGTGAGAAGGACCAGGCACCGCGACACACCGACCGGGTGTGGCGTCAGGTCAGCGTCGGCCACCGGGAGTGCCTGGGCGCCGCCAGGTGTCCGTACGGCGTGGAGTGCTTCGCCGAGCGCGCGAGGGAGCGTGCCCACGAGTCGCAGGTAGTGGTGACGAACCACTCGCTGCTCGCGATCGACGCGATCGAGGGCGTCCCGATGATCCCGGAGTACGACGTCGTGGTGGCCGACGAGGCCCACGAGCTCACCGCGCGGGTCACCCGGGCGGCGACCGACGAGCTCTCCGTCCCCGAGGTCGAACGGGCCGCCCGCCGCGCCCAGCGGCACGTCGAGGAGAGCGAGGCCGACGACCTCGCCGACGCAGCCGGCACCCTGCGCGACGCGATCGCGGCCTGTGACCCCGGCCGGCTGGACCAGCTGCCGACGCAGCTCTCCGACGCCCTCGTGCTGGTCCGCGACGCCGCCCGGGGGCTGGTCTCCGCGCTGCCGAAGGACACCGGCGACGACGCCGGCACCACGCAGGTGAAGGGCTGGGCCCAGGAGATTCACACCACCGCGAGCCGGATGGCCGCCGACGTCGAGGACGACGTGCTGTGGGTGGCCCAAAGAGATCGGACACAGCGCGATGAGCGGCGGGGCGGCAACCACCTCTGCGTGGCACCGCTCGACGTGTCCGGCCCGATGCACGACAAGCTGCTGGCGGACAAGACCGTGGTGTTCACCTCCGCAACGCTCAAGCTGGGTGGGGACTTCGACGCGCTGGCGGACTCGGTGGGCCTGGCCCGCGACCAGCGGGGCGAGGCCTGGCAGGCCATCGACGTCGGCTCGCCGTTCGACTACGCCCGCCAGGCGGTGCTGTACGTCGCGCGGCACCTGCCACCGCCTGGACGCGACGGGATGAGCCGGGCCACCCTGGACGAGATCGTCGAGCTCGTCGACGCCGCCGGCGGCCGCACCCTCGGCCTGTTCTCCTCCCGCCGGGCCGCCGAGGCCGCCGCGGAAGAGGTGCGCGAGCGACTGCCGCACCTGACCACGCTCGCCCAGGGCGACGCCCAGCTCCCCGAGCTCGCCCGGCAGTTCACCGACGACCCGCACACCTGCCTGTTCGGCACCCTGAGCCTGTGGCAGGGCCTCGACGTGCCCGGCGAGACCTGTCAGCTCGTGATCATCGACCGGCTGCCGTTCCCACGGCCCGACGACCCGCTGCTGTCGGCCCGGCAACGGGCGGTCGACCGCGCCGGCGGAAACGGGTTCATGACGGTGGCGGCCAGGCACGCCGCGCTTCTGCTGGCCCAGGGGTCGGGCCGGCTCATCCGCACCACGACGGACCGGGGTGTGGTCGCGGTCCTCGACCCCCGGCTGGTGACCGCCCGGTACGGCGGCTTCCTGCGCGCCAGCCTGCCGCCGATGTGGACCACCACCGACGGCGCCGTCGTACGCAAGGCACTGGCACGGCTGGCCGCTGACGGTTGACCCGGGTCAGCCGCGGTACTTGCGCAGTTCCATCCGGGCCAGCGACCGCTTGTGCACCTCGTCCGGGCCGTCGGCCAGCCGCAGCGTGCGCAGGTGGGCGTACATCGAGGCGAGCGGGAAGTCCCCGGTGACGCCGGCCGCGCCGTGCACCTGGATCGCCCGGTCCACGATCCGCAGTGCGACGTTGGGGGCGACCACCTTGATCGCGGCGATCTCGGTGCGCGCGGCCTTGTTGCCGACCGTGTCCATCATGTACGCCGCCTTCAGCGTCAGCAGCCGCACCATCTCGATGTCGATCCGTGCCTCGGCGATCCAGTCGGCGATGTTGGCGTTCTCGCTGATCGGCCTGCCGAACGTGGTCCGTGAGGTCGCCCGCCGGCACAGCAGCTCCAGGGCGCGCTCGGCCATCCCGACCGCGCGCATGCAGTGGTGGATCCGGCCCGGGCCGAGTCGGGCCTGGCTGATCGCGAACCCCTCGCCCTCTCCGGCGAGCACGTCCTTCGCGGGCACCCTGACGTCGGCGAAGTCGATCTCGGCGTGCCCCTCCCGGTCGGCGTACCCGAACACGGTCAGGTTGCGCATCACGGTCACGCCGGGAGCGTCGATCGGCACCACCATCATCGACTGCTGCCGGTGCGGCGCGGCCTCCGGGTCGGTCTTGCCCATCACGATCAGCACCTTGCAGTTGCGGTGCAGCGCGTTGGACGCGAACCACTTGCGGCCGTTGAGCACGTACTCGTCTCCGTCGCGCACCATCGACATCTCGATGTTGGTCGCGTCGGAGCTGGCCACCCGCGGCTCGGTCATCGCGAACGCCGACCGGATGGTGCCCTCCAGCAGCGGGCGCAGGTACTTCTCCTGGTGCTCGTCGGTGCCGAAGAGCGTCAGCACCTCCATGTTGCCGGTGTCGGGCGCGTTGCAGTTGCAGGCCTCCGGGGCCAGGTGCGGGCTGTGGCCCATGATCTCCGCCAGCGGGGCGTACTCCAGGTTGGTCAGCCCCGGCCCCCACTTCTGGTGGGGGTGGAAGAGGTTCCACAGGCCGCGCTTCCTGGCCTCGGCCTTGAGGTCCTCGAGCACCGGCGGGTGGAAGTGCGGGTCGCCGGCCTCGCGCATCTGCTGCTCGTAGACCGGCTCGGCCGGATAGACGTGGGAGTCCATGAACTCCAGCAGGTCGGACTGGTACGTGCGCGCACGTTCGGACGTCTCGAACAGGGACATCGGGCCTCCTCGGGGAGCGGGGGCGGCTCTCCGGCCGCCTCGGTCAGTTGTCGGAGCGCAGCTCGCGACGCAGGATCTTCCCGCTCACGGTCTTCGGCAGCTCGTCACGGATCTGCACGATGCGCGGGTACTTGTACGCCGCGAGCCGATCCTTGCAGAACGCGATGACCTCGTCCTCGGAGGCCGAGCCGCCCTCCTTGAGCGAGATCACCGCCTTCACGGTCTCGCCACGATAGGGGTCTACCACGCCGACCACCGCGGCCTCACGGACCGCGGGGTGCTCGTAGAGCACGTCCTCGACCTCCCGGGGCCACACCTTGAAGCCGGCGGCGTTGATCTGGTCCTTCTTCCGGTCGACGATGAAGAACCAACCCTCGCTCCCCATCACGCCCACGTCGCCGGTGTGGAACCGGCCGCCGGGCATGGCGTGCTCGGTCTCCTCGGGCTTGTTCCAGTAGCCGGCCGCGATCCCCGGCCCGACCAGGACGATCTCGCCGATCTCGCCGACGGGCGTGGGGTTGTCCTGGTCGTCGACGATGCTGGCGCTGGTGCCGGACACGGGAACGCCGATGGAGACCGCGCCCGAGGCCGGGTCCGTCGGAGCCTCCTTGCCGAACGGGACCACGATGGCCGGGCTGTTGGACTCGGTCAACCCGTAGCCGTTGTGGACGTAGTGGCCGAACTTGTCGCGGAAGGCCTCCAGCGCCGCGTGCGGCACCGGCGCCCCGCCGGAGTAGACCGCACGCAGGCCGGCGAGGTGCTCGCGGGTGACCTCCGCGCTGTTGGTCCAGGCGATGAACACCGTGATCGCGCCGATGATCGCGGTCGCGCCGTGGTCGCGGATCTCCTCGGCCGCGACGACCGGATGGAAGCGGCAGGTCAGGATGGTCGGGCAGCGGGCCAGGATCGGCGCGGTCAGGTGCCCGATCAGGCCGGTGATGTGGAACAGCGGGGCCACCGCGAACATCGCCCCGTCGGAGTCCAGGCGCATCCACTCCCGGTAGACCTGCGAGGTGTAGACCACGTTCGCGTGCGTGTTCATCGAACCCTTCGGCGGGCCGGTGGTGCCGGAGGTGTAGGGCAGGTAGGCCAGGTCCTCCGGACCCAGCGCCACAGCACGCGGCTGCTGCCCGCGGTGCTGCTCGATGACCTCCATCAGGTCCGCCGTACCCAGCCCGGGCGACCGGCTCGTGGAGCCGAGGACCCGCTCGTCGTCACGGGTCTGGAACTCGAGCTCGGTGGTGGTCAGCACGGTCTCGACCCCGGTCGCAGCCGCGGCGCGGTTGACCGCCCCGGCCGTGGACTCCAGGCAGACCACCACGCGGGCTCCGCTGTCGCCGAGCACCTCGGTGAGCTCGCGTTCGCGGTACATCGGGTTCACCGGCACGATCACGGCACCGGCCTTCCAGCCGGCGACGGTGGTGACCACGAACTGGGGGACGTTCTGCAGCACGATGCCGACGCGGTCGCCCTTGGCGACGCCGTACCCCTGCAGCGCGGCGGCGAGGGCGTCGGAGAGCTCGTCGACGTCGGCGAAGCTGAGCGTGGCGTCGAAGTAGCAGATCGCGGGACTGTCGGGGGCGTGCGCGACCGAGTCCCGGAACATCGCCACGGCGGTGTCGTACTCCGGCTCGACCTCGACCGGGACGCCGGCGTCGTAGCGCGCCAGCCAGGGCTTCTCGTCGTAGGCGCTCATGCTCACGCCTCGAAGTAGCGGCGCGGGTTGTCGACGAGCATGGTGGTGATCTGCTCCTCGGTGACGCCCTTCTCGCGCAGCGCCGGCAGGACGTCATCGCTGATGTGGGTGTAGACCCAGTTGGGAACGGCGGCGGTCTTGGCCTCCTCGGCGAACCAGTCGATGTAGCAGGCGGCGTCGTGGGCGAGCACCATCTTCTGGGCGTACCCGCGCCGGGCCAGCTCCGCAACGGTGTCGACCCGGTCCTGGAAGGGCAGCAGTACGTCGAGGCCGAACCGGTCCATGCCGAGGTAGGAGCCGGCGTCGGCGACCTTGCACAGGTAGTCGAGGTCGGTGGTGTCCCCCGAGTGCCCGATCACCACGCGGCTGAGGTCAGCGCCCTCCTCCTTCAGCACTCTCTGGGCGACCAGGCCGGAGCCGGTGTGCGGGTTGGTGTGCACCGTGACCGGCACCCCGGTCTCGACCTGTGCCTGCCCGACCGCGCGCATCACCCGCTCCACGCCGGGGGTCAGCCCCTGCTCCTCGATCGCGCACTTCAGGAACGCCGCCTTTACGCCGGTGCCGGCGATGCCCTCGCGGATGTCGGCGCAGAACAGCTCGACCATCGGCTCGGGCACGTCGAAGAGCAGCCCGGGGCCGGTGTAGTGGAACTGGAAGGGCACGTCGTTGTAGGTGTAGATCCCGGTCGCGGGGATGATGTTGACGTCGACCTGCTCGTTGACCCGCTGGATCCGGGGGAGGTACCGGCCCAGGCCGATGACGGTCGGGTCGACGATGGTGTCGATGCCGCGCTGCTTCATCTGCTGCAGCTTGCCCACGGCGTCGGCGATCCGGCCCTCCTCGTCCCAGTGGTCGGGGTGGTCGGGGTAGTTCTGCCGGATCTCGGTTCCGAGCACGAACACGTGCTCGTGCATCAGCACCTGTCCGAGGTCGCCGGTGTCGACCGGGCCCCGGACGGTTTCGACGGTCGGCATGGGCGCTCCTCGGGGGTGCGTGTCGTGTGGCGGACGTCTGGCACGGTCGGCGAGGCCGTGAGACACTCTCGAAATATGTCTCAGGCCCTCGGATCCGTCAACCCTCCGGCCAGTCCGGGGCGCGGGCGGGCGCCCGAGGACGGGCACACGGAGGTACGTGCGGGTGGGCAGGAGCCGCCGGTCGAGAGTGCCGAACGACGACGGGCCGTCGACGCAGCGACGCGGGTCTACCTCGCGGGGGAGTCCCTGGACATGTCCGGGCTCGCCCAGGAGCTGGGGATCGGCCGGGCCACGCTGTACCGCCACGTCGGCAACCGGGACCAGCTGCTGACCACGGTGCTGGCCGAGGCCACCGAACGCACCTATCGCAAGGCCATCGCGGCCGCGCGCGGTCGCGGGGTGCCGTTGGTCCTCGACGTGTTGGAGCAGATGATGCGGGCCGTGGACGGCTCCGAGCCGCTCCAGGCGCTGACCCGGCGCGAGCCCGCACGGTTCATCCGGATGGCCCTGCTGCCGGGGGCGATCGAGTCGGTGTCGGCACGGCTGGTCGCCGAGGTCCTGGAGGGCGAGCGTGCCGCAGGGCATCTGGAGCCCGGTCTGGCCGCACCGGTGCTCGGTGAGGCGATCGTGCGGATCTGCGACGTCCACCTCTACGCCCCCCTGCTCGGAGGCGACCCGCCGCGGATCGACACCGCGCTGGACCTGGTGGCGCTGCTGCTGGGCAGCCCGCGGGGGTGGCGTCCCGGCCGGGGAGGCGGCCGGACGTGACACCGGCGCACCCCCTCGTGGAGGGTGCGCCGGTGCGGTGTGGTGTTCCTACTGCGTGGCGATGGCGGACAGCCAGCCCGCGCCGGTCGGCGAGCCGTTGCCGGTCACGTCGTCGTACTGCGGGCCGACGTGGATCGTCAGGTCCTGGTCCTGGTCGAACCAGCGCAGCGAGTAGACGTACCCGTTGGAGTCGTCGACGCTGTTGACGTAGTCCGGTCGGACCGCGCCCTGCTGCTCGGGCGAGCTCAGCCCGGCCTTGGTGATGTCCAGCGTGGCCGCCCGGACCGACGGGCTGTACAGCACCGGGTTGGCCAGCCCGTAGGCGTGGCCCGCCTGCTGCTCGGCCAGCGCGAACATGCCGGCGTACAGCGGGGAGGCCAGGGACGTGCCGCCGATGCGGTACTCGCCGTAGTGGCTGGTGCCGTCGGGGTACGCCTGGGTCTCGCCGACCAGCATGCCGGTGGTCGGGTCCGCGAGCGCCGAGACGTCCGGGACCACCCGCATCGGCTGGGCACGCCCGCCGCTGGTCTGGCCGGTGGCCATGGTGTCGGGCACCACGCCCTTCTGGTAGTCCGGCTGCGCGAACAGCCGGCTGGTGCCGCCGCCGGCCCCGTACTGGTACGCCGGGGTGCTCCACGACGGGCCGTCGGCCAGGGTCGACTTGGCGGTCTCCCAGCCGAGCTCGAAGGTGCGCTGGTCGTTCTGGTCGACTCCGAGCGAGGTGCCGCCCACGGCGGTCACCAGCGGGCTGGAGGCCGGCCAGTCGGGCGTGGCCGCGTCGGCGTTGGCCGGGTTGCCGCCGGTCTCGTCACCGTTGTCGCCGGAGGAGAAGAACAGCGAGATCCCCTCCGCCGCCGCCTGGGCCTGGGTGTCCAGCTGCGGCTTGATGTAGCCAGTGGGCAGCGCCTCGCCGCCGTACCCGTAGGAGTTGGACACGATGTCGGCGAGGTGCTTGTCGACCACCTTGTTCATGATCGCGTCGAGGTCGCGGTAGTTGTTCGGCGCGCCGATGTAGGTGATGTTCGCCCCCGGCGCCATGGTGTGCGCCGCCTCGATGTCCAGGCTCTCCTCACCGGCCCAGCCCTCGGGGTCCTGCTTGGGGTTCTCAGGGCGGTTGTAGGTGCCCGGCGGCACCACCTGCCGGAACTGGTTGGCCTTGAAGGTGGGCAGCCCGTGCTTGCCGAAGTAGGTGTTCGCGTCCTTCTCGATCGTGGGGGAGGCGTAGGCGTCGATGATCCCGATGGTCACGCCGTTGCCGTCGTTGCCGTTCGCGATCGCGCCGGACATGCCGTAGGCACCCTGCAGCTGCTTGCCGGCGTACCCGCACGGTGCCCAGTCGTTGGGCTGCTGCGCTGGAAGCGCGGTCCCGTCGAGCGCGGGGTCCTTCTGGGTGTTCTTCTCTCCCCAGTGGGCCGAGCACGGCTTGGCGTTGACGAAGGCGGGCGCCGGCGGGCTGGGCTTGTCGAACCGGGCCAGCGTCTGCGACTGGTCGAGGCCGACCACGGCCTCGACCCGCCCGGACATGCTGGCCGGGACGCTGAGCTTTCGGGTGTTGCTGCGCACCTTCTGGCCGTGCACGCGGTACTGCGCGAACCCGGTTCGGAACGTCTTCGATGCCTGCGCCAGCGTGCCTCTGGCCTGCACGTACTTGCGGTTGGCGGGCACGCCGTTGACCTTGAAGCCCTGGCCGCGCAGCCACTTCTTCAGGGCGTTGGTGTCGGCGCGGCTGGGCGAGAACCGCTGGTGGAACTGCTTCGGCGTCAGGAAGTCGCCGTAGTGGGCGCTGCCCGGCGTGGATGCCGAGAGACCGTAGTTGCGGGCCGCGTCACCACCGCGCCAGTCCTGGTAGACGCGGAAGGTGACCTTGGTGTCGGCAGCGGAGCTGCCGACCCGGTGGGCCGAGTTCGCCCAGGCGGGGGTGCTGCCTGGAAGCTGGTGTCGGCCTGCGGCATGCGCGGAGGCCGCGGTGGCGGCCACCCCCGCTGTGCCGAGGGCGAGAGCCGCGGACGCCAGTACGGCGGTCGCGGCACGGTGGGATTTCTGCACGGCTTCTCACTTTCCCGGTAAAGGAACCGTGCGCGGGCTTGCGCACGGCGGTCGAGCAGACTGAATGTGACCCCGCACACGGGACTATGTCAACCATGTGGGGGATGAACCCCCAAACCGGGAGGTCGCGGTAGGCCGGCTCAGACCCGGCGCAGCACCGCGGTGACCTTGCCGAGGATGGTGGCATCGGTGCCGTCGATGGGCTCGTAGGCCTCGTTGTGGGGCAGCAGCCAGACCTTGCCGCGCTTGCGCTGCAGCGTCTTGACGGTGGCCTCGCCCTCGATCATCGCGGCCACGATCTCGCCGTTCTCGGCGTCCTGCTGCTGCCGCACCACGACGTAGTCGCCGTTGCAGATGGCTGCGTCGACCATGGAGTCGCCGGTGACCTCGAGCAGGAACAGGGTGCCCTCTCCGACCAGCTGCTTCGGCAGCGGGAAGATGTCCTCGACCCGCTCCTCGGCCAGGATCGGGCCACCCGCGGCGATCCGGCCGACCACCGGCACGTTGGTCACCTCGGGCAGGGTGTCGCCGACCCCGGTCGGGTCGAAGCCGACCTCGTCGGCCGCCCCGATCGCCCGGCGCGCTGCCATGAGCTCGGGGATGAACACCTCCAGCGCCCGCGGCCGGTTGGGGTCGCGCTTGATGAAGCCCTTCTGCTCCAGCACCCGCAGCTGGTGCGCGACGCTGGAGGAGCTGGCCAGGCCCACGGTGTCGCCGATCTCGCGGATGCTCGGCGGGTAGCCGCGCCGCTCGATGGACTCGCGCAACGTGTTGAGGATGCGTTGCTGCCGAGGGGTCAGCCCGGTGGCATCGGGCGGGGTGTCGGGCAGCTCGGTGACCGTGCTGGCGCCGTTGCGACGGGTGGTGGTGCGGCGGGTCCTGCGATCGGTGGCCATGCCCGACACCGTAGACCCGGAGCGGGGCGGACTTCAAACATGTGTTCGAACGGCGTGTCCGGGGCGAACGGCCCGGTATCGGGCTCCCCGGGTTCGAACATATGTTCTTGCGGCTGTCGGAGTCCTGGGCTAGCGTCGTACATGTGTTCGATCGAACGTATGAGCGACCGGTCGTCGGAAACTGTCGGTGGCCGTGCGTAGACATGCGATCGACAACAGGAGGGGTCGTACGCCGACTGCTCGGCCACCCGGGCCGGGCGTTTCCCCAGGAGGTTGCACGATGAGCACGCTGACCATTCCCGCAGACGTTTCCGCGAACCTGCCCGGCGCGGCCGCACCCACGCGGCTGGCCCCGGTCACGCCGATCACGCCCGGCGCTGCCTCCCAGCCCCGCCCGGTCGCCCGCCGGGCCGTCCACGCGAGCGGCCGGGTGCGGCTGACGCGCCGTGGCCGGATGGTGCTCCTGCTCGGATTCGTGGGCCTGGTAGGTGCTGCCATGGTCGCGCTGGGCCCGGTGGCCGTGGCCACCTTCGGGTCGGGCACGGCCGAGCCGGTCCGGGTCGTCCAGGTGGGCCCGGGCGACACCCTCTACGGCATCGCGGGTGAGGCCGCCGCTCCCGGCAAGGTGCAGCAGATGGTCGCGCACATCGAGCGGCTCAACGCGCTCGACGGGCCGGAGCTGCACCTCGGCCAGCGGATCGCCGTGCCGCGGCGGTGACAGACGTGCCGGCCGCGTTCTCCTCGACCCGCGCGGCCGGCCGGCGAGCCCGGTCCCACCGGAGCGGACCACCGGCTCGCGGGGAAGATCAGGGGCGGATCGCGGTGGCTCACGAAGTCCCGGGTCCGCCCCTGACGCCTCCCGGGACGGGGTCAGCCACCAGCGGTCCGGGCGGCCTCGCACAGCAGCAACTGGGCGGCGGTGTAGGTCGCCATGACCACGGTCTCGGTGCGCTCAGGGGCGTCGTGCCACCAGAACGCCCGCAGTCCGAGCAGGCTGTCGGAGGCGACGAACAGCGCGGCGCCGGCGAGGCTCGCGATACGGGTCGAGCGGGGCAGCGCGGGCCCGAGGTTCCCGGCGGTGGCCAGTACGGCCGACAACAGCCCGGTGTAGCCGAGCACCGCCGGCCCCAGCGCCCGGTGCTCCCGCGCCGCGCCGAGCGCCATCAGCGGGCCGCCCGCGACGAGGCTGGCCACGGCCACGCGGGCAGCGGGGGTGTGCCACGGTGCACGCCGGCGGTCGCGGTGCCGCCAGAACCCGCGGGCGTAGGTAGCGTGCCCGGCTCCGAAGCACCCCGTCCCGGTCGCGAAGGCGGCCGTTCCGGCGCGCAGCAGCGCGACGTCGCCGCCCCAGCCGCAGGCCTGGGCCACCAGCGTGCCGCCGCGCAGCGGCGAGCCCTGTGCGCGGGTGTCGGTGGCCAGGGACGCGGCGAGCGCGGGCATCAGCAGCGGCTTGGTGGCCAGCCGGGCGCGCCGGGCCGAGCGGCCGGTCGAGCCGGCCAGCCAGGCATCGACGGCGGCAAGGACGACGTACCCCAGGACGAGGCGGAAGGAGGTGCGCGACACATGGGGGAATCTAGCGCCCGACCGGCCCGACGTGGCCGAGATGGATGCCGGCGTCACTGCTTGCCGGTCGGCTGCTGGGACGAGCCGTCGGCCCACCGCACGCGAACCTCCGCGACGGTCGTCGTCGCCTGCACCCCACGGGAGAGGGCGCCGCCGGGCTCGGGCTCGACTGCGAAGCGGATCGGCGAGGCAGGGTAGGCAGGGGCCAGAAGACGGTAGTGCACGCGGGCGACGGGCCTGTCGGAGTGGCGGCGGATGGCCTCGAGCCCGGCGAGGACCAGCAGCGGTCCGTGAACCAGCAGATCCGGGTGACCCTCGACCCGTCGGGTGTAGTCACGGTCGTAGTGGATCCGGTGCGGGTTGTAGGTCAGCGCGCTGAAGCAGAACAGACTGCGCTCGTCGGGCTGCAGTTCGAGCGCGGGTTCGCCGGGGCTCTCCACGGCAGCCTCGCGGGAGGGCACGGCGCCACCCTCGGACCGGATCCGTACGTCGAGGGCTCGCCGGTAGACGATGTCCCGGTCCTCGACGACGCAGGTACGTCCGCTGGTGGAGAACTCATGGTGCTCGGTGACCACCAGCAGCCACCCGCTGCGGCCTTCACGGGCACGCACCCGTTCGACCCGGCTTTCCCGGCGCACTTTCTGGCCCACTCGTAGTGGGACCCACAACTCGATCCTCCCGCCGCCGAACACGCGGCGCCGCTCGGGCAGTCGCGGGACCAGCGCCGAGCTGCGTGGGTGCCCGTCCTCGCCCAGCTCTTCCAGCCGCACAGGGGTCCGCAGGTAGACCTCGGTCCACAGTGGGGGCAACACGTCCCCGAGCCGGGGTGCCGGGGCATCGAGCAACGCCGCGAGTGCGGCTCCGGGCCACGCGGTCAGGGCGTTCTCCACGGTCTCGGTGCCGGACGACCAGCTGTCGACGATCTCGGCGAACTCCTGGGGAGGGGCGCTCACACCAACCGCCCGCGAGTGACCTCCCGGACCTGTCCTGTCCACGCGCTGGTGCGCCGCGCCAGGTCGCGGGGCCCGCGTCCTGAGCACGGCATCCGGGGCGAAGCGCTCGAGGTCATGCCACCGCGCCCTGATCGTGCAGGCGCTGGATCCGCGCGGGGTCATAGCCGAGCTCAGCCAGCAGCGAGTCGGTGTGCTCGCCCAGGGTCGGGACGGAGCCCATCCGGGCGGCCACGTCGGAGAAGTGGATCGGCGGGAGCACGGCACTGACCGGACCCACCTCGGTGTCGACCTGCTGCCACCGTTGCCGGGCATCCAGCTGTGGGTGCTGGATCATCGCGTGGACGTCGTTGAGCCGCGCGGCAGGGACGCCCGCTCGGTCGAGCTTCGCCGACAGCTCGGCGCTGTCGAACGCGGAGGTGAGCTCGGCGATCTGGGCGTCCAGCCGCTCGCGGTGGCGGCAGCGCAGCACGTTGGTGGCGTAGTCCGGGTGGTCGGCAAGGTCGGGACGGCCGAGCACGTCGGTCATCAACATGCGCCAACCGAGGTCGTTCTGCACGCCGATCAGCACCTGTCCGTCCCTGGTCGGGTAGGCGTCGTACGGCGCGATCGCGGCGTGACTGAGACCCATCCGCGGGACCGGTGTGTCGGTGTACATCGCCATGTACATCGGATGTCCCATCCACTCCACCAGTGAGTCGAGCATGGAGACCTCCAGACTCGCTCCCTCGCCGGTGCGCTCGCGCCGGAACAGCGCACTGAGGACCCCGGCGAAGGCGTAGAGCCCGGCCCCGATGTCGGCGCTGGGCACCCCGGTCTTGGCGGGCTGGTCCGGGGTGCCGGTCACCGAGATCAGGCCGGACTCGGCCTGCACGAGCATGTCGTAGGCCCTCCTGTCGCGGAAGGGACCGCTGCTGCCGTAGCCCGACATGTCCACCACCACCATCTCCGGCCGCCGAGAACGCACGGTCGAGGCGGCACAGCCGAGCCGCGCAGCCGCCCCGGGGGCGAGGTTCTGGACGAGGACGTCGCACTCGTCCAGCAGACGTTCCAGGACTGCCCGGCCCTCGGCCTGCTTGAGGTCGACGGCCAGGGACTCCTTGCCCCGGTTGAGCCAGACGAAGTGAGAGGCGAGACCTCGCACGGCGTGGTCGTAGGCCCGGGCGAAGTCCCCGCCGTCGACCCGCTCCACCTTGATCACCCGGGCACCGAGATCGGCGAGGTGGCGGGTGGCCAGCGGGGCCGCGACGGCCTGCTCCAGGCTGACCACGGTGATTCCCTCGAGCGGCGGCATGTGCCGGTCCGACGATGCTGGCTCGGTCAACCGTCCGCCACGTTGCTCTCGACGGTGACCAGCGGCGCTCACCGGCCGGTCCCGAGCGGGTGACGCTGGATGAGCTGCCGGGTGATGACCTGTCGCTGGATCTCGTTGGTGCCCTCGCCGATCACCATCAGCGGGGCGTCGCGGTAGAGGCGTTCCACGTCGTACTCGCGGGAGTAGCCGTAGGCGCCGTGGACCCGCATCGCGTCGAAGGCGGCATCCTTGGCCACCTCGGAGGCGAACAGCTTGGCCATGCCCGCCTCCAGGTCCGCGCGCTGCCCGGAGTCGAGACGGTGGGCAGCATCGCGGGTGAGCAGTCTGGCCGCCTGTATCCGGGTCGCCATGTTGGCCAGGTGGTCTCCCACCGCCTGGTGCTGCCAGATCGGCTTGCCGAACGTCTCCCGCTGCTGGCTGTAGTCCAGCGCGGCATCCAGGGCCGCCTGGGCGACGCCGAGGGCCCGGGCGGCGACCTGCACGCGGCCCACCTCAAGGCTGCGCATCATCTGCTGCCAGCCGTGGCCGGGTGCGCCGCCCACCACATCCTCCAGCGGCACGTGCACGTCGTCGAAGGTGACCTCGCAGGCCTCAACTCCCTTGTAGCCGAGCTTGGGCAGGTTGCGGCCGACGCTGACGCCGTCCTGCTGGGCGACCATCAGGATGCTCATGCCGCGGTACGCAGGCGAGGCATCGGGGTCGCTCCGGCACAGCACCCCGAGCCGGCTCGAGTGGCGGGCGTTGGAGATCCAGGTCTTCTGGCCGTTCAGGGCGAACCCGTCGCCGTCGGGTCGCGCCACGGTGCGCATCGCCTGCAGGTCGCTGCCCCCGGAGGGCTCGGTGAGCGCCATCGTGACCCGCAACGAGCCTTCGGCCATCCCGGGAAGCCATCGCGACTTCTGCTCCTGCGTGCCGAACTCGCGGACCAGGTAGCTCATCACCGAGTGCCCGCCGATCGCGCCTGCCAGGCTCATCCATCCGCGGGCCAGGCTCTCGGTCACCATCGCCAGGCACGCCGTGCTCACCCCGGTGCCGCCGTACTCCGGCGGGATCATCAACCCGAAGCAGCCGAGCTCCTTCATCTGCTCGATCAACGGCTCGGGATAGCGGTCATCCGGCTCGAACTCACGCACCCGAGGCCGTACCCGGGTTCCGACGAAGTCGTCCACGACCGCGAGGATGGCGCGCTCGTCGTCGGGAAGGTCCAACCACTCAGGCATACTTTATATATAATACATGACCACGAGGCGAGCAACCGCCGTGCCCGCGACCGGCACTCGGAAGCCGAGGAAGCGCAGAGAAGCAACGATGAGAGACGGCACGCGGCTCGCCCATCGGCCGCAGCTGGCCGACGAGGTGGCCCAGTACCTGCGCGACCTGATCGTGTCCGGCCGGGTCAGGCACGGCGAGTTCCTGCGGCTGGAGCCGGTCGCCGACCAGCTCGGCACCAGCGTCACCCCGGTGCGTGAGGCGCTGCTTGCGCTGCGGGGCGAGGGTTTCGTGACGCTGCAACCGCGCCGGGGCTTCGTGGTCGCGCCGTTCAGCAGGCAGGACATCCTCGATGTGTACGCCGTGCAGGCGCACCTGGCCGGCGAGCTGGCCGCCCGGGCGTGCGCTGCGCTGGACTCCGAAGCGGTGGCCGGGATCGTCTCGGTCCAAGAGGAGCTGGAGAGCGCTCATCGTGCCGGCGACGCCGAGCTGGTGGAGCGGCTCAACCACACGTTCCACCGGCGCATCAACGTGGCGGCCGACTCGCCCAAGCTGGCCCAGTTCCTCGTCACCGCCACGCGCTACTCGCCTCGCAACTTCTTCTCCGAGATCGCCGGCTGGACCCAGGCCTCGGCTGCGGACCACCGGGCGATCATCCAGGCCCTCGAGACCGGGGATGCCGAGGCGGCCCGGGATGCGATGGCTCGGCACGTCGCCAACGCCGGAGCCCTGCTCGCCGACTACCTCGAGTCCCGGGGCGTGTGGATCGCCCCGCCGCCCGGGGCGCCAGAACACAGCGGGGGGAGGGGGCCTGACCACGGCTCGCCGGGGTCCGCGCAACCTCTCGGGAGGACACTGGGGCCTCCTCACCCGGACGCGTGATCAACCAGTGAAGCGGGCCACGCTGTCCGGGTGGCGTCATGGAGAACGAACCCCCACCACGAGGAGCACCCTTGAGCGCAGACCCGATCCGAGACCTCAGGGCACTGATGTTCGACTTCTACGGCACCGTGGTGGACATGCAGGGCGGCCTCGCCCGGGCCGTCACGCCGTACCTCGAGGACAAGGGCTACACCGAGAACCCGCCGGGCCGGGTCGTCACCTGGTGGCGACGGACTCACTTCGAGAACTCGATGATCGACGCGTTGCTGCATCGCGAACACACCGCCTACCGGCAGATCGGCTTCGAGGCACTGGACTACACCCTGGAACGTGCTGGCATCGACCACACCGACAGCGAGGTGCATTCCCTGGTCAACGAGATCACTCGCCTGCGCCCGTTCCCGGAGGTCGTCCGGGCGCTCACCGGGATGAAGGAGCACGGGCTCAAGCTGTTCGTGCTGTCCAACGGGGATCCCGACATGCTCGCGGACGGGGTGTCATTCTCGGGTACCGAAGAACTGTGGGACCGGGTCGTGTCGGTCTCCGAAGCAGGTTCGTTCAAGCCCCACGCCACGACGTACGCCACCGCTACCCGTCTCGTCGGGCTCGACAGCAGGGACATCCTGTTCGTCGCGAACCACGCCTTCGACTGCATCGGGGCGAAGGCCGCCGGTCTGCGATCGGCCTTCGTCGACCGCCGCGGGCGTCCGTTTGGCAATGGTCGTTACCCCGCCGACATCGTCGTCGCCGACATGGGTGAGTTGGCCGGACTCATCGGGGCCACCTCGGGGAACTGACCGGCTTCGCGAGGTCCTCGTCACCCGTACGCAGCGGTCGTGGTTTCGGCACAGGAAGGGGCACGTCTCCACCGCCCCAGTCGTCGCGCACTTCCTGGGCGTGCTCGGTCTATCCCAGGTAGGCGCTCCGCAGCCGCTCGTCGTCCTGGACCTTTTCGGCCGGGCCCTCCAGCAGCAGTCTCCCGTTGCCCAGTACGTACGCGTAGTCGGCGAAGCGCAGTGCCAGTCGGCTCTGCTCGACGAGCACCACGGTGGTGCCCTGGTTCCGAATCCCGTCGATGGCGTCGAAGACCTGCCGAGCGAGCAGCGGAGCCAGACCGAGGCTGGGCTCGTCCAGCAGCAGCAACGACGGCTCGGTCATCAACGCCCTGGCGATGGCGAGCATCTGCTGTTCACCGCCCGACAGTGAGCCCGCCGTCTGCTTGAGCCGGCCGCGCAGCGGCGGGAACAGGTCCATGGCCCCATCCATGCGTGGGCCGAGCTCCCGGCCGCGCACCCGGTGACCGCCGACCCGCAGGTTCTCCGCCACGGTGAAGTCGGGGAAGATCCTGCGCCCCTCCGGGCAGAGGGCGATGCCGAGTGCCAGGCGGGCCTCGGGGCCAAGGCGTGTGATCCGGCGGTCGTTGTAACTGACCTGACCTTGTGTTGGCCGGACCAGGCCGGCGATCGCCTTCAGCGTCGTGCTCTTGCCGGCGCCGTTGGCGCCGAGGATGGCCACCACCGCCCCGTCGTGGGCCTGCAGGGACATGTCCCGCAGAGCGCGGATGGGGCCGTAGGAACAGTTGATCGACTCGACGGCGAGCATGTCAGACCTCCCCGAGGTACGCCTTGATGACCCGCTCGTCGTGCCGGACCGACTCGGGCTCTCCCTCGGCGATCTTCCTTCCGAAGTCCATCACCACCACCCGGGAGGAGACTCCCATGACCAGGCTCATGTCGTGGTCGATCAGCAGGACGCTTGCTCCGAACTCATCCGGTATGCGCCGGATGGTCTCGGCCAGCCACTCCCGCTGGTTGTCGGCCATCCCGCTGGCAGGCTCGTCCAGCAGCAGCAGCGACGGCTCCGCGGTGAGTGCCCGGCCCATGTCGACGAGCTTCTGGTCGCCGAAGGACAGCTCGCCGGCTCGGCGGCGGCGGAGGCCGGTGATCTCCAGGAACTCCATCACCCGTTCGGCTCGCGCGCGGGCCTGGCGTTCGTGGCGTCGTGCCCGCGGCGTACGGAACGTGTTGCGCAGCAGGCCGGCGTTGCCCAGGTGGTCGGCGCCGACCAGGAGGTTGTCGAGCACCGGCAGCTCCTTGAACAGGGCCACGTTCTGGAAGCTGCGGCCCACTCCCTGGCCGATCAGCTCGTGTGGGCGCAGACGGAGCAGATCGGTGTCGTCGTAGACCACCTGGCCGTGTTGCGGCCGGTAGAAGCGGCTGAGGACGTTGAGCACCGAGGTCTTGCCCGCGCCGTTGGCGCCGATCAGGGCCTGGACGGTCCGATCGCCGACGCTGAAGTCCAAGCCGTCCACGGCATGGATGCCGCCGAAGGCCAAGGAAAGGCCGGTGACCTCGAGCATCGCTCAGCCCTCCTGTTTCGGATGCCTTGCTGTCGCGCCGCCTGTCGGACGCGGGTCATCGCGGTCCCCCCGCTTGAGGGCTGCCACCGCGCGAGGGACGGCGACCAGACCACCGGGCACGAGCAGGAGGACCGCGATGACGACCGCGCCCACGACCACCGGCTCGAACCCCGGCAGCCCGGTGGTCTGGGTGTCGGCGAGAACCAGCAGGACGGCGCCGATCACCGATCCCGTCAAGGAGGCGGACCCGCCCACGATCACGGCGGCCAGGAAGAACAGCGAGAGGGTGAACGGGAAGGCTCCGGGCGCGACCAGGTTCGCCCAGTGTCCGAACAGGTCGCCGCCGACGCCGGCGAAGAACGCGCTCACCGCGAACAGGACGACCTTGGTGCGCTGCACGTTGATACCCATCGCCGCAGCGGCCTGCTCGCTGTCGCGAACGGCGGTGAACGCCCTGCCACTCCGTGTCCTCAGGAAGCTGGCGATGGCGATGATCGACAGCGCCGTGACCACGAAGCTCAGGTAGTACACGGCAACGGGCGAGGCGAGGCTCAGGCTGCCGATGCTCGGCGGGTTGACGATGAGCCCGGTTCGGCCGTTGGTGATGCTGGTCAGGTTCAGGGCGATCTGTGGGATGGCCACACCAAGTCCGAGCGTGACGACGGCCAGGTAGTGCCCTCTCAGCCTGCCGGTCGGCAGACCCAGGATCACCCCGGCCAGGGTGGTCACCAGGGCGGCGAACGCGAGCTCTGCCGGGAACGGCAGGGAGGGCACCTTCTCGAGGATGTACGCACCCGCGTAGCCCCCGATGGCGACCAGGCCGGCGTGACCGAGAGAGATCTGGCCGCCGTACCCGACCAGCAGGTTGAGGCTGATCGTGATCAGCGCGTAGACGATGCACTCGGTGGCCAGCGACAGGATGTACTCGTTGCCGCCATAGAGCTGCGGGACGATGATCGCGATCACGACGATCACCACGAGCGCGGCCCAACGGGCGAGCCTGACCGGGGTGGATGCGGCCGCGCTGGTGGCTCTCACGCGCTCGACGAGGGCCGAGCGGGACAAGGTGCGAGTCATCACTGCCTCAGCGTCGAGGCCCGGCCGAAGAGGCCGTGCGGACGTAGGTAGAGCACCACCACGATCAGGACGAACACCAGCGTGAGCTGGTAGTTCGTGGACAGGTACCCGGCGATCAGGTTGGCGGCCACGCCGATCAGGAAGCCGCCCACGACGGCGCCGAGCAGGGACCCGAACCCGCCCAGCACCGCAGCGGCGAACGCGAAGACGGCGATGTCCTCCATCATGATCGGCGAGAGGCTGACCGTCGGGGCCACCAGGAAGGCCGACAGCGAGGTGATCAGCACCCCCACAGACCAGGAGGCCAGCACGTAACGGCGCACCGGCACGCCCATCAGGGAGGCGGTCTCACGATCGGCCGCGACGGCTCGCATTCCCAGCCCGACGCGGGTCCACCGGAACACCGCCGCCATGGCCAGCGCCACGAAGAGCGTCAGCCCGACGATGAAGATGTCGTCCGGTGCGATGAAGAAGCCGTGGCCGCCGATCGACTGACCGTTCAGCACCTGGGGGATCCCCTTGGGGGTGTAGCCCCAGATGATCCCCGCGATGCCCTGCACGAAGAGCAGGAGTCCCAGTGTCAGGACGATCTGGATCGTGGTCGATGCCCGGCGCATTCGTTCCAGGAGCAGCACCTCGCACACTCCACCGATGACCAGCGCGGCGACCACGGCGACCAGCCATGCCCCCCAGACCGGCAGCCCGAACCGGTGCAGGCCGGACCACAGGATCAGGGTCACCAGACTGGCCAGCGCCCCGAAGGCGAAGTTCACCACCCCGGTGGCCTTGAAGATCAGCACCAGCCCGAGCGCGGCCAGGGCATAGATGCCGCCGAAGCCGACGCTTCCCAAGAGGTACTGGGCGAAGGTCTGCACAGCGAGCTATCCCCCAGTGTCCTCCCGGGCGGTGACCCGGGTCACTTGCACGTCGGACCGCTCTTGACCGGGACGAACTTGCCGTTCTCGGCCTGGACCATGGACTCGCAGGTCAGGCCGATGTGGTCGTTGGAGCCGTAGGTGATCGAGCCACCCATGGTCTCCACGTTGCTGACCTTGTCCAAGCCGGCCTCGTAGGACTCCCGGGTCAGCGCTCCATGGACGTTCTTCAGGCCAGCCACCGCGGACTGGGCCTCGATCCAGCCCCAGCCTGAGAAGACCGTGACCGCCTTGCCCGGCTCGTACTTCTTCATCGCGTTGACGAACGTCTTTGCTGCCGGTGTCGCCGGCGGGTCAAGCGGCGGGACGAACGCGCCGATGTAGGCACCCGGGAACTCCTTCGGCGCAGCCGAGAACGAGCTGTTCGGGATCGCCGAGACCTGCGACATGATCTCCTTGGGGTGGTAGTTGATCGCCGCCATCGCGTTCTCCATCGAGTTGGTCGACCCCGGCAGGGCCAGGAAGAGCACCCCGTCGCCGTTCGCGTTCTTGGCCTGTAGCGCGTCGGAGCTGAAGTCGGTCTGGGTGGGGTCGTAGCTGATCTGCTTGGCGATCTTCGGCTTGGCCGCACTCGCCTCGACCCCGGCGAGGAGGGCCTGACCGAAGGGATCGTTCTGGTAGAGCACGACGATCTTGTTCAGGTGCAGATTCTTGGCCGCGAAGTCACCCATGGTCTTGCCCTCGACCTTGTAGGAGGGCCACACGTTGTACACACTCTTCTTGAACGGCTGCAGGAAGGTGTCGCCGGTCTGAGGGCCGACCAGGGGGACGTTGTTGGGGATGAGCACCGTCAGGTCTGCATTGGTGGTGGCCGATCCGTTGACCGCCACCTCGGCGAACACGTTGTCCTTGAACAGCAACTGCTTGGTGTCCTGTAGGGCCACGGAGGGCGTGTACTGGTCGTCCAGGGAGATCAGCTTGAGCTTGCGGCCGTTGATCCCGCCCTGAGCGTTGACCATGTCGAAGTACGCCTTGACGCCCAGCTCGGACTGTCCGTACTCACCGGCCGGACCGGTGTGTGGTGCGGTCTGCCCGAAGGTGATGCTGGTGCCGGTCACTCCGGGTGCAGAGGACCCCCCTGACGAGGAGCCGCCACCACCGGATCCGCCGCCGCAGGCGGCCAGCACCAGTGACAACGCCGCAAAGGTCGCCCCGACGGCAGTTGCCTTGCTCCCCCGGGACCCGAGCCCATTCAACGCACTCAACCCGTGAGCCATTTCTCCTCCAATTGCTGACAGAATCGCGGCCTATTCCCGATGCGCGGTGCGCACTCCCTGAAAAAAGATCGTGCGGAGCATCGATGCGAGTTGCTCCGGGGCCATTTCCCCGTCGGCGCGGTACCAGAAGATCGTCCAATTGAGTAGGTTGAGCAGGCCCAGGGTGAGGTGCCCAGGGCTGAACTCGGGGCGCACCAGCCCTGCCCTCTGGCTTGCGGCCAGGATGTCCTTGACGATCGCTTCGTACCGGTCCCGGCGGCCGATGACATCGGCGAGTCTGGGCCCGGAGAGGGCCCTCAGCTCCATCAACATGACCGCGTGCATGTCCTGGTTGCTCAGCATCGACCGGACGTGCGCGTCGATCATGGCGTCGAGGCGCTCGGGTTTGTCGGCGTCTCTGGTTGCGCGGCGGACGTCGTCGGTGATCACATCCAGGCTCTGCACGCACAGTGCGTAGAGGAGATCCTCCTTGGTCCGGATGTAGTGGTAGAGCGACGCCTTCCTGATGCCCACGGCGTTGGCGAGCTCCCGCGTGGTGGTGCGGGCGTAACCCTGCCTCCGGAACAGCGCTGCCGAAACGGTGAGCAGGTCGTCGGGGAGGTGCAGGGTCTCCTCGCGAGACGCGATGGTGTCGCGCCCAGTCGAAACCGATGTTGGGTCGTTCATGTGCTCCGCGCTGATGACCTCGGGATGAAATTGTGTCCGGGTCTGCTGCGAGCAGGCTCACGAGCAAGTTAGCGGCCTGGATGCCGTTGGTCAACCGGGCGCCCGGTAGGCAATGTCTGGACCGATGTTGCTGGTTCGGGGCTGTGCCATGTCCGGGCGCGACACGCGGTGGCTCGGGCCGCGCCGGACCGGTGGCCTGCAGGTTTGCGCCATACCCGAAGTACGTCGAGATCGCTGCCGGCCAACCCTTGCGCCCCCGTTGCCCCCGGCGTAGTGTCACCACTAGATCTAGTAGTTACAACGGTGTGGTTTTCCACATATAGTTCCACAGGAACCGGAAGATCCCCACAGGGGTCCGACGTTGTCCACAGTGGGACTCACAGTTTCATCCACAGCTGATCCACAGCGACCCATCCAGCCGACTGTGTCGGCTCGAGCCATCAGCCGGCCCCCGAAGACCCGAGAGGAGCACCCGCGATGCACTGCCCGTTCTGCCGCAGCAGCGAGACCCGGGTGCTGGACTCCCGGGTCGCCGACGACGGCGCCTCGATCCGCCGCCGGCGGACCTGCCCGGTGTGCGAGAAGCGGTTCAGCACCGTGGAGCAGATGCAGCTGACGGTGCTCAAGCGAAGCGGCATCACCGAGCCGTTCAACCGCGACAAGGCGGTCGCGGGCGTGGCCAAGGCATGCAAGGGCCGTCCGGTCGACGCCGACGACCTGGCCAGGCTCGGCCAGACCGTCGAGGATGCCCTGCGCGACCGGGGCTGGGCGGAGATCCCGGCCCATGAGGTCGGCCTGGCGATCCTCGGTCCGCTGCGCGAGCTCGATGAGGTCGCCTGGCTGCGGTTCGCCTCGGTCTACCGCGCGTTCGACTCCGCCGAGGACTTCGAGACCGCGATCAGCGAGCTCCGTGTGGAGCGGTCGCTGGCGGCCGGCCCCGACGAGCACGTCGAGCAACACCAGACTCAGCCGAGCGGCTGACCACAGACCGCCCGGTGCGTCGTGGGGAAGCGGCGCGCCGGGCAACCAGCGAAGAACAACGAAGAACAACACGGTGAACCAGCAGGACACGACCAGGAGGAGAAGGGCATGACCGAAACCGTCAGCGGACGCACGCGCAAGGCCGCAACGAAGACTGCCGGGCTCAAGATCGAGCGGGTTTTCTCCACCGACGGCGTGCACCCGTACGACGAGGTCACCTGGGAGCGCCGCGACGTGGTGCAGACCAACTGGAAGACCGGCGAGACGGTGTTCGAGCAGAAGGGCGTGGAGTTCCCCGAGTCCTGGTCGCTGAACGCCTCCACGATCGTGACCACGAAGTACTTCCGCGGCGCGGTCGGCACCGACGCCCGCGAGCAGAGCCTGAAGCAGCTGATCGACCGGGTGGTCTCGACGTACCGCCGCACCGGCGAGGAGCACGGATACTTCGCCGACGCTGCGTCTGCTGAGCTCTTCGAGCACGAGCTGGTCTGGCTGCTGGTCCACCAGTACTTCTCGTTCAACTCCCCGGTCTGGTTCAACGTCGGCACGAAGTCGCCGCAGCAGGTGTCCGCGTGCTTCATCCTCTCGGTCGACGACTCGATGGACTCGATCCTGAACTGGTACAAGGAGGAGGGCTTCATCTTCAAGGGCGGCTCCGGCGCCGGCCTGAACCTCTCCCGCATCCGCTCGTCGAGGGAGCTGCTCTCCTCCGGCGGCACCGCCTCCGGCCCGGTGTCGTTCATGCGCGGCGCCGACGCGTCCGCGGGCACGATCAAGTCCGGCGGCGCGACCCGGCGTGCCGCGAAGATGGTGGTGCTCGACGTCGACCACCCCGACATCGAGGAGTTCGTGCAGACCAAGGCGCGCGAGGAGGACAAGATCCGTGCGCTGCGCGACGCCGGGTTCGACATGGACCTCGGCGGCGCGGACATCACCAGCGTGCAGTACCAGAACGCCAACAACTCCGTGCGCGTCACCGACGAGTTCATGAAGGCCGTCGACGACGGCGACGAGTTCGGCCTGCGCGTCCGCAAGACCGGCGAGGTCATCGACACCGTCGAGGCCCGCGACCTGTTCAAGAAGATCGCGCAGGCGGCGTGGGAGTGCGCGGACCCGGGCCTGCAGTACGACGACACCATCAACGACTGGCACACCAACCCCGAGACCGGCCGGATCACCGCGTCCAACCCGTGCTCGGAGTACATGAGCCTGGACAACTCCTCGTGCAACCTGGCCTCGCTGAACCTGCTGAAGTTCCTGAAGGTCGACGGCAGCTTCGACGCCGCGAGGTTCGCGAAGGCGGTCGAGCTGATCATCACCGCGATGGACATCTCGATCTGCTTCGCCGACTTCCCGACCGAGGCGATCGGCGACACCACCCGCGACTACCGCCAGCTCGGCATCGGCTACGCCAACCTCGGTGCGCTGCTGATGGCGATGGGCCGGGGCTACGACTCCGACGGCGGCCGCGCGATGGCGGCGGCGATCACGAGCCTGATGACCGGGACGTCGTACAAGCGCTCCGCGGAGCTGGCCGGCGTCGTCGGCAGCTACGCCGGCTACGCCCGCAACGCCGATGCGCACAAGCGGGTGATGCGCAAGCACCAGGCCGCCAACGACGTGGTCCGGCCGATGCAGGCCGCCGACACCGCGGTGCACAAGGCTGCGACGAAGGCGTGGGCCGAGGTGCAGAAGCTGGGGGAGAAGAACGGCTTCCGCAACGCCCAGGCCTCGGTGCTCGCGCCCACCGGCACGATCGGCTTCATGATGGACTGCGACACCACCGGCATCGAGCCGGACTTCTCGCTGGTGAAGTTCAAGAAGCTCGTCGGCGGCGGCTCGATGCAGATCGTCAACCAGACCATCCCGCGGGCGCTGGCCCACCTCGGGTACGCCGACGAGCAGGTCGAGGCGATCGTGGAGTTCATCGCCGAGCACGGTCACGTGATCGACGCCCCCGGCCTGAAGCCGGAGCACTACGAGGTCTTCGACACCGCGATGGGGGAGCGGGCGCTGCAGCCGATGGCGCACGTGCGGATGATGGCCGCGGCGCAGCCGTTCCTGTCCGGCGCGATCTCGAAGACGGTGAACCTGCCCGAGCAGGCCACGGTCGAGGAGATCGAGGACATCTTCCTGCAGTCGTGGAAGCTCGGCCTGAAGGCGACCGCGGTCTACCGCGACAACTGCAAGGTGGGCCAGCCGCTGTCGGGCGGCAAGGGCGAGAACAAGGGGGCCGACGCCAACAAGGCGGTCGAGACCTCCGAGCCCCGGATCGAGTACCGGCCGCTGCGCAAGCGGCTCCCCAAGAGCCGGGCCTCGCGGACGACCTCGTTCACGGTCGGCGGCGCCGAGGGCTACATGATCTCCGGCTCCCACGACGACGGCCAGCTCGGCGAGATCTTCCTCAAGCTCGGCAAGCAGGGCTCCACCCTGGCCGGCGTGATGGACGCGTTCTCGATCGCGATCTCGATCGGGCTGCAGTACGGCGTGCCGCTGGAGACCTACGTGTCGAAGTACACCAACCAGCGCTTCGAGCCGGCCGGCCTGACCGACGACCCGGACGTGCGGATGGCAGGGTCGATCATGGACTACATCTTCCGTCGCCTGGCGCTGGACTACCTCGACTTCGAGACCCGCTCCGCGCTGGGCACCTACTCCGCCGAGGAGCGCCAGCGCCAGCTCGAGACCGGCTCCTACCTGCCGGCCGACGAGGAACTGGATGAGTCAGGGGAGTCCGGCACCGTCGCCTCGGAGCTGGTGGCCTCGGAGTCCTCCAGCCCGGAGGCTGAGGTGGCGCGAGGAACGAGCGGCCCCGAAGCCGGAGGGTCGCGCAGCTCCCAAACCTCCGCCGAGCTCCTGGAGGCGATCAGCGGCACCGCCGTGGACGCCCCGCTGTGCATGACCTGCGGCACCAAGATGCGCCCGGCCGGCTCCTGCCACGTCTGCGAGGGCTGCGGGAGCACCTCCGGCTGCAGCTGAGGATGAAGTAGCTAACAAGGGAGGCCCGATGCAGATCGCATCGGGCCTCCCTCGTCCTTCGAAGGCGTCTTACCGCCTATGCCGCGGCCCGGGCTCGGCTCTGAAACCCGGCCAGCTATCCCGCAGCCACCGCGGCACCGGCAAAGAAGTCGGTCGGCATTGCATGCTCCAGCTGCCAGGTGATCGCGATTGGGCGCTCACCGCGGTGCTCGACGTAGCTTGCCGGCCCGAGGAAGAGGTACGGCGAGGTGCCGAACTCGTTCTTCTGCTCCTCTCGCACGAACAGCAGCACCGTGCCCGTGCCGTTCACGTAACGCTGCCCAGTCTTCGTTGCCACTGTGGTCACCGATTGCGACTCCCAGTGAAAGAGCGTCGGGCTGATCGGATAATCGGCATACGTCGTGGTCGGGGAGTAGTCGGCCTCAGACTTCCTCAAGGTGATGAAGAAGGCGTCCACGTTGAGCTCAGGCACATAGAGCACGCCCTCCCGGAAGCTGTTCGGCTTGCGCTGCAAGCTCGCGTAGCCCAGGGCAGCGAGGACTTCTTCGCGCTGGTAGCGGGCGTGCACCCTGAGAGGTACGTCGTCCAGCGCGCCGCGTAATGGCAGCGAGACCTGCCGGGCGCCGTCGAAGGAGATGTCTACTACCGAGCGCAGCTCGTCCCGCACGGCGGGCTCGGTTCGCAGTGCGACCAAGCCTGACTCAATATCGGTGAAACCGCCGCCGTCGGGCCACAGCGAGAAGAAGAGCATCTGTGCCAGGCGTCGGTCGCGCGGATTCAGACCTGAGGTACTGAAACCGATGTTGAGCACCCGTCGGTAGCCCTCTGCTCGGTCGGGATCATCGACATGCGCAAAGGCACGGATCCGCTTGAGGAGTCGCTCCTCCATCACAGAGCCGGATTCAGTGGGCAGGTCGGCGTCACGGCGCAGCTGGGTCCACGAGCTGCGGCCTTGTCGGAGGATGTCGGCGAGCTCCAGGCCCGACTCCTCCAAGAAGGTCGCTAGGCTCTGTTCGCCGTAGGAGCGCAGCTCGGCGACCATGTCGCGCCAGCGGTTTGCGACTTGAGACCTTATGTTCTCCAGCACGAGCTGCTGGGACTGCTTGTCCATCACGATCTCGCAGCCCGACGGGAGAAACGGGAAACCCTGCTCGACATCGTGTTGCA
>JBOHDO010000157.1:0-12122 GCA_050699415.1 Marmoricola sp.
GACCAACCTGGTGCGCAGCGGCTCCGCGGGAGTGGTGCCCGCACTCACGCTCGAGGACGGGGCACGGGTGGTCCCCGCGTGGCGGTTCGGCCAGCAGCTGTGCATGGTCGTCGAGCCCGGCGCCGCCCTCGCCCCCGAGGTGACCCTGACCGGTCGTACCCTCACCGGACGCATCGACCCCCGGTGGGCGGACAGGGTGACTCGCGTGCTGGCATCCGCGGCGGGCGGGGCCGGCGACGCGCCGGTCACCGACGGCTCGTGGACGGTGGTTCTCCCGGAGGTGGCTCCCCCCTCCCCCGGTACACAGGTGAGCTGGCGGCTTCGCGCGCACGATCGTCGCGGCGAGCCGGTCGACCTGCTCCCGGCACCGGGGACCATCGACACCACCGGCACAGGTCCGATGGTGATCGAGACCGACCGCACCGGTCGGCTCCGGGTGGCAGAGTGGCGCCTGGGTGCCGCCGCCGACCAGGTGACGGTCTCGACCGGGGGCGTGCTCGAGGTCCGCGGACGCGTCTTCGGGCCTGCCGCCGCCAACGTCCGGCTGCTCAGCCGACACAAGAGCACGCAGGTGTCCGGCGACGAGGTTTCCGTGCGGGGCGGCCGCTTCACCGCCTCCCTGGAGCTGCGACACCAGCGGTACCGGTTCGGCCGCTGGCCGCTGCCGACCGGGAACCACGAGGTCCAGCTCGAGGTGGATGCCGGCCACGGCGCGGGACGTGTGGAAGTCCCGCTGCTCGTGTCCGCCACGCTGTCGTCGCAGCTGCCGATCCCGGTGCACTCGGACGAGCTCGAGGGCCGGGTCGCGCGCGGCCCGAAGGGGGGTGTCCGGCTCACGCTCCAGCGGCCCCTGGGCGAGGCGAGGACGCGCTACCAGGAGAACCTGCTCCGCCGCCGGGGACCGTCCACCTCGAGCCTGGTCCGCGGTGTCCTGATGCGGTCGTACTTCGGTGAGTGGGCCACCGACAACGGGCTCTCGATCCAGAAGGAGCTGCAACGCCGCGGCAGCGACCTCCCGGTCTACTGGGCGGTCCAGGACTACTCCGTCCCCGTGCCGAGGGGCGCGACTCCGGTCATCGTGAACAGCGAGGAGTGGTATCGGCTGGTGTTCAACGTCGAGTACTACGTCGACAACATGTTCCAGCCCGACTACCACGTGAAGTCCGGCGGCCAGGTTCTCGTCGAGACGTTCCACGGCTACCCGTTCAAGCAGATGGGGCACCCCCACTGGCGCAACCTGCAGCTCTCCCAGGCCCGGGTCGACTCCTACGACCGGCGCACCCGGGACTGGGACTACCTCGTCTCACCGGCCCGGTACGCCACCCCGTTGCTGACCCGCGACTTCGGCTACCGGGGCGAGGTGCTCGAGATCGGCTATCCACGCAACGACGTCCTGCTCTCGCCCGACGCCGACCGGATCCGGGCGGCCACCAGGGCGTCGCTCGGCATCGGGGACGGGCAGATCGCGGTTCTCTACGCGCCCACCTTCCGCGATCATCTGGCCAACCGTGGCGAGGTCGCCCCGATGCCAGATCTGCTCGAGCTGGCTCACACGATCCAGGCCCTGGGCGAGGACTACTGCATCCTGGTCCGGGGCCACGCGTTCAACGCCCGGTCGGGGTCCAGGATCAAGGACATCCCCGGGTGCATCGAGGTCACCGACTACCCGGAGGTCTCCGACCTCTACCTCGCGGCCGATGTGGCGGTGGTCGACTACTCCTCCCTGCGGTTCGACTTCGGTGTCACGAGCAAGCCGATGGTCTTCCACGTTCCCGACCTGGAGCGGTACAAGGACGGCCGGGGATGGCTGTTCGACTTCGAGCCCACCGCACCCGGGCCGCTGTGCCGGACCACCGACGAGACCGTGGAGAGCCTGCTGCACCTGGACAGGGTGCGTGACGAGTACGCCGCGGCGTACGAAGCCTTTCGGCAGGACTTCCTCGACCTCGAGGACGGACGCGCGGGAGAGCGGCTCGTCGATGCTATCTTCGTGCCCCGGGGCGACGCGTGAGCGGGCGTCCCGGTTCGCGTTCGCATCGGAGGATATGACTGTGGCCACTTCCGAGGGCAGGGAGCTGGTGTGCGTGCTGGGGCCCGGTCGCAGCGGCACCAGCACCATGGCGGGCACCCTGGCCCACAGCGGCTTCCACGTGCCCGATGCGATCCGCGGGGACCAGACCAACCCGTCTGGATTCTTCGAGCCTCGCTGGGTGGTGGACTTCCACCGGGACCTGTTGGAGCTCGAGGGCGTGCGGAACCTGGACGCGGACCCCAACGTGCTCGACCGCCTGCAGCGGTTCATGGACGACGAGCAGGTTCGGCAACGGCTGCGCGAATGGCTCGACAAGGAGCTCGCCGAGAACCCGCGCCTGGTCATCAAGGACCCTCGCATGGTCTGGTTCCGGGGGTTGTGGCAGCTCGTGGCGCAGGAGCTCGGGGTCGAGCCGACGACCGTGATCATGCTGCGCCACCCGGCCGAGGTGTCCAGCAGCCGCAACGAGTACTACAACGCCCGCGTGGTCCCGGGAGTCGCGGGATGGGTCAATGTCGCCCTGGTCGCCGAGCAGCTCACCCACGGCACCCCGCGCCTGTTCGTGCGCTACCACGACCTGACGGCCGACTGGAGAGTCGAGGCCTCCCGCTTCCGAGAGCTAGGCGTCGAGCTGACGCCGCCCCCGGACACCAGGCCGCACCCGGTGGACGACTTCATCGACCCCCGGCTGGCCCGGATGAAGCCGGGGTGGGAGGACCTCGAGGTGCCGGGCTACCTGCAGCGGCTCGGCGACCGCACCTTCGATGCCCTGGGTGAGCTCGCCGACCACGGCGAGAGCGACCGGGTAGGCCACGAGCTCGAGTCGATCCGGCAGGACTACGCGAGGTTGTACGCCGACTCGCTGGCCCTGGTCAACGCCAGCACGAGCCGGGCCCAGACAGCGGCTGCGCGCAAGGCGGCCAGGCGCGCCCGTGCCAAGGCCCGCCGGGAGACGTCCACACCGAGCCGGGAGCCGGGCGGCGCGGCCACGCGCGTCAGACACGCCATCAGGCGCAGGTTGAAGCGCGGATGAAGAAGCTGGTCCTGGTCACAGGCACCGGCCGCAGCGGCACGAGCACCATGTCGGGCACGCTGCACCACCTGGGCTTGTTCGTTCCAGGCCCCCATCTCGGCGCGAACCGCTCCAACCCGAAGGGGTTCTTCGAGTCCACGTGGGCGATCAGGTTCCACCGCAAGATCACGACCGCCGCCGGCATCGACTTCTTCGACGGCCGACCCGGCGCGTTCGACCGGGCGCAGGCAGCGATCACACCGGAGCTGCGCCGGGAGCTGGTCGAGTTCATCCGCGAGCGGTCGGCCGGGCACGACCAGGTCGTGGTCAAGGATCCGCGAACCGTCTGGGCACAGGCCCTCTGGCATGAGGCGGCCACCGAGGCGGGGCTGGAGATCTGCTACATCTCGATGCTGCGCCATCCTGCGGAAGTGGTGGGCAGCCGCCGTACCTACTACGTCAGGTCCGAGAATGCCGCGAGGCTGCGGCGGTACGAGGTGACCAGCCTTGCCCGCTGGGTGAACGGCTCGATCATCAGCGAGCGCGAGACGCGCGGGCACCAGCGCGCCTTCGTGAAGTACGTCGACCTGCTCACCGGTTGGCGCCCCGCGCTGGAAGGACTCGGCAGGGAGCTGGGCCTGCGCTACAACGCCGACATCAGCGTCGGAGGGCCGAACCCGGTCGACGACTTCATCGACCCCGACCTGCGGCGCCACACCGTGAGCTGGGACGACCTCGAGGTGCCCGCCGACCTGCAAGACGTCGCCCAGGCGGTCTGGGATGACCTCGTCGTGCTGTCCGAGAGGGCCGGTGTCGACCACGACGCCAGCGCCGACCTCGACGTCCAGGCAGCGCGCTACGGACGTGTCCTCGACCAGGCGGCGGCGGTCAGCCACGACAAGATCGTGGCGGCCCGCGCCGAGGGCCGCCGCGAGGGCGCCCGCAAGGCCCGTCGGCGGCAGGCTCGCAGACGGGCGCGCGCCGAGGCTGCGAGCCTCGACGAACGACGGGTCGGGGAGGTGGGTGGACGCGACCTGGCCAAGGTGCTGTGGCGGCGCGCCCAGGCCCGGATGCCGCGGCACGGCTGAACCACCCCGGGCCGGTCAGCGCGTGCCGAAGAACGCCGCCACCACCCGCTCGGAGCTGTGTCCGTCCTGGAACCGGTTGAACCGCTGGTGGAAGGCGTCCCGGGCGGAGGCGTACTCCCGGTGGAGCGCGTCGAGGTCACGCAGCGCCACGACCGCGTCCGCGGTGGTGCTCACCAGCGGTCCGGGCGCGGACTCCCGGAAGTCGTAGAGGAAGCCGCGGCCGCCGGCGTACTCCTCCAGGTCGGGCACGCAGAAGACCATCGGCCGGTCGGTGAGGGCGAAGTCGAACCGGATCGAGGAGTAGTCCAGCACCGCGGCGTCGGCGGCCAGGATCAGGTCGTTGACCTCGGGGTGCTCCGTCACGTCGACCACGCGGGCCCCGGAGACGTCGAGGTCGCGGTGGAAGCGGTGCCCGCGCAGCAGCACGACGTAGTCCTCGCCCAGGGCCGCCGCGGCCTCGGGGACGTCGAAGCCGTCGTGCAGCCGGGCCCGGCGGTAGTTCGTGGCCTGCTCCTCGCGCCAGGTGGGCGCGTAGAGCACGGCCCGCTGGGACGGCGCGACCCCCAGCGCCGCACGCGTACGTCGGCGGATCGCCATCGCGTCGGGGCCGACCAGGACGTCGTCGCGGGGGTAGCCGTGGTCGGCCACCGGGCCGTCGTAGGCGAACTGCTCGCGGTAGTGCACGGTCATCTCGGGGCTGGGGCTGACCAGCATCGTCCAGTTGCGCGGGCCGTGGTCCAGCGTCCACTCGACCCGGCGGGCCGTGAACCCGGCCGCCCGCCACGCGCTGAGTCCCATGCTCTTCCCGGGGTTGCCGTGGAAGGTCTGCAGCAGCTCCTGTCCCGGCTTGCGCCGGAACCAGTACTCCATCTCGATGTTGGTCACCAGCCAGTGGGCGCTCGCCAGCGTCTCGTACCAGGCGCGGCTGCGCAGCAGCACCGGCTCTGCGCCCTCGGGGACGGGCACGTCCGGGTTGTCCACCAGCCAACGGGTGCGGATGTCCGGACGCATCCGGCGCAGCGCGGCGTGGATGGGCAGCGGGCTGTCGGACGCGTGCCCGCCGGTGTAGCACTGGAAGTAGGCCAGGTCGGGGTCGATCCGGTCCTCGCCGGCGTACCAGCGCTGCAGCTGACGCTGTGCGTAAGGGCCGATCTCGGTGTCGGGCCGAGGGTCGGTGTGCGGCGGCGGGGTGTGATCTCCGGGCGGGATCCGGACGGTGCCGACCCGGGTCACCCCGTGTGAGGTGAGCTCCAGCCACCAGGTCTGCGGCCCCCGCGACGGGGGCCGCTCCACGGTGAACCAGGCGTGGTCGTGGTTGTGCTCGGCCTCCGCAGCCAGCCGGGTCGCGGTCGCACCGGCGTCGTTGTCGACGTTGAGCGGGGTGCCGTCGGCCGTGGTCACCCGCACCTGCGGCGGCTCGGTGGTCTCGACGCCGCGGATGAACGCGACCAGCTCCACCGAGGACCGCGACCGGCTGTGCAGCCGGGTGGCCACTGCGCTCTCCCGCACGCCCAGGCGGCGTACACCCGCGGGGAGCTCGGCATCGGGCAGTACGGCGTAGACCTCGCCGTCGCGCACCTCGGTGGGCAGGTCGTGGGGCATCCGCCACCGGGAGACCACCAGGTCGACCACCCGCTCGCGCTGGTCATGGGCGACCAGCCAGGCGAACGCCCGCGACTCGACCCGGACCAGGTCCCGGTCTGCGCGGTCGCGCAACCGCCGCGTCACGTCGACCAGACGGGCCCACTGCTCGTCGGTCAGCGACTCGGTGTCCTCGAGCAGCGCCCGCAGCCTCCGGTCGAGCACGGCGGACGCCAGGGCGGGGCCAGCCCCGCTGCCCAGGGCGCCGTCGACGGCGTCGAGCCAGTCATCCGCCTCGGCAGCCCAGCGCCGGACGTGCCCGAAGGACTGGCCGGCCGCGCGGGCGTGGTCGTGGTGGACCACGGCATCCACCGGCAGGCAGCCCAGCCGTGCATCGGCGGCCACCAGGAGCGCGTCCGCGAACCGGGTGCCGGGCAGCGCGGGTGGGCTCGCGCGCCAGCGACGTACGTCGATGAGCCGGTCCGCGAGCCCCGGCTCGGTGCCGGGCTGCGCGAACACGAGGTCCCGCCAGTTCGGCTGCGCCGGCACCGACCTCCCGGCGGCCATGGCCGCGGAACCACGCCGGCGGGCCCGAATCGCGGCCAGCAGGGCAGCGGTCGACCCCGGCGGGAAGGTGTCACCCGCCTCGACCAGCCGCAGGAACGGCGCCCCGGCGCCGCCGAGGGCCAGCGCCCTGGCCGCCGGCAGCGAGCCGACCTCCTCGTCGGGCCCGTGGGCCAGCACCCGTACGTCGCACCGGGGATGCGTCTGGGCACGGATCGAGTCGAGGGTCTCGTCAAGGAACCGGCGCTGTGCGCCGGAGACCGTGACCACGTGCTCGACCCTGGGCGCCGTCCGGGAGCGCAGCTCGCGACGGAGCCGGCCCGCGACCCGTCGGGGGGTAACGCGCCTCAGCCGAGGAGTCCCTTCTTCTTCAGGTACTGCTTCGCGACCGTGGCGGCCTGCATCCGCTGGGAGTCCACCTGGGCGTTCATCGCCTTGAGGTCACTGGTGGTCAGGACGCTGCTGAGCTTGTTCAGGACGCTGCGAGCCTTCGGGTTCTTCTTGAGCCACTTCGAGTTCACGATCGGCACCAGGTTCTCGGCATGCTGCCAGTGCTTGTCGTCCTTGAGCACCACCAGCCCGAGGCCCCCGACCGTGGCGTCTGTGGTGGACACCTCGGCGACCTGGTCCTGGCCGTTCACCACGGCCTGCTTGCTCTGCGGGCTGTCGAAGCCGCGGGGGTCGACGCTCTTGACCTTGATGCCGTAGACGTCCTCAAGACCCTTGGCGCAGTCGCTGCGGGCCTTGCAGTCGGAGTTCGCCGCCACCACGACGGGCTTGCCCAGCTTGCCCAGGTCGCTCAGCGTCTTCAGGTGGTGCTGCTTCGCGAACTTCTTGGTGACCGCGAACGCATTCTGGTCCGACGCCTTGGCCGGCTTCAGCGGGGTCAGGCCGAACTTGTGACCCAGCTTCGTCAGCTGGTTCAGCGTGGTGTGCACGTCCGGTGAGGCCACCGAGGTCGCGTTCTCGCCACTGGCCTCCCGGGTGAGCTCGTCGGTCATCGACGACAGGTAGTCGGCCGAGATCTGCACGTCGCCCTTCTCCAGCGGCTTGAGGTAGACGTCGCGGGTGCCGAGGTTCTTGACGTCGGTCTTGAACCCGGCATGGTCGAGCATCTGCTCGTAGAGCTGGGTCATGATGTCTGCCTCGGTGAACTTCTGGCCCACGATCGTCACCGTGCCGCCGCCGCCGGAGGAGAAGCCACCCCCGCAGCCGGCCACGGCGAGCAGCGGCAACACGAACAGCACGGCGGCCAGTCGCCGCAGGGTACGCGATGAGGTCATGGTCGTGGAGCCACCTTCTGTGTCCCGTGGCCGTGCGGCCACGCGTGTCCGGAATGCTGTCTTGATCGGGGTTCACGCTACCCGGTACGCCGAGGGCCGGCGTCGACCAGCCGCCGGAGCGCGGGGCGCGGGCCGCGGGGCGGCCGGGGCCCGGCCCTGATCAGGCGCGGCGCGGCACCGGGTTCACCATCCGCTGCACCACGACCAGCGCCACCTCGAGGAACAGCGCGATCACCGCCACGATCAGCGACCCGGCGATCACCTGGGAGGGCTGGTCGCTGTCGTAGCCGTAGGTGATGATCCGGCCCAGCCCGGGGCCGGCCACCAGCGCGGCCACGGTCGCGGTCGCCCAGACCTGCACCAGGGCCAGCCGGATGCCGGAGACGATCATCGGGCGCGCGAGCGGCACCTCGACGCGCCGGAGCACCTCGAGCTCGGACATGCCCATGCCACGGGCGGCCTCCACCACGTCGGCGTCGACCTCGGCGACGCCGGTGTAGGCGCCGGTCACGATCGGGGGCAGCGCGAACAGCGCCAACGTGACCAGGGTGGCGAGCCCGGACTCGCCGAACGGCCCGAGCGTGCCGCTGCCGATGATGCTGAGCGACAGCAGCGACAGCAGCGCGAGGATCGGGATGGCGCGGCCGACGTTGGTGGTGTTGACCAGCAGCACCCCACCACGCCGGCGGTGGCCGAACCAGAGCGCGAGCGGCAGCCCGACCACCAGCGCCGCCAGCATCGCGGTCGCCGTGAGCAGGCTGTGCTCGAGCAGCCGGTGGGGGATCCCGTCGGCGCCGCGCCAGTTCGCCGGGTCGCCGAACCAGGCGACCACCTCGTGCAGCAGGGACTGCCCGGCCAGCGCGATCATCGGGAGCCTCCGGACGCCAGGGGTGCGAGCACGGTGCGCAGCCGGCGGCGCCGGGCACGCGGGGCACGCGGGTTCCACGGCGTCATCAACCGGGTGGCCAGCACCAGCAGCAGGTCCAGTGCGATCGCGAGCGCCACACAGAGCACGCTGGTGGCCAGCACCTGTGCCTTGAAGGAGGTCTGCTGGCCCTCGACCAGCAGGTCTCCGAGCCCGCCGTAGTCCAGGATCTCGCCGACCGTGGTCAGCGCGACCGCCGAGACCACGGTCACCCGCAGCGCGGCCATGATCGTGGGTACGGCCAGCGGCAGCTGCACCCGGAGCAGCAGCCGGAGGCCGTCGTACCCCATCCCCCGGGCGGACTCGACCACGTCGGGCGGCACCGCCCGCAGGCCGTCGAGGATGCCGCGCACCAGGATGGTCAGCGAGTACAGGCCCAGGCCGAGCACCACCGTCGCGGGACCCAGACCGGTCAGCGGCACCAACAGCGAGAACAGGGCCAGCGAGGGAATCGTGTAGATCGCGGTGGTGGTGCCCACGACCAGGCTCTCCAGACTCCGGTAGCGTCGAGCCAGCATCCCGAGTGGGAAGGCGAGCAGGAGACCCAGCACGACCGAGGCCACCACCAGGCCGAGGTGCTGCAGGATGGCCTGGGCCAACACGTCCGAGCGCGAGGAGTAGTACTTGCCGCAGATCCACTCGTTGCGCGTCAGGCAGTTGTCGACCGCGGCCTCACCCACGGCCTCCTGAACCATCGGGACCACCCATGCCAGCACAACCAGACGGTAACGGATCCGAGCCGATGATCCGTCTCGACGGCGTCGGCAAGACCTACCCCGACGGGACCGTCGCGGTCGAGCACCTCGACCTCGAGGTCTCCCGGGGGGCCCTGGTCTGCCTGGTTGGGCCGTCCGGGTGCGGCAAGTCCACCACGCTGAAGATGGTCAACCGGCTGATCGAGCCGACCGTGGGACGGATCTTCCTCGACGGCCGCGACGTCACCCATGTCGACCCGGTCGAGCTGCGCCGCGGCATCGGGTACGTGATCCAGCAGGTGGGCCTGTTCCCGCACCAGAAGGTGCTCGGCAACGTGATGACCGTGCCACGGCTGCAGGGCACCGATGCCGGGGCCGCCCGCTCGCGGGCCGTGGAGCTGCTGGAGCTGGTCGGGCTGGACCCGAACACGTTCGGCGGCCGCTACCCGCACCAGCTCTCCGGCGGCCAGCAGCAGCGGGTCGGGGTGGCGCGCGCCCTCGCCGCCGACCCCGCCGTATTGCTGATGGACGAGCCGTTCGGGGCGGTGGACCCGGTGGTGCGGGGGCGACTGCAGGAGGAGTTCCTCCGACTGCAGCGCGACCTGGGCAAGACCGTGCTGATGGTGACCCACGACATCGGCGAGGCGGTGAAGATGGGCGACCGGGTGGCCGTGTTCGCCCAGGGCGGCCGTATCGCGCAGTACGACGAGCCCGCGGCGATCCTCGGTGACCCCGCCGACGACTTCGTCGCCGAGTTCGTCGGCGGCACCCGCGGGCTGCGCCGGCTGGCGGTGACCGCGATCGACCCCGAGCACCTCGAGCCGCTCGACGGCGTGGACGCCGCGCAGCTGGGCGGCACCGTGGACGTCTCATCGTCGCTGGAGGAGGCGATGGCGATGATGATGCGCGAGGACAAGCCGATGGTGGGCGTGACGGACGGGGCCAGGTTCCTCGGGGTACTCACCCCGAACGGGGTGCACAGCATGCTGCGTGCCAGCGTGGCCGAGCAGGCCCCTGCCGGGGACTGACCCGGTCCGTGGCCGCCCGGCGGTCTCGGGTCAGCCCGACCGGGTCGCCGTTGTCACGCCGAACGGGCTGGCTGGCGCGCCGGGACATACTCCTCGGTCCGGTTCCGGGGTCGAATCCGCACATCCGTTGGTCGAGCCGGGAGACACCGCGACATCACCCTCCAGAAGTTGTCCACAGTATCGCTCATCTGCTCGATACTGTCGGCGGTGGGTGATTGGCTTGTCACATGACCACGGCGGCCACAGATCTCGACGCAGCGGCGGTGCTGTGCTCGGTTCGTCGGGCCCGGCAGACCGTGCAGCGGGCCGAGGCGCAGCTGCTGACCGATGCGGTGGCCTGGGCCGGGCTGCACCGAGTGGCGGATGTGGAGGATGCGGCAACCTGGGCCGCGGCGGGGTTCGGAGACACCGGGATCGCGCTGGCCGGTGAAGGCGCCCCGCTGGTCTCGGAGTTCTGTGTCGCCGAGTTCGGCGCCGCCCTGGGCATGTCCACGGATGCGGCCCGGGCCCTGCTGGCCGAGGCCCTGGAGCTGGCGCACCGGCTGCCGGCGCTGTGGGCGCGGGTCCAGGGTGGTGACCTTCCGGCGTGGCGGGCCCGGCGGATCGCTGCGGAGACGCTCTGCCTGAGCGCAGCGGCCGCAGAGCACGTGGACTCCCAGCTGGCGCCGTTCGCGCACCGGACAGGGCCGGCGCAGACCCAGCGGCTGGTGGAGGAAGCGATCGGCCGGTTCATGCCCTCCCTCGCGGCGCAGCGGCGTCGGGAGTCCGCGGAGGGGCGCCATTTCGCCATCGACCATGGCCAGGTCTCGTTCGCCGGCACCTCGGCGGTGCACGGGGAGCTGGACCTGGCCGACGCCTTGGACCTGGAGGCTGCCGTCGCCGCGAGCGCCGCACAGCTCAAGCAGCTCGGGTCGACCGAGGCGCTGGATGTACGTCGGGCGGCCGCAGTCGGCGAGCTGGCACGGCGTCAGCTCGCCCTCGCCCTGGAGCCCACGGTGGACCCGCAACCGGGGGTTGAGGTGCCCGGGCGAATCGAGGGTCTCGAAACCGCAGCCCTCGAGACCCCGCGCCGCAACGGCCGCCGGAACCCTCCTGCTCGCCGGGTGGTGCTCCACATCCACCTGTCCGAGGACGCGCTGCGCTCCCATTGCCCCGACGCACCCGCGCGGGTGGAGAACGCCGGCCCTCACCTGGTCACCGCCGGGCAGGTCGCCGCGTGGTGCGGCCTGAACCAGACCCAGGTCCGGGTGCAACCGGTGATCGACCTGGCCGACCACACCCACCACGACTGCTACGAGGTCCCCGACCGGCTGCGCCAGCAGGTCATCGCCCGCGATGTCACCTGCTCCTTCCCGTGGTGCACCCGCCCGGCCCGCGGCTGCGACCTCGACCACGTGATCCCCTACATCCGGGGCGGAGCCACCTGCGCCGAGAATCTGGCCCCGTTATGCCGGCGCCACCACCGCCTGAAGACCCACTGCCGGGAGGGCACCGGTTGGGCCTACACCATGGTCGAGCCCGGCACCTACCTGTGGCGAAGTCCGCACGGGCACACCTACCTGCGCGACCACCGCGGCACCACCGACCTCAACCCGGACCCGGCCGACCCACCCCGGCCCACCGACGCGCTCCGATCCGCCCGGACGTCAGCCACCGACTCTCCCGTCCGGTAGCGACACCGCCCCGCACCCCGCCAGGCTGGGCGGGGGCCATCGGCGTGCGCCAAGGAAGCTCGGCGGCGAGCTGCCTGCGGTGATTTCTGTGGAGCGGCGCAGGGACCGACTCTAAGCCCGGATCCACCGATGAACTTGGTCGGGTGAGCGTGCCGTAGAACGAGAATGCCCTTGCGTGGCGGGAGAATCGGACTTCTTCACGGAACGATTCGGCCAAGCGCAAGGGACATCTCTGAGGTGA
>JBOHDO010000158.1:0-19045 GCA_050699415.1 Marmoricola sp.
TTCCAGAGTCGATCCAGAGGGGGTTCTCAACAAGCCGTCATGTCCGCGTCAGCCGGGCCGCCGATACTCGACGCATGCCGCCCGCCCGGAGACGCACCGGTGCCACGGAGCTGCCGGCCCGCCTGGACCGTGCTCCGGGATGGGTGCGCGGGCCACGCTGGGAGCCGGACCGCCTGCTCCAGGCCGGCTGGGTCCTGTTGCCGCTGCGGCTGTTCCTCGGCGTGACGTTCTGCTACGCGGGACTGTCCAAGCTCGCCAACCCCTCCTTCTTCGACGCCTCCTCGTCACAGTCGGTGCAGGCGCAGATGCGGATGGTCGCACCGACCAGCCCGATCGGGCCCCTGGTGGACGCCGCACTGCACACCGGTTGGCTGATCGGCCTGGTGATCGCGCTGGCCGAGCTCGCCGTCGGCCTGGGAACGCTCGCGGGCCTGCGGGCGCGGGTGGCGGCCGTGGGCGGTCTGGTGCTGTCCCTGAGCTTCTTCCTGACCGTCAGCTGGACGACCTCGCCGTACTTCTACGGCGCCGACATCGTCTTCTGCTTCGCCTGGACCCCGTTCCTGGTGGTGGGCGCCGCCGGAGTGTGCTCCCTGGACGCCCGGCGGGCGGGCCGCGGCCGCCTCGGCGCCGACGCCGCGGACCGGCGGGCGCTGCTCGGCCTGAGTGCGTCCGGGCTGGTGCTCGCCGTGGTGGCGCTGGTCGCAGGCCGGGTCTCCGGGACCGGAACGCCCACGAGCGCCCCACGCCGCCGGCCACACCCACGACGGAACTCGGCGACCTCCCGGACCGGCCGGCAGACCGAAGCGGCGGGACCGACGCAGCAGCCGGTGCCGCGGGGCATGCACCGGATCACCCCGCTGTCGGGCGTGCGGGTCGGCCACGCGGTCTCGTTCCAGGACCCCCAGGACGGCAACCCGGCGTGGCTGGTGAGACTGGGCAGCTCGAGGTGCGCCGCCTTCAGCGCGGTGTGCACGCACGCCGGCTGCACCGTCCGGTTCGACCGCGGCGCGCAGGAGTTCGTCTGCCCCTGCCACGGCGGCACCTACAGTGCCCACACCGGCCGGGTGCTCGGCGGACCGCCCCCGGCGCCGCTGCCCCGGATCCGGGTCGCGGTGCGTGACGGTGAGGTGTACGGCGCCTGAGCGGTGCCTGGACGGGGGCGGGCCCCACTGTCGCCGTCCGCCCCGGCCGCTCAGCCCCCTCCCTGCGCCCAGGGCACCGAAGCCCGCGGCGTTCCGGTTCGTGGGGCCCGTGGGGGCGGAGGGACAATGGCGGGGTGAGCGACCTGTTCTGTGCGGCCACGGTCGTCTTCGCGCGCCACGCGGACGCGGAGTACGTCGACCGGTGCTTCAGCGACGAGGGCGGCACCCTGACCACCGCCGGCCGGGAGCAGGCCGTCGCGCTGGCCGATGCACTGGCCACGCGCCGGGTCGCCAAGGTGTGCTGCAGCGACTCCAGCCGGGCCGTCCAGACCGCCCAGATCGCCGCGGGCCGGCTCGGGGTCACCCTGATGGCCCGCAAGGCACTGCGGGAGATCCACATCGGTGACCTCCTCGGCACCCCGTTCGACGTGGCCCGGCTCCGCGAGGTCACCGACCACTGGGCCGAGGGCGATCTCGCCGCGACCTTCCCCGGGGGTGAGAGCGGAGTCGACGTGGTGGACCGCTACCGCGACCAGCTCGGCGAGATCGCCGACCAGCACCGCGGCGAGACCGTGCTCGTGGTCGGGCACGAGAGCGCGGCGTGCGTCGCGCTGAGCGCGATCGCCGACAACGTGCACCCGCCGTACGGCGATGATCTGCGCCACCTACGCAACGGCGAGACCGTCGAGCTGATGATCGACGCCGACGGGGTGCGCCTGCTGCGCTGGGGCGAGGCCCGCTTCCCGGTGACCTCCGGCTGAGGGACCGGCAGCTAGACGGCCGAGCCGTGCAGGTCCCTGGCGGTGCGGCTGGTGCGCACCGTGGCCGGGTCGGGGTGGGTGCCGAGCACCCGGTCGGAGGTGCCCGAGGTGGTGATCGAGAACCAGTAGTGCTCGTTCTTGTAGTGGTGCAGCCGGTGGTTGCGCCAGATTCTCCGGTAGGCACGGGTGCGGGGCCTGTAGTCGCTGTGGATCAGGTAGTGGGTCCACTCATAGCCGAACAGCACCACCGAGACCACCATCGTGTAGGTCAGCACGCCGCCCCAGGACGCGCCCGCGAGCCGGCCGACCGCCATCGGGATCGCCAGCCCGACGAGCAGGATCACCCAGACCAGCGCCCGCCACGGGATGAACACCAGCGGTACGTCGCGGGGGTCGGCGTGGTGGCGGCGGTGCTCCCGGGCCAGCAGGGTGTCGACGTAGACCCCGGCGACCTTGCGGGGCCGCCAGTGCAGGATCGACACGTGGATGCCCCACTCGGTGAACGGGAACAGCGCCACGAACACGAGCGGGGCCCACAGGTCCGAGACCGCCCAGTGTCCGACCAGCACCCGGGCGACCACGGTGCCCACGACGTACGCGGCGATCATCCAGGGCGACGGGTAGTGCCAGAACCGGCGCCACGTCTGGCCCAGCGTGATCCTGGCCCTGCCGGCGAGGTCGCGCTCGGCACTGGCCAGCCGGGCCCGGGCGGCCCGGTCCGCCTCGGTCATGACGCCTCCAGGTCCTCGATCAGCGCCAGCAGCGCAGTGGTGGCGGTGCCGAGCAGCTCCGCGGCGAGCTCGTGGGCGCGGGGACCGTCCCCGGCGACGACGGCGTCCGCGAGCCGCCGGTAGGTGTCGACCTGGTCGACCTCGGCCGACATCACCGTCGCCAGGGCGTCCAGCAGCGGCAGGTACGCCGCCCGCATGCTGTTGAACATCAGCCGGAACGCCACCGAGTCGGCGCCCTCGACCAGCAGCTCCCAGTAGGTCAGCGCGGCCCGCTGCCGGGCCACCGGGTCCTCGTCCTCCTCCAGCCGGGCCACCGCCTCGGCCAGCGGGGCCGCGAGGCTCCGTCCGGCACGGGCCGCGGCCAGCTCGGCGATCCGCGGCCCGACGTACGCGCGCGCCTCGAGGATGCTGCGCGCCACGGCCAGGTCCAGGCCCCCGCCGGTGAGCAGCAACCGGGGCAGCAGGTCCAGGCCGCCGACCCGGCGGAAGTCCCGAACCGTGGTCGCTCCGCCCTGCCGAACCTCGACGTACCCCGCGTGCGCCAGCCGCTGCAGCGCCTCCCGTACGGCGGGCCGGGAGACCCCCAGCAGCTCGGCGAGCCGGCGCTCACCGGGCAGGCTCGCGCCCGGGACCAGCTCGCCGTCCATCAGCTCGGTCAGCAGCTGGTCGTACACCTCGTCGGGCACGGAGCGTCGCGAGACCGGCTGCAGCGGCATGGCGTGAACGCTAGACCGGGTCCGGTCCGGTGGTCAAGTGGTCAGACCAGCTCGCAGCTGTCGCGGGTCAGCGCTGCTCGGCCTCGGCCTTGATCGCCGCCAGGGTCTGCCGCATGCCCTGCGCCAGGGCCGCACTGAACCTGTCCTGCCCACCCATGAACACGTCGGTCACCCTGGCCGAGATGTCGGAGATCCCCTCCGGGGTCTCGCGGGCCTGCAGCAGCCGGGTGCCGCCGGACTCGGTCGACGCCAGCCGCAGGCTCCAGACCGCGGTGTTGTCCTTGACCCGCCAGGCGATCTCGCGCCCCGGCTCGAACCTGACCACGGTCGACCGGGTCGGCCAGATCAGCAGGCCCTTCCGGTTGATGTTGAGGAAGCGGGACCCCGGGCCGACCTCGCCGTCGCCCCGCAGGATCGACTTCTGGGTCTGCGGGCTCCACCGGGCCATGTGGCGCGGGTCCCGCACCAGCTCCCACACGGTCTCGGCAGGTGCTGCGATCTCGATGCTCTCCTCGAGCCGTGCCACGTCGGTCAGCGGCATGGGTACCTCCTGGTGTCGGATGCCGCCACCACTCAACTGCACGGGAGGAGCCCGGGACAGTGAATGTGAGCCAGGTCAACCGGTAGTGTCGCAGCCTGTTCGCCCACTGTTCGCCCACTGTTCGCCCACTTCGCGCAGTCCCCGCGCAATCTCCCGGCCGAAGGAGGCCCGCTCGTTGGACGACCACCGGCCGCCGCGCCCCGGTACGCCGGTGCGTGCCGCCGATGACTTCTTCCTGCACGTCGAGGCGACCGGAGCGCCCCAGATCGCCGGCGGCATCGCCCTGCTCGAGCCCGCGCCCGGCCGGGAGCCGTCCCTGGGCGACGTACGCGCCCTGGTGCACGGGGAGCTGCCCAACCTGCCCCACTTCCGCGACCGGGTGGTCGCGCCCTCACGGTGGCGGCGGCCGCGCTGGGTGGCCGCCGACGACCTCGACCTGGCCTGGCACGTCACCGAGCGCCGTTCCCCCGACGGCATGCGCGGGCTGGAGGCCATCGTGGCCGAGCTCGCCGAGCAGGCGTTCCCGCGTGACCGGCCGCTGTGGCGCTGCGTGTGGGTCCGTGACGTCGGGCCCGGTCGCTCCGCGCTGGTCTTCCTCATGCAGCACGCGCTCGGGGACGGCGTGGGCACGGTCACCAACTCGCTGCAGCTGATGCGGCCCCGCACCGCGCTGCCCGGCATGGACGGCGGGCCCGGACGCCTCGCCCGCGCGGCGGCGACATCGCTCGGCATGGCGCAGCTGGCCACCGGCGGTGCGCCCGGCGTACGAACCGACGCGGGCTCGCCGCGTCGATCCTTCGTGACCGCCCACCCCTCCCTGGACGAGGTACGCCGCGTCGCGAAGGATCACGGGGTGAGGATCACCGACCTGCTGCTCGGCCTGGTCGCCGAGGCCGTGCACGCGACGCATCCCGAGCTCGCCGACCGGCTCGGGGGCCGGCTGCGGGTCGCGGTGTCACGGCTGGTCCCGCGGGCCCCCGGGGAGGCGGCCGCCAATGCCGCCACGGCGGCGGTGATGGTCGAGCTCCCGCTGGACGATCGGCCGATCGGGGAGCTGCTGGCCGAGACCGCCCGGCGGGCCGAGCCGATGCGCAAGCCGACGCGGGCGATGGCCGCCCGCTTCGCGCTGGCCAGTGGCCTGCGGCTGGTGCCCGAGCCCGGCGTGGGGTGGTTCGCCCGGACCGTGTACGGGCGCCGGTTCTTCGAGGCGATCGTGACGAACTTCCCCGGCCCCACCACCCAGCTCAGCCTCGGCGGTGTGGATCTCGACGCGGTCTACCCGATCCTGCCGCTGGCTCCCGGTGCCCCGATCGCGCTGGGCGCGCTGAGCTGGAACGGGCTGCTCAACTGCAGCCTCGCCGCCGACCCGGCGTACGTCGACGGGCCCGCCGTGCTGGCGCGGGTGGAGAAGGCGCTGGCCGACCTGTCCGGCCGCTCCGAGCCGCCGGGCTGACCGGCCCGGCGCGGTACCGGGACTCGAAGGGACATCTCCCCCCACTCGACGGGACATTTGGCCGATCTCAACGAGAGCGGGCCCACTCCAGGAGGGCGGCACGGGCGTCCTCGAAGGACATCGGGCCCCGGTCCAGCCGCAGCTCGAGCAGGTGCCGGTAGGCCGCACCGACGTCGGGGCCGGGTCCGACGCCGAGGATCTCCATGATCTGGTTGCCGTCGAGGTCCGGCCGGATCGCGGCCAGCTCCTCCTCCTCCGAGAGCCGCTCGATCCGGGCCTCGAGGTCGTCGTAGGTACGGCGCAGCCGCTCCGCCTTGCGCCGGTTGCGGGTGGTGCAGTCGGCCCGGGTGAGCACGTGCAGCCGCTCGAGCTGGTCCCCGGCGTCGCGCACGTAACGGCGGACCGCGGAGTCGGTCCACTGGCCGCCGCCGTACCCGTGGAAGCGCAGGTGCAGCTCGACCAGCTTCGCGACCGCGTCGGTGACCTCCCGGGAGAACCGCAGGGCCTGCATCCGCTTGCGGGTCAGCTTCGCACCGACCACGTCGTGGTGGTGGAACGTCACGGTCCCGTCGGGGGCGAAGCGGCGGGTCCGCGGCTTGCCGACGTCGTGCATGAGTGCGGCCAGGCGCACCACCAGGTCCGGGCCGCCGTCGAGCCGGTCCTCCTGGTCGATCGCCTGCTCCAGCACGGTGAGGGTGTGCTGGTAGACGTCCTTGTGGCGGTGGTGCTCGTCCCGCTCCAGCTGCAGCGCCGGCAGCTCGGGCAGCACGTACGCCGCCAACCCGGTCTCGACCAGCAGGCTCAGCCCCTGCCGGGGCCGCGGCGCGCACACCAGCTTGACCAGCTCGTGGCGCACCCGCTCGGCCGAGACGATCGTGATCCGCTCGGCCATGTCGGTCATCGCGGCCACCACGGCCGGATCGACCCCGAAGCCCAGCTGGGCGGCGAACCGTGCGGCCCGCATCATCCGCAACGGGTCGTCGCTGAACGACTGCTCCGGTGTGCCCGGCGTGCGCAGCAGCTGGTGGGCGAGGTCGACCACACCGCCGTAGGGGTCCTCGAAGTGGCGCTCGGGCAGCGAGATCGCCATCGCGTTGACGGTGAAGTCCCGGCGGCCCAGATCGCCGGCGAGCGTGGTGCCGTAGGCGACGCTCGGCTTTCGGCTGGCGGGGTCGTAGGCCTCGGAGCGGTAGGTGGTGATCTCCAGGTCCCACCCGTCCCGGCGGGCGCCGATGGTGCCGAAGTCCCGGCCGATGTCCCACACCGCGTCGGCCCAGCCCCTCAGCAGCCGCTCGGTGGTGTCCGGGTGGGCCGAGGTGGTGAAGTCGAGGTCGTACTGCCGCCGTCCCAGCATGGCGTCGCGCACGGGCCCGCCGACCAGGGCGATCTGCTCGCCGGCCGCCGAGAACCGCTCGCCCAGCGGGTCGAGCACCCCGCGCAGCCGGTCCAGCTCGCGCGTGACCCGCTCCTGGGCATCACGGATCAGTACCTTCCCGGACATGGCACGCAACTCTAATCGGGCCGCGCCCGACGGCTCACCGGCCCGCGCCCCGTCCTCCTCTAGCCTTTCGGTGTGAGCCGTCACCGACCCCGTCACCGGACCCTGGTGGCGCTCATCGTCGGTCTCGTGCTGACTCCGCTGCTGGGCGTCGTGGGCCTGGCCCCGGCACGCGCGGCCGCCGGGGACCGGCGGCTCCCGCTCGACGTACGGCTCACCTCGATCGCCCCGGCCACCCTCCCCGCCCATGGCCGGGTCAGGCTCCGCGGCACCGTGACCAACCGCAGCCACCAGCTGTGGCGCCACGTCAACGTGCAGACCGTGACGTCCCAGGTACCGATCACCGACCCGGCCACCCTGGCCGAGGCCGCGGCCACCGAGCCCGACACCACCTTCGGCGCGCGGCTGACCGCACCGAACACCTTCGCCCAGGTCGGTGACATCCGGCCCGGGCAGACCATCGCCTTCGACATCCGGGTACCGCGGCGGCTGCTGAACATCACCGGCGCGCCCGGGGTCTACTGGATCGGCGTCCACGCCCTGGGGACGGCCAATGGGACTCGTGACCAGGTCGCCGACGGCCGGGCCCGCACGTTCATCCCGCTGCTGGCGCCGCGGCACGTGCCGGGGCGCACGGGGGTGTCGCTGGTCCTTCCCGTCCGGGCGCATCTGGGCCGGTCCGCGGACGGAACCGTCGCCCACCCGCGCCGGCTCGCCCGGAGCATGTCCCCCGACGGCCGGCTCGGCCGGATCGAGGCACTCGGGCGCAGAGCCGGCCCGCTGCCGGTGACCTGGCTGGTCGATCCTGCGCTGCTGGACACCGCCGATGCCCTGGCCCACGGCCGCCCCGGCCTCGACGTGGGCCGTGCGCCCGCACCGGGCCAGCCCACCAGCTCGCCCTCGCCGTCGGCCCAGGCCGCCCCCCGCGCGGTGCTCGACAACCAGGACCAGGCCGACGCGCGGCACTGGCTGACCCGGATGACCTCGCTGATGTCGTCCTCCTCCCCGCTCGCGCTCCCGTACGGCGACCCCGACGTGTCCGCCCTGGTCCGCACCGACGGGTCGCTGCTGCGGCGGGCCATGGACCTCTCCGACACGGCGCTGCGCCATCAGGGCCTGACCGCGGGCACCGCGGTCGCCCCGCCCGACGGCTACCTGGCCCCGAAGGTGTTCGACCACCTCACCCCCAACACCACCGCGCTGCTCACCGACCACCGGCGACGACGGCACGCCGCGGTCTCGCTCGCCGACGGCACCCGGGTGGTGTACGCCGACACCGGGGCCTCCAGCGGCGGCCCGCGCCCCGAACCCCGCTTCGCCGCGCTCACGCTTCGGCAACGCATCCTCTCCGAGGCCGCGTTGCGCGCACTGGCCGGCGGCCACCAGCGGCTGGTGGTGGAGCTGCCCCGGAACTGGGACCCGGGCGCGCAGTGGCAGCGCGCCGGGTTCTTCACCGGGCTGGAGCAGCCCTGGCTGAGGCTGCGTCCCCTGCCGCAGGCGCACACCGTGACCCGGCACCCGCCGCCGTACCCCCCCAGGGCCCGGCGGCACGAGGTGCCGGCCCTCAACATCCATGTGGCCGCCCGCCTGACCCGCATCGCCCAGACCTTCGGGTCGTTGCTCGACGTCGGCCACGGCGGCGACGCCGGCGTGGCAGCCGGGGTCGACCAGGACCTCACCGGTACCGCGCTGGACTCGGTGTCCTACGGGGCGCGCAGCCAGCCGGTGGTGGCACGCAACAACGCGCGGAGCATCGTCGACTCCATGCAGCGCCTGCTGTCGTCGGTCAAGCTCGACGGCACCGAGTTCGTCACGCTGTCCAGTGACTCGGGCACGCTGACGCTGTCGCTGGCCAACGGACTCGACCAGCCCATCCGGGTGGGGCTGCACGCGATCTCCGACGGACCAGGCGTGCGCATCGACAACCTCAAGCCGATGCAGATGGCCGCAGGCCAGCGCACCACCGTGCGACTGCAGGCGCACGCGAGCAAGATCGGCGTCCACGAGGTGGCGGTCGTCCCGATGACCGGGCAGCACCGCAGGTTCGGCACCGGGTTCAGCTTCACGCTGCGCACCAGCCAGGTCGGTCGCTGGTTCTGGGTGATCCTGCTGGTGGTCGGGGCCCTGCTGGTGCTGTTGATTCTGCGGCGCATCGTGGTGCGGGTGCAGACTCACCGGTGGCACCCGTGAGCCGCAGCCCGCGGGGCCGAGCCGAGCGCACGACCACCGGGACCCCGGGTGCGTCCGGGTCGGTGCTCGGTTCGACCGCGGTGATGGCCTCGGGCACGGTGGTGTCCCGGCTGACCGGGTTCGTGCGCAACGCCCTGCTCGTCGCCGCCCTGGGCAACGGGCTGCACGCGGATGTCTTCAACATCGCGAACACGATCCCGAACATGCTCTACATCCTGCTCGCCGGCGGGGTCTTCAACGCGGTCCTGGTGCCGCAGCTGGTGCGCGCGCAGAGGAGGGACGCCGACGGCGGGGACGCCTACACCAGCCGCATGATCACGCTGACCGCCCTGTTCCTCGGGGTCGCGTCCGCCGTCCTGGTCGTCACGGCGCCGTGGGTGATGCACATCTTCCTCGACGGCTCCTACTTCCAGCCGGCGTGCTCGGGTCCGCGCGAGTCGGTGTTCACGTTCGCCCGGTACTGCCTGCCGCAGGTGTTCTTCTACGGCATGTTCGTGCTGGTCGGCCAGGTGCTCAACGCCCGCGGCAGCTTCGGTCCGATGATGTGGGCCCCGATCGCCAACAACGTCGTGGCCATCGGGGTGCTGGGCGGGTACCTGGCGACGTACGGCACCCGCACGGGCAGCTACTCCGGCGGGGAGCAGCTGCTGCTCGGACTGGGCTCGACCGCCGGCATCGCGCTCCAGCTGCTGGTGCTGGTGCCGTTCCTGCGCAGCGCGGGCTTCCACTACCGGCCACGGTTCGACTTCCGCCACACCGGGCTCGGCCACACCCTGCGGCTGGGGATCTGGACGGTGCTGTTCGTGGTGGTCAACCAGATCGCCTACACGATCGTGGTCCGCGTCGCCTCCAGCGGAACCGCCCAGGCGGCCGGGGGCTGTGGTGGCGCCGGCCACGGCGCCGGCTACACCGTCTACTCGTTCTCGTTCCTGCTCGTGATGGTGCCGCACTCGGTGATCACGGTCTCGCTGGCGACCGCGGTCCTGCCACGGCTGTCCGGCCGGGCCGCCGAGGGGGACCTGCGCGGCGTGGGCACGGGGATTGCCTCGACGCTGCGCACCTCGCTCGCGGTGGTGCTGCCGCTGATGGCGCTGCTGCCGGTCATTGCCCCGGACGCGGCCAACCTCGTCTACGGGTACGGCGCCGGCGCACAGACCTCGGCCGCCTTCGTCCCCACCATGTCCCTGTTCGCGCTGGCCCTGGTGTTCTTCACCACGCACTACCTGATGCTGCGCGGCTTCTACGCGCTGGAGCAGACCCGCCGGGTCTTCCTCATCCAGTGCGCGGTCGCCGCGACGAACATCGTGCTGGCGCTGGTGCTGGCCCGCGGCGCGTCCAGCTCCCAGGTCGCGCCCCGGCTGGTCGTCGCCTACACCGCGGCGTACGTGGTCGGCGCGATGCTGTCCGCGCTGCAGCTCTCCGGAGCAGTGGGCGGGCTCGACGGCGGCCGCACCCTGCGGTTCCTCGTCCGCATGGTGATCACCGTCGGCGTTGCCACCGGACTGGCCTGGCTGACCGGCCAGGGCATCGGGTCGGTGCTCTCGGGCACCGACAAGGCGGAGGTCCTCGCACGCCTGGTGGTGACCGGACTGGTCGACGTGGTGGTGGTGCTGGTGCTGGCGCGGCTGCTGCGCATCCGCGAGGTCACCGAGGTGACCACCCTGCTTCGGCGTCGGCTGGCGGGCTGACCGGTGTCTTCGGCTCTACGATGGGCACCGGAACAGCCGATGCCCACCCGACGAGGAGGACTGTGACGGCGAGCGCTACCGGGGCGGGCCCGGGCGGCCCCGGAACCCTGCTCGGCGGCCGCTACCGCCTCGAAGACCTGCTCTCGGAAGCCGGAGGTGCCCGGTTCTGGCGGGGCACCGACACCGTGCTGGGTCGCAGCGTGGCCATCCACGCGGTGGCCAGCGACGACCCCCGCGGAGAGTCGCTGCTCGAGGCCGCCCGGCGCTCCGCCATGGTCTCCGACGTCCGGCTGCTGCGGGTGCTCGACTGCGACTCCGCCGACGGCACCAGCTGGGTGGTCAACGAGTGGGGGGATGGCCTCTCGCTCGACTTCGTGCTGGAGCGCGACGTGCTGCCACCGGACCGGGCTGCCTGGCTGGCCCGCGAGGTCGCCGAGACCATCGCGAACGCCCACGCCCACGGGCTCACCCACGGCCGGCTGAACCCCGAGGCCGTGCTGGTGACCCACGCGGGGGCGGTGAAGCTGATCGGCTTCGTGGTCGATGCCGCACTGCTCCCGGCCGACGACCCGGCCCGGGGCCGGCAGTACGCCGGGATCAACGGCCGGGAGGGGGACGTGATCGACCTGGCCGGCATCCTCTACGCCGGCCTGGTCGGCCGCTGGCCGGGCGCCTCGGGCAGCCGTGTTCCCGCCGCCCCGCGCGATGCCCGCGGGCCGCTCCGCCCCCGCCAGGTGCGGGCCGGCGTACCCCGCACGCTCGACGCGGTGTGCGAGCGGGTGCTGCGCCGGGAGGCGCACGGGCACATGCTGCCGATCGAGACCGCCCAGGAGATCGCCGCGGCCCTCGACGACTACGTCGGCAACCCCGCCGACAGTGCGCCCGGCACCGTCGCGGCGATGTACGACGAGCCGACCGTGACCATGCCCCGCGTCCCGGGCCCCGACCGGCCGTCCGGGTCGCCGTCGTGGGACCAGCCGACGCAGGCGCACCCGGACGGCCGGGACACCTCCGTCGGCCCGGATGCCGCACCGCAGCACGAGGAGCCGGCGCCGCCGCTGCCGTCGTACGAGGAGTCCGCGGAGCGGCCGCTGTTCGCCAGCGAACAGCCCCGCGACCGCGTGACGCGGTCCCGGCACACGCCGCCGGAGCGGCCGACGGCGCAGCCGGGGGTGTCCACCGGCGGCCCGCTCCCCGGCTCCGAGGCGTGGCTGTTCGGTGACCAGGAGGCCCACCGGCGGCCCGAGCGGCGACCCTGGCCGCGGCTGTGGCTGGCCGTCGGGGGCGTGGTGCTGCTGGTGATCGCGATGGTGGTCGCGTTCATGCTGGGCATCGGCAGTGGCGGCGGCAGCGGGCCGGAGGCGTCCCCACCCAGCAGCCAGGCCACAGCCACGCAGCGGGCCCAGGTGCTCAAGCCGGTCTCGGTCTCCGACTTCGACCCCGAGGGCCGGCCCCCCAGCGAGAACCCCCAGCAGGTGGCGTTCGCCACCGACGGCAAGCCCGCCACCGGGTGGACCACGCTGACCTACCAGGGCAACCCGCACCTGGGCAACCTCAAGTCCGGTGTCGGCCTGCTGCTCGACCTCGGCGCGGACCGCCGGCTCGGGTCGGTGCAGGTCAGCTTCACCGGGGCGCCGACGACGTTCTCCGTCTACGCCACCCCGCCCGGGGTGAGCGACCCGCCCAGCGACCTGTCGGGGGTGCACCGGATCGGCGGGATGGTGGCACGGCACTCGCACGCCACGCTGCGGTTGCGGCACCCCGTCACCGGCCGGTTCGTGGTGCTGTGGCTGACCAAGCTCCCGCCGTACCAGGGCGGGTTCCGCGGCCAGGTGGACCAGGTGACCGTGCTCTCGTGAGCGGGTCGCTCACCCCGGAATGTCGCCCGCCTAGGATCTGTTCCACCGACTGTCACGCCGCCGTAGGTGCGGCGCCGTACCACCAGCGATACCGAGAGCAGGTTCCATGTCCGACACCGAGCCCCGCAACGTGATCATCATCGGGTCCGGGCCGGCCGGCTACACCGCCGCGGTGTACGCCGCCCGCGCCAACCTGCGCCCGCTCGTGCTCGAGGGAGCCGTCACCGCCGGCGGCGCGCTGATGAACACCACCGAGGTGGAGAACTTCCCCGGCTTCCGGGACGGCATCCAGGGCCCGGCGCTGATGGACGAGATGCGGGCCCAGGCCGAGCGGTTCGGCGCCGAGATGGTCCCCGACGACGCGGTCGGGGTCGACCTGACCGGCCCGGTCAAGACCGTGCACACCGCCGACGAGGAGTACCGGGCCCGTGCAGTGATCCTCTCGATGGGCTCGGGTTACCGCAGGCTCGGCCTGGCAGGAGAGGACCGGCTCTCCGGTCACGGCGTGAGCTGGTGCGCCACCTGTGACGGCTTCTTCTTCCGCGACCAGCACATCGCAGTGGTCGGCGGCGGCGACTCCGCGATCGAGGAGGCCACGTTCTTGTCCCGGTTCGGCTCGAGGGTGACCGTGGTCCACCGCCGCGAGGAGCTGCGCGCCTCCGCGATCATGCAGGAGCGCGCCTTCGCCGACCCCAAGATCGAGTTTGCCTGGAACTCCGAGGTGGCCGGCATCCACGGCGAGGACAAGCTGACCGGCCTGACCCTGCGCGACACCGTCACCGGTGCGGAGCGGGGCCTGGACGCGACCGGCCTGTTCATCGCGATCGGGCACGACCCGCGCTCGGAGCTGCTCACCGGTCAGGTCGAGCTCGACGACGCGGGATACGTCCTGGTCGAGCAGCCGACCACGCTCACCAACCTGCCCGGGGTGTTCGCCAGCGGCGACCTGGTCGACCACCGCTACCGGCAGGCGGTCACCGCCGCCGGCACCGGGTGTGCCGCCGCGCTGGACGCCGAGCGCTACCTGGCCGAGCTCGACCACCGGGCCGCCGCCGCTCCGGCCGAGGCCGTGACCAGCGCCTGACCGGCTCACCGGCCGAGCGGGAAGAAACCTCGGGTGGCCGGTGTTTGAATGGGTGACCCGACCGCAACCGCACTCAGGAGCAAGACCATGGCAGACCTGCAGGCCGTCACCGACGCCGACTTCGAGGCCGAGGTGCTCAAGTCCGACAAGCCCGTGCTGGTGGACTTCTGGGCGGAGTGGTGCGGTCCCTGCCGCCAGGTCGGGCCGATCATCGACGAGCTCGCCGCCGAGCACGGCGACAAGGTCACGTTCGTGAAGATGAACGTCGACGAGAACCCGGTCACGCCCTCGCAGTACCGCGTCACCGGCATCCCTGCGCTCAACGTCTACAAGGACGGCGAGGTCGTCAAGCAGATCGTGGGCGCCCGCCCCAAGTCGGTGATTCTCAAGGAGCTCGCCGAGTTCATCTGAGCCCCACACCTCGAAACCACGCGCCCGAGCCCCTTGGCTCCGGGCGCGTGGTCTGTTTCAGTAGGAGCCGGTCAGCGAACGGTCCGAGAGCAGGTGCGCGTTGGAGAGCTCGTTCCGCAAGGGAGACCGCGGTCGTGCGGTCGGGCACATCCGCGAGGTGCTGTCCCGCCTGGAGCTGGTCCGGCCGGGTGCCGGCCGCGCCGGCGAGCCGGCGTACGACGACGAGATGGAGCTCGCGGTCCGGACCTTCCAGCAGCAGCGCGGCCTGAGCATCGACGGCGTGGTCGGGCCGGCCACGTACCGGCGCCTGGACGAGGCCCGCTGGCGCCTCGGTGACCGGATCCTGACCTACCGCCCCGGCAACCCCACCGCCGGCGACGACGTGTTCGCGCTGCAGCAGCGACTGCTCGAGCTCGGCTTCGACACCGGTCGGGTGGACGGCTACTTCGGGGCCGGGACCGAGGCGGCGCTGCGGGAGTTCCAGCACGACGTCGGCCTGCCGGCCGACGGCACCTGCGGGCCGGCCACGCTGAAGACGCTGGCCGGGCTGCGACCGCGGGCGCAGGGAGGAGCCCCCGACGCGCTCCGGGCCCAGGAGCACATTCGCGAGGCCGGGCCGCGCCTGGCCGGCAAGACCATCGTGGTCGACCCCGGCCTGGGCCACCAGGTCCCGGTCGAGCGGTACGCCGAGTCCGACGCGCTGGTGCACGACCTGGCGCGGCGGGTGGAGGGCCGGCTGGTGGCGATCGGGGTGCAGGCGTTCCTGAGCCGGCCCGCCTCGGCAGACCGCCCCGCCACGTCCCACGGCGACGCAGCGGCGGAGGAGGAGCGGCGTGCCGGTTTCGCCAACCGGGCGGGGGCGGACCTGTGCGTGACCCCGGCCCTGGACTGGTCGCCCAGTCCCGGAGCGAGCGGGGTGGCCACCTACTACTTCGGCTCGGAGAGCCACGGAACCTCCTCCGCGGCCGGGGAGCGGCTCGCCGGCCTGGCCCAGCGCGAGATCGTGGCCCGCACCGACCTGGTCGACCTGCGCACGCACACCAAGGCCTGGGACCTGCTGCGCCGTACCCGGATGCCCGCGGTGGTCGTCGAGCCCGGGTACCTGAGCCACCCCCGCGACCGCGAGCGGCTCGAGGACCCGGGCTTCCGCGACGTGGTCGCCGAGGCGATCGTGGTGGCGATCCAGCGGTTCTACCTCAGCCCCGAGGTCGACGAGGGCACCGGGACGCTGCACCTGGACCAGCTCACCGGACTCGGCGCGCACGGCGCCGGCAGCTGACGCGGGCGGCGCGCCGCCGTTCGGTCACTCGGCTTCCCGAGGACTTCCTGTCGACGATCGTGGCGTTGGCCGCACCGGGCGCGGCACCCGCTTGGGCAGCACCGGGGACAGCAGCTTCTCCAGCGCGGCCTCCAGCTCGCTGCGCCAGCTCACCGTGGTCCGGAGGTCCATCCGCATCCGCGGCTGGGTGGCGTGGGGCCGCTGGGTGGCGAACCCCACGGCGAGCAGGAAGTCGGAGGGCAGCACGCACGAGGCGTCGGACCCGCGCGTGTCCCCGAACGCCTCGATGGCCCGGATCCCGCCGCGCCGCAACAGGTCCTTGGCCATCGACTGCACCAGCACCCGGCCCAGGCCCCCGCCGCGCTGCGCCGGCACCACGTAGCCGGTGGTCAGCAGGACGGCGTCCCCGCTCACCGGCGCCGTGGCGAAGCCGGCCGCGCCGGGCACGTGCACCGGCGGCGCCCAGAGCAGGTGGCCGGCGTACTCCTCGTCGACGTAGAGCACCCGGCCGCACGAGCCCCACTCCCGCAGCACCGCGGAGACCCAGGCCGCCTTCTCCTCGCGCTCGTGGCCGCGAACCCGGGCGCGCTGCACCGGCGAGAGCTCCCAGAACAGGCACTCCGTGCAGTGGCCGGGCAGGTCGCCGAGGTTGTCCAGTGTCAGCCGGGTGACGCGCCGTCCCATGCCTCACCACCCTCCACGCGCGGGAATCGGGGTCATGGCCCATGCTAGTCGGGCAGCCACGCCCGCCCCGGAGAGGACCCGACGATGTTCGACCTGACCTACCCACCGATCATCGTCGCGGGCAAGCTGGGCTTCCGTGCGCTGGGGCTGCGCTTCCGGCTCGAGGGCACCGAGCACATCCCTCGCAACGGCGGCGCACTGGTCGCGTTCAACCACATCTCCTACGTCGACTTCGTCCTCGGGGGGTATGCCGCGCAGCCCTCGGGCCGGCTGATCCGGTTCATGGCCAAGCGCGAGCTGTTCGACCACCGCTGGGCCGGGCCGGTGATGCGGTCGATGCACCACATCCGGGTCGACCGTGCCGACGGGGTCGGCTCGATGGGTGAGGCGGTGGACTACCTGCGCGGCGGTGAGGTGGTGGGGATCTTCCCCGAGGCGACGATCTCGCGCTCCTTCGGGATCAAGGCGTTGAAGTCCGGCGCGGTACGGATCGCCGCCGACGCGGGCGTGCCGTTGCTGCCGGCCGTGCTGTGGGGCACCCAGCGGATCCTGACCAAGGACCACCCCCGGGACCTCTCCCGGGGCAAGACGATCGCGATCCGGGTGGGTGAGCCGATGCGGCCCACCGGCACCGACCCGGCGGCCGAGACCGCGCAGCTGCGCGACCGGATGGCGGAGATGCTCGACGCCACGATCCGGAGCTACCCCGCGGCCGAGCAGCCCCCCGGCTGCTGGTGGCTGCCCGCGTCGTACGGCGGCAGCGCGCCCACCCCCGAGGAGGCCACCCGACTCGACGCGGAGGAGAGGGCGCGCCGGGCCGCCCGACGACGCCAGTGACCGGGTCGGCCACCGCGTTCCGCCCTGATGTTGGTTTGTCGACAAATAGATGAGTCGCTGAAGCGATCCGTCGTTTTGTCGTCAGATCGGCCTGTCGATGCGGTTGCGGGGGTCGATGATCGACACGATCCGTTCCAGGTCGCCGAGGCTGGCGAACTCGATCGAGACCCTCCCCTTGCTCCGGCCCATGTCGACCTTGACCCGGGTGTCCAACCGGTCGGCCAGCCGGCCGCCCAGCTCGGTCAGGCCCGGCGACACCGGCCGGCGCGTCCGCGGCCGTACCGCGGGCTCGTCCCCGCCGCCACCGACCGTGACCAGCTCCTCCAGGGCGCGCACCGAGACGCCCTCGGCCACCACCTTCGCTGCCAGCCGGTCCTGGTGCTCGGGGTCCTCGACCCCGAGCAGGGCACGCGCGTGGCCCGCGCTGAGCACGCCCGCGGCCACCCGACGCTGCACCGCAGGTGAGAGTCTCAGCAGGCGCAAGGTGTTGCTGATCTGCGGTCGACTGCGGCCGACTCGGCCCGCAAGCTCGTCGTGGGTGCAGCCGAAGTCCTCCAGCATCTGCTGGTACGCCGAGGCCTCCTCCAGAGGGTTCAACTCGGAGCGGTGCAGGTTCTCCAGCAGGGCGTCGCGCAGCATCGCGTCGTCCTCGGTCTGGCGCACGATCGAGGGGATCGTGGCCAGGCCCGCCTCGCGGCTTGCCCGCCAGCGACGCTCCCCCATGATCAGCTCGTAGCCGTCCTCGTCGCTGCCGCGCACCACCACGGGCTGCAGCAGGCCCACCTCCCGGACCGACGCCACCAGCTCGGCCAACTCCCCGGCGTCGAAGTCCTGGCGGGGCTGCCGCGGGTTCGGCCGGATCCGGTCCACCGGGACCTCGGCGAAGTAGGCCCCGGCGACCGGGGGGTGGTCGCTCCCGTCCCCCTCCGGGGCGACGTGGCGGCCGTTCGTCGCGGGCGGCGAGGTCACCTCCGGCTGCTCGGTCGGCTGGGTGGGGATCAGCGAGCCCAACCCCCGGCCCAGGCCCCGGCGTGGCGGCGACTGGTTCATCCCTGCTCCTCCTTCTCGGTGCCTTCCCGGCCTTCCCGGCCTTCCCGGGCCGGTTGCCCGGTGGTGGCCAGCTCACGGGCCACCTCGAGATAGCTCAGCGCTCCCGGCGATCCCGGGTCGTAGGTCATCACCGACTGCCCGTAGCTGGGCGCCTCGGAGACCCGGACCGATCGCGGGACCGCGGTGGACAGCACCCGGTCGCCGAAGTGGCTGCGCACCTCGTCGGCCACCCCGGATGCCAGCCGGGTGCGGGCGTCGTACATGGTCAGCACGATGTTGGAGACCTGCAGGCCCGCGTTGAGGTGGGTGCGGACCATCTCCACGGTCTCCAGCAGCTGGCCCAGGCCCTCCAGCGCGTAGTACTCGGCCTGGATCGGGATCAGCATCTCCTCTCCGGCCACCAGGGCGTTCAGCGTGAGCAGTCCCAGCGACGGCGGGCAGTCGACGAACACGTAGTCGAACCGGTCCTCGCCCTCACCGTGCACCTGCGGGTGCGCGTCCAGCGCCCGGCGCAGCCGGTTCTCCCGCGCGACCATGCTGACCAGCTCGATCTCGGCACCGGCCAGGTCGATCGTGGCCGGTACCACGAACAGTCCGGGGATCTCGCCGTGCGGCGTCACCGCCTCGGCCAGCGGCGTACCGTCCACGAGCACGTCGTAGGTCGACACCGTGCCGCGTGGATGCTCCACGGACAGCGCGGTCGAGGCGTTGCCCTGGGGGTCGAGGTCGACCACCAGCACCCGACGCTTCATCGCCACCAGGCTGGCGGCGAGATTGACCGCGGTGGTCGTCTTGCCGACGCCACCCTTCTGATTCGCCAACGCGATGATCCGGCTCATGCCGCCGGTCTTCGACGCATCAGGATCAGGTGGCGCGCGGCGTCCAGTCCAGGGACATCCAGCGCCGGTGTTGCCAGCACCTCGAAGCGCGGTGGCAACAGTGCAATCTCCTCGTCCGGATGCACGCCCTTCATCGCCGCCAGCATCCCGCCGGGCGCCAAGTGCCCGCTGGCGCCGAGGGCGAAATCGGCGAGATCGCTGAAGGCGCGCGAGACTACGACGTCGAACGGGACCGCCGGTGCGAACTGCTCGACGCGACTGGTGACGACATCGACATTGAGC
>JBOHDO010000159.1:0-9395 GCA_050699415.1 Marmoricola sp.
GGCCGAGCACATCTGGGAAGGCGTCTCCAGCGCCACCACCCGGTCCCGGCCGATCATCAACACCCGCGACGAACCCCACGCCGACGCCGAGCGCTTCCGCCGCCTGCACGTGATCGTCGGCGACTCCAACATGAGCGAGACCACCACGTTGCTCAAGGTGGCCTCCTGCGACCTGGTCCTCCGGATGATCGAGGAGGGCGTGGTGATGCGCGACCTCACCATGGAGAACCCGATCCGGGCGATCCGTGAGATATCCCACGACCTCACCGGCCGCCGGAAGGTGCGGCTGGCCAACGGCCGCGAGGCCAGCGTGCTCGACATCCAGGGGGAGTACCTCAGCCGGGTGCGCGACTTCGTCGACCGCCGCGAGCTGCACAGCCCGGTCATCGACCGGGTGCTGGATCTGTGGGAGCGCGGCCTGAAGGCCGTCGACTCCGGCGACCTGGGCCTGGTGGAGCGCGAGATCGACTGGGTGATCAAGTGGCGGCTGATCGAGCGCTACCGCGCACAGCAGGGCCTCCCGCTGGGACACCCGCGCATCGCCCAGCTGGACCTGGCCTACCACGACATCCACCGCGACCGGGGCCTGTACTACCTGCTCGAGCGGCGCGGGGCGGTCGCCCGGGCCACGTCGGACCTGGCCATCTTCCAGGCCAAGTCGGTGCCCCCGCAGACCACCCGGGCGCGGCTCCGGGGGAACTTCATCAAGAAGGCGCAGGAGCGGCGCCGGGACTTCACCGTGGACTGGGTCCACCTGAAGCTCAACGACCAGGCACAACGTACGGTGCTGTGCAAGGATCCTTTCCGCTCCCGCGACGAGCGGGTCGAGCGACTGATTGAGGGCATGTGAAGCGACCTACTCTGGCCGGACCCGCACTCCTGCTGGCCCTGGCCATGCCACTGGCTGCCTGCGGCAGTGGCAACGGCGACAACAGCGCGTCCGGCTCCCACCCGGACGTGACCGTCAAGGGCGCGGTGGGCAGCACGCCGCAGCTGAAGGTGCACGCGCCACTGCACCTGAAGAAGTCCACCTCGTACGTCGCGGTCAAGGGCCACGGCGACCCGGTGCAGAAGGGCAAGCTGTACGTGCTCCAGCTGACCCTGGCCGACGGCCACACCGGCAAGACGGTGATCTCCACCTACAGCAAGGGCCAGCGCCCGCTCACCGGCACCGCCGGCCAGGGCGGTGTGCCCCCGGTGCTCGACAACGCGCTGGTCGGCAAGAAGGCCGGCAGCCGGGTGGTCGTGGAGGCTACCGACAAGGACGCCTTCGGCGGCAAGGGGAACTCCCAGCTCGGGATCAAGCCGAAGGACCCGGTGGTGATGGTGGCCGACATCGTCGCGACCGCGCCCGAACATGCCCTGACGGGGCCGAAGGGCACCTCGGTCAAGCCACCGAAGAGCGCGCCGAAGCTGCTGACGAAGAAGGGCGTGCCGACCGGCTTCGACTTCGGCTCCCTGCCCAAGCCGAAGCACCTCGAGGTCATCCCGCTGGTCAAGGGCCACGGACCCAAGGTCCCCAGGTCGGGCACCGTGACGGTGAACTACCTCGGCTCGGTGTGGGGCAGCCACAAGGCCTTCGACCAGTCCTACACGAAGCACCAGACCGCCACCTTCCCGGTCGGCATGGGCAGCGTGATCCCGGGCTGGGACAAGGGCCTGGTCGGCGTGCCGCAGGGCAGCCGGGTGCTGCTGCTGTGCCCGCCGCAGGACGCGTACGGTCCCCAGGGCCAGCCGCCCTCGATCCCGAAGAACGCCACGCTGGCGTTCGTGGTCGACGTGCTCGGCGTGAGCTGACCCCGACCGGGGACACGGGACCGGGGACGAGGCGATGACGGCATCGAAGTCCGAGCGGCTGATGAACCTGACCATCCTGCTGCTGGTCTCGCGCGCGTACGTCACCAAGGACAAGATCCGGCAGACCATCGAGGACTACCGCAACGCCACCGACGAGGCGTTCGAGAAGAAGTTCGAGCGCGACAAGGACGAGCTGCGGGCCATGGGCGTGCCGATCGAGATCGGCTCGGTCGACCCCTACTTCGAGGACGAGCAGGGCTACCGGATCCGGCGCGACGCCTTCGAGCTGCCCGACATCGAGCTCGAGCCCGACGAGGTCGCGGTGCTGGGCCTCGCGGCGCGCGTGTGGCAGCACGCCGGCCTGGCCTCGGCCACCTCCGACGCGCTGGTCAAGCTGAAGGCCGCCGGACACGAGGTCGACCGGGAGCTGCTCGACGCCGTGCAGCCCCGGCTGGTCGCGGACGAGCCCGGCTTCGAGGCGATGTGGCAGGCCACGCTGACCCGCACCCCGGTCCGGTTCGGCTACCGGCGGCCCGGTGACGCCGAGGCGACCGAGCGGCACCTGCAGCCCTGGGGAGTGGTCACCTTCCAGGAGCGGTGGTACGTCGTCGGGCAGGACACCGACCGCGGCGAGCCCCGGATGTTCCGGCTCAGCCGGGTCGAGGGCGAGGTCGCCCACGACGGCCGCCCGGGAGCGTTCACCGTGCCGGCGGGCACCGACGTCAGGGCCCTGAGCCAGTCCCTGGTGGCCCCGGCCGAGAAGGTCGAGGCGACGGTGCTGGTCCGCTCCGACGCGGCCCGGGGCCTGCGGCGCCGGTCGGCCGTGGTCGACCGGGACGTGGCCGGGCCGGACAGCCGGACCGGTTGGGACCGGATCCGGCTCCCCGGCCAGGACCCGGTCCAGCTCGCGGGCGAGGTCGCCGCCTTCGGCGACACCGTGCTGGTGGAGTCACCGGCCGAGCTGCGCGACCGCGTGGTGGGCCGGCTGCGTGACCTGGCGGGGGTGCCCGAGTGAACCACCCCGCGAGAATCCTCGCTTCGCTTCGATTTCCGCGGGGACCCCGATGAGCGGCGCGCGGGAGCAGGTGATCCGGCTGCTGGCCCTGACGCCGTACCTGAGGGCCCGGCACGGCGTGCCGCTGGGCCAGGTGGCCGCCGACTTCGGGGTGCCGCCCGCGCAGATCGTCAAGGACCTGAAGGTGCTGTGGATGTGCGGGCTGCCCGGGTTCGGCCCGGACGACCTGGTCGACATCGACTTCGAGGCCTTCGAGGCCGACCCCGACGGCCTGGTGCGCATCGACAACGCCGAGTTCCTGCCCCGGCCGCTGCGGCTGACCGGGGTGGAGGCCGCGGCGCTGGTGGTCGCGTTGCGGGCGCTGCGCGAGGGAAGCTCCCGGGAGTCCCGCGAGGTGATCGACCGCGTCCTCGCGAAGCTCGCCGAGGCGGCCGGGGAGGCGGGTCAGGTGCCGGCCGAGGTGCACCTGCCCCGTCGGCCCGCACGGACCGAGGAGGTCCGCGCCGTGCTCGACGAGGCCCTGCGGGCAGACCGCCAGGTGGAGCTGGAGTACTACGTGCCGGCGCGCGACGAGTCGACCCGGCGCGTGGTCGACCCGCTGGCCCTGCTCGAGCACGACGGCCACGACTACCTCGACGCCTGGTGCCACCGGGCGGAGGACCGCAGGCTGTTCCGGCTCGACCGGATCGACGCCGCCCAGCGGGTCGACACGGCCCGGCAGGCGCCCCCCGTGGCTCCCCGCGACCTCGCCGAGGGGCTGTTCGAGCGCGGTCCGGACGACCAGACCGCCACCCTGCGGCTCCGTCCTGCGGCGCGGTGGGTGGCCGACTACTACCCGGTGACCGGGCAGTCGGAGGGGCCCGACGGTAGTCTGGACGTGACACTGGCGGTCGGAGACCCCCGCTGGCTGGTACGGCTCGTGCTCTCACTGGCCCCGGAGGTCACCGTGCGCAGCCCCGCGTCGTACGACGACGAGGTCCGCTCCGTGGCCGTGGCGACGCTTGCCCTCTACGAGGACGGCGTAACATGAAGGCAGTTTCTGCACGAGTGAAGAGGACATGATGCCCATCCCGCTGCTTGCCGGTCTCGGCCCCGAGGAGATCGTCCTGATCATCGTCGTCATCCTGCTCCTCTTCGGCGCCACCAAGCTCCCCGAGCTGGCCCGCGGCAGCGGGCGTGCGCTGCGCATCTTCAAGGCCGAGACGAAGGGCCTGATGGACGGCGAGTCCGAGGACGCAGACGCGTCCAAGCAGGCCGACACGACCGCCCAGTCCGACGCCACCGCCCAGCCCGACGTGAAGCCCGACGACACCGAGCACCGCTCTGGTCCGTCTGACTGAGGCTGGCACCGGTCCATGTCGCTCTCCGGCGTCATCGACGTCTTCCGCGGCAGCCCGCGCCAGCCCGTCGGCGAGGGCGGCCGGATGGCGCTGGGCGACCACTTCCGCGAGCTGCGGGCACGGTTGCTGCGCAGTGTCGTCTACCTGGTCGTCGGCGTGGTCGTTGCGCTCTTCTTCTGGCACCAGCTGTTCGACCTGATCCTCAACCCGTACAACCAGGCCCGCCACATGCTGGGCAAGTCGGTGACCACCAAACCGGTGATCAACGGGGTGGGCGGCCCGCTGCTGCTGCAGCTGAAGATCTGCGGAGTCGCCGGAGTCGTCGCCAGCTCGCCGCTGTGGCTGGCCGAGATCTGGGGCTTCATCGTCCCCGGCCTGCAGCCGACGGAGCGCCGCTGGACCCGGGTCTTCGGCGCGGTCGCCGGGCCGCTGTTCGTGGTCGGCGTCGCGGTCGGCTACTACGTGCTGCCCAAGGGCCTGAAGGTGCTGCTCGGGTTCACCCCGCAGTACGTGCAGAGCCTGGTCGACTTCGGCGAGTACTTCTCGTTCGTGACCCGGATGCTGCTGGTCTTCGGGGTCGCCTTCGAGATCCCGCTGTTCGTGGTGCTGCTCAACCTCGCCGGGGTGATCTCGGGACGGCAGCTGACCAAGCACCGGCCCTGGATCATCGTGGGCACGTTCATCTTCGCGGCGGTGGCCACGCCCTCGACCGACCCGTTCTCGATGCTGATGCTCGCGATCCCGATGTGCGTGCTGTTCATCGTCTCGGAGATGATCGCCCGGGTGGTGGACCGCCGGCGCCGCCACGCCCGTGAGCTGGCACCGACGTACGCCGACGACGAGTCGTCGTCGCTCGACGACGACGACTGACGCGCCGCCCGTCCCCGGCCAACAGCCCACCGATAGGCTGCCTGCTGTGCCCGGGGAGATTGCGCTGCTGACCAATCCCGCCTCCGGGAGGGGCCGTGGCGCCCGGGTCGCCGACCGGGTGCTGCCCCGCCTGCGCGAGGCGGGGTACGTCGTGCGCAACCTGCGTGGCCGCAGCCCCGAGGAGTCCGCCGAGCTCGCCCGGCAGTGCGTCGCCGACGGCGTGGAGACCCTGGCCGTGGTCGGCGGTGACGGGATGGCGCACCAGGCGGTGCAGGTGCTCGCCCACAGCGACACCCGGCTGGGGGTGATCCCGGCGGGCACCGGGAACGACGTGGCCCGGTCCCTCGGCATTCCGCGGCGGGGCGCCGACGCGGCCGCCGACGTGGTCATCGGCGGCCGGGAGCGCACCGTCGACCTCGCCCGGGCCGGCGCGTCGTACTTCCTCACCGTGCTGTGCGCCGGGTTCGACGCGGTGGTCAGCGAGCGGGTCAACCAGATGGCCTGGCCGAAGGGCCAGATGCGCTACAACCTGGCCACGCTGGCCGAGCTGCGCACCTTCCGCCCGATCGGCTACGTGATGGATCTCGACGGCCAGGAGCAGCGGTTCGAGGCGATGCTGGTCGCGATCGGCAACGGACCGTCGTACGGCGGGGGTCTGCGGATCACCGAAGGGGCCGTGATGGACGACGGCCTGCTCGACGTGGTCGTGGTCCGGCCGATGCGCAAGCGGGAGTTGGTGGCGACGTACCCGAAGCTGTTCCGCGGCACCCACGTGAACCACCCCGACTACCGCCACCACTTCGCCCGCAGGATCACGCTCGCGGCGCCGGGCATCGTCGCCTACGCCGACGGGGAGCGGATGGCCGCACTGCCGCTGACCGTGGAGGTGCAGCCGGCGGCACTGCGGGTGCTGGTGCCCTGATGGGTTCCGCCACCGGCTACCCCGAGCTCGGCGCGTTCACCCGCACGCTGGGCTTCCGGCTGGACGACTTCCAGGTACAGGCGTGCGGGCACCTCGAGGACGGCCACTCGGTGCTGGTGGCCGCGCCGACCGGGTCGGGCAAGACCGTGGTCGGCGAGTTCGCCGTCCACCTCGCGCTGGCCTCGGGCCGCAAGTGCTTCTACACCACCCCGATCAAGGCGCTGTCCAATCAGAAGTACAACGACCTGGTCCGGCGGTACTCGGCGGCCAGCGTGGGCCTGCTGACCGGCGATAACAGCATCAACAGCGAGGCCCCGGTCGTGGTCATGACTACCGAGGTGCTGCGCAACATGCTGTACGCGGGCTCGCCGACACTGGCGGGGCTGCGCTACGTCGTGCTCGACGAGGTGCATTACCTGGCGGACCGGCTGCGCGGCGCGGTCTGGGAGGAAGTGATCATCCACCTGGACCAGTCCGTCCTGCTGACCGCGCTGTCAGCGACCGTCAGTAACGCCGAGGAGTTCGGCGACTGGCTGGCCCAGGTGCGCGGCGGCACCACCGTCATCGTCGATGAGCACCGCCCAGTGCCGCTCTGGCAGCACATGCTGGCCGGCAACCGGCTGTATGACCTGTTCGCCAGCGCCGCGCACAAGCGGGTCGTCAACCCCGAGCTGCTGCGCGTGGCCCAGCGGGACAGCTGGAATAGCGGCGGCCGCTATGGCGGCGGCCGGGGCGGCGGCTACCGCCGGGGCGGTGGTGGCGGTGGTGGCGGGAATGGCAGGCCCCAGCGCGGCGGCTTCCAGCCCGCTCGGTTCCGCCCGCCGAGCCGGGCCGCCGTCATCGCGCGGCTCGACAACGCCGGGCTGCTGCCCGCGATCACCTTCATCTTCAGCCGGGCCGCCTGCGACGCCGCCGTGGCCCAGTGCCTCGACTCCGGCCTGCGGCTGACCACGCCGGAGGAGGGCAGCGAGATCGCGGCCATCGTCGCCGAGCGCACCGCTGGCATCCCCGACCTGGACCTGCCCGTCCTCGGATACGACTCCTGGCTGGCTGGCCTGCGGCGCGGCATCGCGGCCCACCACGCCGGCCTGCTGCCCACGTTCAAGGAAGTCGTCGAGGAACTGTTCGAAGCTGGCCTCGTCCGTGCCGTGTTCGCTACCGAGACACTCGCACTCGGCATCAACATGCCCGCCCGCACCGTCGTGATCGAGCAGCTCAGCAAGTGGAACGGCGAGGCCCACGCGGACCTGACCGCCGGCGAGTACACCCAGCTCACCGGCCGGGCCGGGCGGCGCGGCATCGACGTCGAGGGCCACGCCGTGGTGATCTGGCATCCCGGCATGGACCCGGCGTCCGTCGCCGGGCTGGCCGGCACCCGGACGTACCCGCTGAACTCCAGCTTCCAGCCGTCCTACAACAGGGCCGTCAACCTGGTCGGGCAGGCGGGCCGGCAGCAGGCGGCCGTCTTGCTGGAGTCGTCATTCGCCCAGTTCCAGGCCGATCGCGGCGTGGCAGGGGTGAGCCGGCAGGCTCGCAAGCTCCGGGCCGAACTGGCCGAGGCAGGCGCGCCCTGTGATCGCGGCGACATCACCGGCTACGCCCGCATTCGCCGGGAGCTCTCCGATCTGGAGCGCGGCCAGGCCCGCGACCGGTCCGCGGCCCGCCGCGCGGAAGTCGTCGCCTCGCTCGCCGGGCTGCGTCGCGGCGACATCATCCAGGTTTTCGGCGGCCGCCGGGCCGGTGTCGCGCTCGTCCTGGAACCGGCCGGTGACGGCCAGCCCATGCCCCTCGTGCTGACTGAGAACCGCCAGGTCAAGCGGCTCACCCCGGCGGACCTCCCGGCACCCGCGCAGGTCATCGAGCGGGTCCGGATCCCGGCTGCGTTCAGCCATCGCTCGCCCGTCCACCGCCGCGACCTGGCCGCCACCCTCCGCAACAAGCTGGCCGGTCACCACCTGGCCCGCCCGCCCCGGCCCCCGGCGCAGAGCCGTAACGGCCGGGCCGGACGCGGCGCTGAGGAGGCGGCGATCACGCGGCTGCGCGCGGAGCTTCGCGAGCACCCCTGCCACCAGTGCCCGGACCGCGAGGCGCACCTGCGACAGGCCGAACGTGACCTGCGGCTGGAACGCGACGCGCAGGCTCTGGAGTCTCGCGTGGCCGCGCGGTCGCATGTGCTGGCCCGCACCTTCGACCGGGTCTGCGCTGTTCTCGAAGAACTGGGATACATCGACGGCGACGCCGTGACCCCGGAGGGCAGCAGGCTCAGCACCCTGTATAACGAGCTCGACCTCGTCGTGGCTGAGTGCCTGCGCCGCAGGATCTGGGACGGCCTGAGTCCCGCTGAACTGGCCGCCTGCGTGTCCGCGCTCACCTTCGAGTCCCGCCGCCCGGATGACGCCAGCCCGCCCCGGCTGCCGGGCGGCCGGGTGCGCGAGGTGCTGGCCGGCATGGTCGGGCTCTGGGGTGACCTGGATGCTGTCGAGCGGAGTCAGCATCTGTCGTTCCTGCGCGAGCCGGACCTCGGCTTCGCGTGGGCCGCGCACGCCTGGGCCAGCGGGACGGCCCTGGAGCGGGTCCTGGGCGCCTTGACCCCGGGCGACTTCGTCCGGGCGGTGAAGCAGCTGATTGACCTGCTCGATCAGATTGCAGTCGCGGCGGGCCGGGGCCGGCCGGCGGGCCGGGACCCGCTGGTCGGCACCGCCCGAGCGGCCATCAATGGCCTGCGCCGCGGCGTCGTCGCCTACTCATCCGTGGTCTGATGCCGGCTATCAGTAGCGGTGCGGCTCGACCGCGTAGGTACGGCCGGCCGAGGTGGTCCACTCAAAGAAGCCTGGCCGGGTCTGGGCGAGCGTCCAGTCGGGGCGCTGCTTGAGCTGATGGTGGCGCCGGCAGACGGGGCCGAGATCGCACGGGCAGGTGCGGCCGCCCTGGTCGAACGGGATGGTGTGATCAAGGTCGCCGCGCCAGGCGGGCTGGCCGCACCGGGGGTGGCGGCAGGTGTGGTCGCGCGCGATGACGTGCTCCCTGATGCGAGGAGGGGGCCGGTAGGCGGCGGTGGCCATGGCGTGCGCGCAGCCGCCGGGCGCGACCTGGTCCGCCTTGGCGTTCCGCTGGGCCTTCGCCCGGGTGCGGCGCGCGACGGCGACGATGCCGGCGAAGATGTCGGCGAGGAATGCCGAGGGTGTCCACGGGCCGGACCCCGGCCAGGGCCGCCATCCGCGCGGCCGCCGGTCCCTCGGGCAGCAGGTTCTCAAAGAAGTCCAGCCCGCGCATGTCCCGGGGGCCAGTCGCGGCGCCAATCGGCAGGCCGACGGAGAGGGCGAGGCTGCCAAGCCGCCACCGCTCGATGCCCTCGGCGCGCCACTCTAGCCGGATTCGGAACTCCGGCGCTGGCACCAGCACTGCCACTGGCGTGTCATAGAGCCACGCGACGAGCCGGTCAGCCACGGGG
>JBOHDO010000160.1:0-28823 GCA_050699415.1 Marmoricola sp.
AGCCCATCGTGCCGAGCCCTCCCGAGGTGATCCAGCTGCGGGGCTTCTCATAGCCCACATAGTGGCTGGCCCACATCTGGTGCTGGCCGACGCCGGCGACGTACACCCCATCCGGACCGACGATCGAGCCGAGCCGCTCGATGACGTACTGCGGCGCGAGCGAGCCGTCGGGCGGCTGGTCGTAGCCGAGCGGGTACCTGCTCCGCACTCCGGTGACGAACTCGACCCAGGCGGCGTAGTCCCCGCTCCGGCCCGCGCCGAACTCGGCCTGGAGGGCGACGACCAGGTCGGCTAGCACCTCCCGACAGTCCCCGACGATCGGCACGTCGGTGTAGCGGTTCTTGCCGATCTCGGCGGGGTCGATGTCGGCGTGCACCACCTTGGCGTTCGGCGCGAACGAGTCGAGGTTGCCGGTGACCCGGTCGTCGAACCTGGCCCCGAGGCTGATGATCAGGTCGCTGCGCTGCAGCCCCGCGACCGCGGCCACCGTCCCGTGCATCCCGGGCATGCCGAGGTGCTGGGGGTGGCTGTCGGGGAACGCGCCGCGGGCCATCAGCGTGGTCACGACCGGGATCCCGGTCATCTCGGCCAGCACCCGCAGCTCCTTCGCCGCGCGGGCGCGGATGGTGCCGCCGCCGACGTACAGCACCGGCTTGCGGGACTCCAGCACCAGCCGGGTGGCCTCGCGGATCTGCTTGGAGTGCGGCCGGGTGACCGGACGGTAGCCGGGCAGGCTCAGCTCCCGGGGCCAGACGAAACCGGTCTGCGCCTGCATCGCGGACTTCGCCACGTCGACCAGCACCGGACCCGGGCGGCCGGTCGAGGCCAGGTAGAACGCCTCGGCGACCGTGCGGGCGATCTCGTCGGGGTCGGTGACCAGGAAGTTGTGCTTGGTGATCGGCATCGTGATGCCGCGGATGTCGGCCTCCTGGAAGGCGTCGGTCCCGATCGAGCTGGCGCCGACCTGACCGGTGATCGCGACGATCGGCACCGAGTCCATGTAGGCGTCGGCGAGCGGAGTGACCAGGTTGGTCGCACCCGGCCCCGAGGTCGCCATGCACACGCCGACCTTGCCGGTGGCCACCGCGTACCCCTCGGCGGCATGCCCGGCCCCCTGCTCGTGCCGCACAAGGACGTGCCGGATCGAGGAGTCGTAGAGCGGGTCGTACGCCGGCAGGATCGCGCCGCCGGGGATCCCGAAGATGTCCTCGACCCCGACCGACTCCAGCGACCGGACGAGCGCCTGCGCCCCGGTCACCGGTTCCGCTGCTGTCCCGGCCTGTTCACTCATGGAAGTCCTCACTGCGCTGCGCTCTGGTCCAGGGACCCTGCCCAACAAAAAACCCCTCGGGCCGTGTCGGCGGACGAGGGGTCGACGCGTGGGTTCGGCTGGAGGCCGTCACCCCACGCGTCGGGTGCGTACGAGAATCTCTGGACGCATGGGCACAGCATGCCCCTCCCCGGCGACGTGGCTCAACACAGCATGGCAGAGATTCCGGGATGTGAGACCCGGGTCCGCGATCCGGTCAGAGGTCGTTGATCTGCGCGGCCAGCCCGCGGTCGTTGTCGGTGACGTGGCCGGCGGAGTGGGTAGTCAGGTGGACCACGACCTTCCCCCAGCCCAGCTCGAGGTCGGGATGGTGGTTGGCCTCCTCGGCCAGCGCGCCGATCCGGTTGACCAGGTCGAGCGCGGAGGCGAAGTCCTTGGTCTCGAAGGTGCGGTGCAGGGCGTCACCGGAGCGCTCCCAGCCCTGCGGCGTCTCGTCACTCATGGGTCCGAACCTACGTCAGCCGCACGAGCGCGCAAGGGCTCCCGCTGGCGTCCGTGCTCGTCGAAGTTCGCCGGGTCCAGCCAGGCCCGGTACGCCGACCGCAGCCGCGGCCACTCCGCGTCGGTGACCGAGAACCAGTCGGTGTCGCGGTTGCGGCCCTTGTAGACCACGGCGTTGCGGAAGCGCCCCTCGTAGCTGAAGCCCAGCCGCAGCGCGGCCCGCCGGGACGGCTGGTTCAGCGAGTCGCACTTCCACTCGTAGCGGCGGTAGCCGAGCTCGTCGAAGACGTGCCCGGCCAGCAGGTACGCCGCCTCCGTGGCCGCGACCGTGCGCTGCAGGCCGGCGCCGAGCGCGATGTTGCCGACCTCGACGCAGCCGTGCGCCGGGTCGTTGCGCATCAGGCACTCGTGGCCGAGGGCGACGCCGTCGGCGACGACGGCCATCGCCGCGGTGCCCGGGTCCTCGACCACCGAGGCCAGGTAGTCCTCGAACAAGGGCCGGTCGTCGAACGGTCCCGAGAAGAGGTAGGTCCACAGCCGCGGCGGGGACTGTGCCACCAGCGCCCGGAACAGGTCGCCGGCATGGTCCATGGCGAGCGGCTCCAGCCGCACCGTGCGCCCGACCAGCGTGACGGGACGGGTCGGTGGCCGCGGTACCCAGCCCGGCACCGGCTCACCGACCGGCTGGCCCAGCTCATCGGTCGGCACGGGCCATCCCTTCCTGGGTCCGGTCGTGCCCGGCGGCGAGCAGCGCGCTGATGCTCATGGCGTGGGAACCTACGCCTGCCGAGGAACCCCGCCGAGCCGGCCCCAAATGTCGACCCGGCGGCCGACGTTGTGGCAGGTTGGCTGGCCATGACCGAAACGTCGACCCGGAGAACGACGAAGGAGCCGTCCCTGCGGCGACACGTCGGGCTCACCGGACTGCTCTTCGCCAGCATCGGCTCGATCATCGGCTCGGGGTGGCTGTTCGGCGCCCTGAAGGCCTCCCAGGAGGCCGGCCCGGCGGCGGTCATCTCCTGGGCGCTGGGCGCGGTGATGATCCTGCTGATCGCCCTGGTCTACGCCGAGCTGGGCACGATGTTCCCGCTCTCGGGCGGCGTGGTGCGCTACCCGCACATGTCGTTCGGCTCGTTCGCGAGCTACACCACGGGGTGGATCACCTGGGTCGCCGTGGCCACCACCGCGCCGATCGAGGTGGAGGGGGCGCTGCAGTACGCCACGAAGTACGCCGGCTTCACCCAGCTGGACGCGGCCACCGGCGCGCACACCCTGACCGGCCTCGGATACGCCGTGGCCGTGCTGCTGCTCGCGTTGTTCGTGGTGATCAACTACTACGGGATCCGCTGGTTCGCCCGGATCAACAACACCCTGGTCTGGTGGAAGCTCGCGATCATCACGATCGTGATCATCGCGTTCCTCGTCACCGCCTTCCACGGCAGCAACTTCACCTCGCACGGGTTCAAGCCCGAGGGCTGGCAGGGCGTGTTCAGCGCCATCGCCACCGGGGGCATCGTGTTCTCCTACCTCGGCTTCCGGCAGGGCATCGAGCTGGCCGGCGAGACCGACAACCCGCGGCGCAACGTGCCGCTGGCCGTGATCGGGTCCGTGCTCATCACCGGCGTCATCTACGTCCTGCTGCAGATCGCCTTCATCGCCGCCCTGAACCCCCACCTGCTGACCACGTCGCACGGCTGGTCCTCGCTGGAGTACGGCGGGGACTTCGGCCCACTCGCCTCCCTGGCCAGCCTGCTCGGGCTGGGCTGGCTGGCGGTGCTGCTCTACATCGACGCGATCGTCTCCCCCGGGGACACCGGCCTGATCTACACCACGATCACCTCCCGCATCTCCTACGCGATGTCGCGCAACGGCAACGCGCCGCAGGCGCTGCAGCGGACCACCGACCGGGGCGTGCCGATGGTCAGCCTGATCGTCACGTTCCTGGTAGGGCTGATCGTGTTCCTGCCGTTCCCGAGCTGGCAGCAGCTCGTCGGGTTCATCACCTCGGCCACGGTGATGTCGTTCGCCTCCGGACCCCTGGTGCTGGTCGCGCTGCGCAAGCAGGACCCCGACCGCACGCGCCCGTTCCGGCTGCCCGGCGGTCACGTGATCCCGATCCTGGCGTTCTGGTCGTCGAACCTGATCGTGTACTGGTCCGGCTGGGACGTGGTCTGGAAGCTGATGCTCGCGGTGGTGCTCGGCTTCGCGCTGCTCGGGATCTTCACGCTGACCGGCCAGCTCACCATGCCGGACCTGGAGCTGCCCTCCGGCGCGGCGTGGCTGCTGCCCTGGCTGGGCGGCCTGACGCTGGTGTCCTGGCTGGGCAGCTACCCCGATCCGGCCGCCGGCAACCAGGGCGTGCTGAACTTCGGCTGGGCGATCCTGGTGCTGCTGGGGCTGTCGGTCGCCGTCTACGCGCTCGCCCACCGGTTCCGGCTCTCCCCCGACCGGGCACGGGCCCACGTGGCGGCAACCGAGCACGAAGCCGCTGTCACCGACGAGCAGCTGGCCGGGTGAGCCACGGGCCCGCGGCGGGCATCAGCCGCAGATCGCCCCGTGGGCCGCGGACTGCACCAGCCTGGCGTACTTCCCGAGCACCCCGCTGGTGAACTTCGGCGGGTTGGGCTCCCAGCCCTGCTGGCGCGACTCCAGCTCCTCGGCGTCCACGTGCAGCTCGAGGCTGCGGTTGGGGATGTCCAGGGTGACCTCGTCGCCGTCCCGGACGAAGGCGATCGGGCCGCCCAGGGTGGCCTCGGGGGCGACGTGCCCGATGCACGGGCCGGTGGTACCGCCGGAGAAGCGGCCGTCGGTGACCAGCAGGATGTCCTTGCCCAGGCCGGCGCCCTTGATCGCCCCGGTGATCGCGAGCATCTCCCGCATGCCGGGCCCGCCGGCCGGACCCTCGTAGCGGATGATCACCGCGTCGCCGGCCGCGATCTGCCCGGCGGCCAGCGCGTCCAGGGCCGCTCGCTCGCGGTCGAAGACCCTCGCGGTCGCGGTGACCACCTCGGTGTCGAAGCCGGCGGTCTTGATCACCGCGCCCTCCGGGGCCAGCGTTCCCTTGAGGATGGTCAGCCCGCCGGTCCGGTGGATCGGCTCCTTCAGGGAGTGGATCACCTTGCCGTCGGCGGGCTCGGGTGCCAGGTCCTCGAGGTTCTCCGCCAGGGTCCTGCCGGTGACCGTCAGCGCGTCGCCGTGCAGCAGGCCGGCGTCGAGCAGTGCCTTCATCACCACGGGGACGCCGCCCACGCGGTCGACGTCGGTCATCACGTAGCGGCCGAACGGCTTCAGGTCGGCCAGGTGCGGCACCTTGTCGCCGATCCGGTTGAAGTCGTCGATGGTCAGGTCGACGTCGGCCTCGCGGGCGATCGCGAGCAGGTGGAGTACGGCGTTGGTGGAGCCTCCCAGCGCCATCACCACCGCGATCGCGTTCTCGAACGCCGCCATCGTCATCACCTGCCGGGCGGTGATCCCCTGCCGCAGCATCTCCACCACGGCCTCGCCGGAGCGGTGGGCGAACCCGTCCCTACGCCGGTCGACGGCCGGGGGGGCCGCCGACCCGGGCAGGCTCATCCCGAGCGCCTCGCCGACCGAGGCCATCGTGTTGGCGGTGTACATGCCGCCGCACGCCCCCTCGCCGGGGCAGATCGCCTTCTCGACCCTGGTGACCTCGTCCTCGCTGATCCGGCCGGCCAGGCAGGCGCCGACCGCCTCGAACGCGTCGATGATCGTGACGTCGCGTCCGTCGACGTTGCCCGGCATGGTGGAGCCGGCGTACAGGAAGATCGAGGCCAGGTCGAGCCGGGCCGCAGCCATCAGCATGCCCGGCAGTGACTTGTCGCAGCCGGCCAGCAGCACCGAGCCGTCCATCCGCTCGGCCATCATCACGGTCTCGACGGAGTCGGCGATCACCTCGCGGGAGACCAGCGAGAAGTGCATGCCGTCGTGGCCCATCGAGATGCCGTCGGAGACCGAGATGGTGCCGAACTCCAGCGGGTAGCCGCCGGCCGCGTGCACCCCGCTCTTGACCGCCTTCGCCAACCGGTCCAGCGAGAGGTTGCACGGGGTGATCTCGTTCCAGCTCGAGGCCACGCCGATCTGCGGCTTCTGCCAGTCCGCATCGCCCATGCCGACCGCGCGCAACATCCCCCGCGAGGCCGCCTTCTCCAGTCCGTCGGTCACCTCACGGCTGCGGGGCTTGATGTCTGGTGGCTGCGTCATGGTCACAGGCTACGGCCCCCATTCTCGGCGTGTCCCGGCACATCTTCTCGCCATACCCGGCGGTAGCCGCTAGGCATGGGGGTGGACTCTCGGGGGGCCGACGCCCGCGGCTCGGGTTGCAGGAGGAGGGACCGGCCATGGACGCACGTGACGAGGCAACCCGGGCGAGAGCGGCCGTCGGCACCGCCGAGCACCGCCGGCAGGTGCGCAAGGCGGCCCTGGCGAGCACGGTCGGCACCACGATCGAGTGGTACGACTACTTCCTCTACGGCACCGCCGCGGCCCTGGTCTTCCCGCACGTGTTCTTCCCGGAGGCCTCGACGTACGTCGGGCAGCTGGAGTCCTTCGCGACGTACTTCGTCGGCTTCGCCGCCCGTCCGATCGGCGCCGCGATCTTCGGGCACTGGGGCGACCGGATCGGCCGCAAGGTGACCCTGATCGTGACCCTGCTGATGATGGGGCTCTCCACCACCCTGATCGGCATCCTCCCGGGTGCCTCGTCGTGGGGCGACGCCGCCCCGCTGATCCTGATCCTGCTGCGCGTGCTGCAGGGCGTCGCGGTCGGTGGCGAGTGGAGCGGCTCGGTGCTGCTGGCGATGGAGTGGGGGGACCAGAAGAAGCGCGGCCTGATGGGCAGCTTCCCCCAGCTCGGGGTGGCCAGCGGCCTGATCCTGGGCACCGGGTTCCTGACCATCTTGGGCAACGTCACCACCGACGCCCAGTTCCAGTCCTGGGGCTGGCGGATCCCGTTCCTGTGCAGCCTGCTGCTGGTCGCGGTCGGCCTCTACATCCGGCTGCAGATCCTCGAGACCCCGATGTTCGCCAAGGCGCTGGAGCAGAAGCGGATCCGTCGTACGCCGGTGGTCGAGGTGATCAAGCAGCACCCGAAGGAGATCGTGCTCTCCGCACTGCTGCGGATGTCGGAGCAGATGCCGTTCTACGTGGTCACCGCGTTCGTGCTGTCCTACCTGACCAACGACACCCACGGCTACTCGAAGAACTTCGCCCTGATCGGGACCCTGGTGGCCGCAGCGGTGGAGTTCGTGCTGATCCCGTACTTCGGCCGGCTCTCCGACACGTGGGGCCGCAAGCGGCTCTACATGATGGGCGCCGCGGTCACCGGCGTGTGGGGGTTCGCCTACTTCGCGATGCTCGACAGCGGCCTGCAATGGCTGGTCTTCATCGCGCTGGTGGTGGGCCTGATCCCGCACGCGATGCAGTACGCGCCACAGGCCTCGCTGATCGCGGAGTCGTTCCCGACCTCACTGCGGTACGGCGGCGCCGGGCTCGGCTACCAGCTGGCCTCGATCGTGGCCGGCGGCCCGGCCGCGCTGGTGGCGACCTGGCTGATCCACACCTTCGGGACCGGGTACTCCGTGGCGGTCTACATGCTGGTCTCGGCCATCATCACGCTGCTGGCCTGTGCGGCGCTGCGTGACTACAGCAAATCCGACATCTCCGACGACGAGACCTACCGGCGCAAGGCCTCCGACACCAGCACCGCGGCGGCGGCCGACCAGGCCTGAGGCCGGCAGCCCGAGGCACACGGCACCGGGCGGCCGTCCCCGGCGTCCGCGAGCGGGGACAGCCGGATCGTCTCCTCCACGCCGTACGGCGAGACCGTGCGGGTGCGCTCGACGGTCGGCGACGTACACCCCGTCCACGCTGCCCGGCCCGTCGCGGAGCTGGCCGTCCCGCCCGGTGACCGCGCAGGTCGGCGCGGCCACCAGCACCTCCCGGTCGTGCAGCGCAAGCGAGGGGACGACCGGCATCGGGTGCGATGCTGTCAGATGGAGGCGGCCCGCACCACCATCACGTCGGGCAGGTTCGCCGCCGCCTGGACCCAGCCCTCGCCGGTGCTGGGCGAGACCCACACGGTGCCGTTTCGCGCGCCGACGTACAGGCCCGGAACGTCGTGGTCGTCGGCGACCATCGCGTCACGCATCACTCCGACGTAGAAGTCCTCGGGAAGCCCGTCACCGAAGCCGGTCCAGCTCTTGCCGGCGTCGGAGGTGCCCCACACCATCGCCCGTGCGTCCGCGGGGAAGCGGCCACCGCTGCCCTGCAGCGGGAACACGTAGGCGGTGTCGGTGCGGTGCGGGTGCACCACGACCGGGAAGCCGAAGTTGACCGGCAGCCCGTCGTGGATGGTCTGCCAGGTGGCACCCTCGTCGTCGGAGCGGTAGACGCCGCCGTGGTTCTGCAGGAACAGCCGCTCGGGCGCCTCGGGGTTGCGCGCGATCTTGTGCACGCACTGGCCGAACTCCGGGTACTGCTCCCCCTCCGGGAGGAACTCGGCGCGGATCCCGACGTTGCGCGGCTGCCACGACCCACCGCCGTCGGTGGTCTGGTAGCACCCTCCGGCAGACAGGGCCGCGGTCACCTTCTGCGGGTCGGTCGGGTGGGGCAGGATGGTGTGGAAGGCTTGGCCGCCGAAGCCGGCGCCCCACTGCGACCGGTGGGGGTGGTCCCACAGCCCGCGGACCAGCTCGAAGCTCTGCCCGCCGTCCTCGGAGCGGAAGATCGCCCCGGGCTCGGTGCCGGCGTACAGCGTGTCCGGCCCGACGCCCGGGACCAGCTGCCAGACGCGCTCGACCGAGGCGTCCACGTCGTCGGGGAAGTGCACGCCCTTGGTCTCGGTCCACGAGCCGCCGAGATCGTCGGAGACGTTCAGCTGGGCGCCCGTCCAGGGCGACGAAGGCGCGGCCAGCAACCGGGGGCTGCCGCCGCGCTTGTCGATCATCACGCTGTAGACGTCGGTCATGTTGAAGTGCGGGCCGGTCCATGACCAGTCCGTGCGCCGCTCGTCCGAGCGGCCGATCCAGAGCCCCTTGCGGGTGCCGACGAGAAGAACTGTGTCCATGGTTCCCTGCCCCATTTGCCGATGTTCCTAAAAGGAATATACACTGGCGATGCCATGGGTCAAGACCAATTCTCCTCGCTTCCGGTGACGGCGTACGCCCTGCTGGGCCTGCTGACCTTCGGCGACGAGCTCACCGGTTACGAGCTGAAGCAGCGGGCCGACAACACGCTTCGCTACTACTGGACCTCCCCCGCGATGAGCCAGGTCTACTCCGAGCTCGGCCGACTGCAGGGGCACGGCCTGGTGGAGGCGGTCGGCCCCCGACAGTCAGAGCGGCCGACCCGTTACCGGATGACCCGCGCGGGCCGCGCGCGGCTGCGTGCGTGGATGACGAACGAGCCGGCCGGCTTCCCGGTGCTCAAGCACCCGGTCGCCCTGAAGCTGCTGATGGGACACGTCGTCGACGTGGACACCACGATCGCGATGCTCGAGGAGTACCTCGAGGAGCTGGCCCGCAACCGCACGGACCTGCAGGGGGTGCGTGACTCGCTGGTCGGCGGCGACGGGATCGGCGAGCCGTTCCGCAACCCCGCGCTGGTGGCCGACTGGGGGCTGGCCTACTACGACAGCGAGGCCGAGACCACCGAGAAGACCCTGGCCCGGCTGCGCGAGGAGAGCTAGCACCGCAGGCAGCTGGCACCGCGGCCGCGCAAGCAACGTCGGGCGGCTTTTTCATCGCACGTTCATCTTCGCGTCACCTCGCTGTTGGCCGGGGTCGCTAGCGTCGTAGCCGTCGGCATCACGAGGGAGGCGATCCGATGACCCCGATGAGCTGGAGGAACCGGCTCCGACCGCTGCACCGATGGGAGCAGCACAGTCATCGGGTCGCGCTTCGCAACGCCACTGCCGGGTGCACGGAGCTCACGCAGCGCCGGCACGAGCTCGAGGAGGTCACCGCCTTCGTGCGCGCACACCTCGATGCCCGGGGCGGACCGCCCCCCGACAAGCGGGCCGGCTGAGTACGCGTCGGGAAGGTCCGGCCTCCCACACGCCACGGCCGGACCTCCCGCGACGTACGACTGGTGACCGGAACCGCCGTCGGCGCAGGCTGCGCTCGGCGACGGCCCGGTGAGGTCTGCCACGAAATCCGCCGTACGTGGGGGCTGGTGGGGCACAATCCGGTCATGTCCACCGCTGAGCACCTCCGACCTGTCCCCGAGCACGGCCGGGGTGCGGAGCCCCACCTCTACCCGGTGACCAGCTCCGACGGGACCCTCCTGCAGGCCTGGACCAACGACCCGGAGGGCACCCGCCCCGGACCGGCCGTGCTGTTGTGCAACGGCCTCGGCACCAACCCGTGGGCGTGGCCCGCCCTGCTCGACCCGGCCTGCGAGGTGCGCGTGGTGTCCTGGTACCACCGCGGCGTGGGCGGGTCGGAGCGACCCGAGGACCCCGCCCGGATCGGCATCGACGCCTTCGTCGAGGACGCGCTCGCGGTCATGGACGACGCCGGCCTGTCCGCCTGCCCGGTGATGGGCTGGTCGATGGGCGTCAACACCATGTTCGAGCTGGCCCACCTGCACCCGGAGCGGGTCACCGGGCTGTTCGCGGTCGGCGGCGTCCCCGGCGGCACGTTCTCCTCGATGCTCGCGCCGATGTTCGTGCCGCGCCCGATCCGGCCCCTGATCACCGTCAACGGAGCCCGGGCGATGAAGCTGGCGGGCACCCCGCTGACCGCCCTGACGCGTCGGGTCCCGGTCAACGACACGACCATCCAGCTGCTCAGCCACTCCGGCTTCATGCTGCCGGTGACCGACGTCGCGGTGACCCGCCGGGCCGTCGGGGAGTTCCTGCGCACCCCTGTCGGCTGGTACATGCAGCTGGCCCTGGCCACCTCGCGCCACCTCAGGGTCTCCCTGCGCAACATCGACGTCCCGACGTCGTTCGTCGCGGGGAGGTACGACATGCTCGCCTCCAGTGACGACATGCGCACCGCGGCCGACCGGGTCCGCGGTGCCACCTACGCCGAGCTGCCGGCGACGCACTTCATGTCGCTGGAGCGCCCGGCCGAGGTGCACGGACTGCTGCTGGAGCTGCTCGACCGCGTTCGCGGCTGAGCCGCCGTACGCTGGAGCGATGCGGGTCCTGCTCGGAACCCTCGCCGCACTGCTGGTCCTGGCCGGGTGCGGCGGGACCGCCGCACCGCACCGGCCCAGCCCCGGCTCGCCCCCGGCCGGGCCGAGCAGCCCGATCGTGCCGAGCGCCGGCGCGGTCAGCCCGGGCCCGCCCGGTGCGCCACCGCCCCGGGTCCTCGGCACCGTGGCCGACCACCTCAAGACCCCGTGGGGCATCGCGTTCCTGCCCGACGGCTCTGCGCTGGTGACCGAGCGCGACACCGGACGGGTGCTGCGGCTGCACGGGCCGGGCGACCACCGCGCCACTCCGGTGGGGCACGTCCGGGTGGTCAGCGTCCCCGGAGGCGAGTCCGGGCTGCTCGGCATCGCGGTGTCGCCGTCGTACTCACGGGACCACCGGGTCTTCCTGTACGCCTGCCGGAGCTCGGGCAACGAGGTGCTGCGCGGCACGCTGCGGCACGGCCGGCTGGGCCGGCTCGCCCCGATCCTGAGGGGCATCCCGCACGGCGCCATCCACAACGGCGGGCGGCTGGCGTTCGGGCCCGACGGCTCCCTCTACGTCTCCACCGGTGAGACCGGTGACAGCCGGCTGGCCCAGGACCGCGGCTCGCTGGGCGGGAAGATCCTGCGGATCACCCGGTCGGGCCAGCCCGCGCCGGGCGACCCCTTCCCGGGGTCACCGGTGTGGACGTACGGCCACCGCAACGTGGAGGGCCTGGCCTTCGACCCGTCGGGACGACTGTGGGCCACCGAGTTCGGCCAGGACACCTGGGACGAGATCAACCTGATCCGCAGGGGGCGCAACTACGGCTGGCCGATCGTGGAAGGACGCGCGTCGGGCCATCCGAAGCTCGTGAACCCCAAGGTGCAGTGGCACACCGATCTGGCCTCCCCGTCCGGTCTCGCCTACGCCGCCGGGAGCCTGTGGGCCGGTGCCCTGCGGGGCGAGCGGCTCTGGCAGGTGCCGCTGCACGGTCGGCGTACCGGGAAGCCGGAGGGGTGGTTCAGCGGCAGGTACGGCCGGCTGCGCACCGTCGTACGAGCCCCGGACGGACGACTGTGGGTCACCACCTCGAACACCGACGGGCGCGGCAACCCCGGTCCCCGGGACGACCGGATCCTGCTGGTGCGGCCCTGAGGTGGACGCGCCGGCGGCGCCGCAGGGACCACCGGCGAAGCGGGGTCACGACACCTGCGTCCCGGTCGGGACTCCAGTGCCGGCGGCGACTCCGCCCGGCGCGGGTGGCGATCCGCCGGTACCCGGCTGCCGCACCACCACTGCCCGGCGCGCCGCCCGCCGCAGCGTGGTCAGCACCGCCGGACCGAGCACCACGACCGCGACGGCGGTGGTGATCGCCCGGCCGGTGTCGAAGCTGCCGGTCGAGGTCAGCAGCGTGTAGAGGCCGAAGCGGTGCAGGTTCTCCAGCAGCCCGCCGCCGGGGACGAACGCCAGCGAACCGGACCCGGGTACGTCGACGCCCAGCAGGAACGGCCACGAGGAGAGGTTCAGCAGCAACCCGTAGAGGTACGCCGCTACCACGCCGTACGCCGCCAGCGCGGCGATCTCCCAGCGGCCCCGCAGCCGCCGCGGCAGCAGGCCCGAGCCCATGCCCACCCAGGCAGAGGCCAGCATCTGGTACGGCAGCCACGGCCCCACCCCGGCAGTGAGCAGCGAAGAGGCGAACAGCGAGGTGCACCCCAGGGCGAACCCGAAGCCGGGGCCGAACACGCGGCCGGCCAGCACCAGCAGGAAGAAGACCAGCTCGATGCCGGCGGTGCCCGCGGACAGCCCGCGCATCACGGCGTTGATCGCGCTGAGCACGCCCAGCAGGGCGAGTACCTTCGCGTCCATGCCGCCCTCGCTGAGCTCGGCCAGCACGACCAGGATCACCACCGGCAGCAGCACCAGGAAGATGAACGGCGGCTCGACCTGACCGCTGCCCGGCCGGGGTCGCAGCAGCAGCGGCCAGCAGAACATCATCAGACCGGCGACCGACGCGAGCGACAGCACCAGCAGCGAGCGCGGGCGCAGCGGCACCGCCCCGGTGGTGTTCGTGGTGAGGGGGTTCACCGGGCCGCCTCCACCTCGGCCACCGTGAGCCAGCCGTCGCCGAGGATCTTGTGCACCTGGGGCGCGAACGCCGGCGTCTCGGCGACGACCTTCGCGGTCGGGCCGGTCGAGACCACCTCGCCCTCGGCGAGTACGACGACCCGGTCGGCCACCTCCGCGACGAACTCGACGTCGTGGCTGGCCAGCATCACGGCGTGGCCGGAGCCGGCGAGGTCGCGCAGGATCCCGGCCAGGGCCGCCTTCGCGGGATAGTCCAGGCCGCGGGTCGGTTCGTCCAGCGCGACCACCGTGGGCCGCCCGCTGAGGACGACCGCCAGCACCAGGGCCAGGCGCTGGCCCTCGGACAGGTCCCGCGGGTGCATGTCGGGGTCGATCCCCGGGGCGAGCCGGTCGAGCAGCCGGCGGGTGCCCCCCGGTCCCAACGCGCCGGCCCGGTCCGCGGCTGCGCACTCCCCCGCCACGGTCTCCAGGTAGAGCAGGTCGGCGGCGGTCTGCGGCACCAGCCCGACCAGCCGGCCGCGGTCGGCGGGCCGGGCCTGCGCGGGGTCGCGGCCGGCGACGTCGAGGCGACCGCCGCCACGCGTACCGCTGCCCTGCAGCGCCCACAGCAGCGAGGACTTCCCCGAGCCGTTGCGGCCCATCAAGGCGGTCACGGTGTCGGTCGCGAGCGTCAGGTCGACGCCGGCGACGGCCACCTTCCGCCCGTAGCTCACCCGGATCCCGTGCGCGCTCAGCACCGGGGACTCCGTGGCCCCGGACCCCTCCGATCGGGCAGGAACGGCAGCCCGCGACCCGGTTTCACCGCGGTTTGGGACCAAACCGCGGGTCTCGCGGACCGCGCGCCGCGCGTCCCGCACCGATAACGGCAGCGGGTCCCACCCGGCCAGCCTGCCCAGCTCCACGATCGGTGGGGCGACCGGGGAGTCGCGCAGCACCACCTGCGGCGCACCGGCGGTCAGCCGGCCCCCGTCGCCCAGCACGGCCATGGTGTCGGCGAACGGCACCACCCGCTCCAACCGGTGCTCGGCCAGCACCACCGCGAGCCCGACGTCGTGCACCAGCCGGGTCAGCGTGGCCAGCACCTCCTCGGCGGCGGTGGGGTCCAGCGCGGAGGTCGGCTCGTCGAGCACCAGCAGCCGTGGGTGCATGGTCAGCACCGAGCCGATCGCCACCCGCTGCTGCTCCCCGCCCGAGAGCGTGCGCAGGTCGCGGCGGCGCAGTGCCGCGATGCCGAGCAGGTCCAGGGTCTCCTCGACCCGGCGCCGCATCGTCGCCACGTCGAGCCCGAGCTGCTCCATGCCGTAGGCGAGCTCCTCCTCGACGGTGTCGGTGACGAAGCCCGCGGACGGGTCCTGGCCGACGTACCCGACCAGGTGGGCGCGGTCGCGGGGCGGCAGGTGGAGGACGCTGTCGCCGTCCACCAGGACGTCTCCGGTCAGCCGGCCGCCCGTGAACGCCGGGACCAGCCCGTTGAAGACGCCGAGCAGGGTCGACTTGCCGGACCCGGTACGACCGGCCACCAGCACCAGCTCCGCCTCGTCGACGGCGAGGTCGACATCGCGCAGCACGGGCTCCTCGCCGTACGCCACGCTGACAGACCGCAGCTCGATCACCGCGCCGTCACCCCCTCGGCCGCGCCGTCGGCGACACCGTCCATGGCGATCACGGCCGGGGGTGCCAGTACGGCGGGCAGCAGCCCGACCAGCACGACGAGCACGGCGGCGGCCGTAGCGCTGGGCATCGTGCCCGCGGCGGGGTCGAGCACCTCGGGGCCGCCGGCCACGGTGCGCATCCCGACGGCCACCAGGACCCCGGTGGCCGCCACCAACAGCTCGGGCACCCGCCAGTGGTCGGGACGGTAGCGGGTGCGCTGCACCCTCCGTCCGGCGGACCAGAAGCCGAGCGTCGCCAGCGCGAACCCGGCCAGCAGCATCGGCGCGGCGAACCACCGTGACGCGGCAGCCTGGTCGAGGACGGCGTACACGCCCACGCAGATCCCGACCAGGCCGCCGAGCATCAGCGCCCCGGTGGTCCACCGGCGACCCCGGGAGAGGTTGCCGGCCCGCCCGTAGCCGCGCGCGTCCATGCCCGCCGCCAACGCGATGGAGCGCTCGAGGGCGTCCTCCAGGACCGGGACGACGACCCCGCGCATCCGCGCCACCCGGCCACCGGGGACCCCACGCAGCCGCCGGGCGGCCCGCACCCGTCGCAGGCTGTCGGCCAGCTGCGGCAGCACCGAGACCGCCACCACGACGGCGGTGCCGACCTCGTACAGCGCGGGCGGCATCGACTTCAGCAGCCGCTTGGGGTTGGCCAGCGAGTTCGCCGCTCCCACGCAGACCACCAGGGTGGCCAGCCGCATCCCGTCGTCGAGACCGGCCGAGAGCGACTCCGTGGTGACGGGGCCGAGCAGCTGCACCCCTGCCGCCCAGCCCGGCAGTGGGATGGTCGGCAGGTCCAGCAGCACGTGACCGCCGACGCCACTTCCGAACAGCACCCGGAACGCCACACGGATCAACACGATCAGCACGCCCAGGCCCAGGTAGAGCCGGAACGACAGCGACCACGCCTGGTCGGAGCGGCGTACGGCGACGACCAGGCCGCAGACCGCCACGACCAGGAGCAGCAGCAACGGGTTCGTCGTGGCCGAGGCAGCGACGGCCAGGCCCAGCGCCCACAGCCACCAGGCGCCGGGGTGCAGGTCCCGGGCGGGCCGCCGCGACACGTCGACCCGTTCAGGAGCGCGGCGTGGACCGACGTCGCCCGAGCACCGCCCCGGCGCCGGCGAGAAGCACCACCACGACCAGCACGACGACCCACCACGGGAAGGTGGAGCTTCCGTGGGCGTCGTTCGCCAGGTTGCCGGCCTTCCGGCCCGACGCCTGCGCGTGGTTCGCGCCCGGACGGTCGACCGGGGCGACCCCGGGCTTGACCGGCTTCTTGCCGTGGTTCCACGACAACGCGATGAAGTCACCGTCGTGCATCTTCAGCTGGGTGGCGCCCTTGGTGGCGAAGCCCCACGCGCCCTTCTTGCCGACGTAGAGCCCCCAGTAGGCGGTGGCCGGCGGCATCTTCGCGCACGAGGTGTGCGGCTTCCCCGCCACCTCGCAGACGGCCCCCGGGTAGGAGCTGACCTCGGTGAGGTCGAACCCGGCCTTCTCGATCACGTCCCAGGCGGACTTGCCGGCACCCCGCGGGACGCAGGCCTGCCTGACGCCGCCACCGAGCTGGTGGAAGTCGACGGCCACGCTGACCCCGTGGCCCGAGCAGAACGACCCGTGGGCCGAGGACGGCGCGGCCGCGAGCGCGGTGGCCCCGAACGACGAGGTGACCGCCCACAGCAGGGCGACCAGGGCCGCGACCAGGCCCGGAAGACGAGGGGTACGCATGGGGTTCCTTCCCGCTGCTTGTCGCAACGGGGACCGGCGGAGGGCCGACCCGCTGCATTCCACGACAGCGTGTGTCAGGACGCACCAGCGCGGGTGCTCCGGCTCGCCGCGGTCCTCCACAGAGCCACGGCCCACGGTTGCGGGTCAGCGCCGGACTTCGACCGGCTTCCCCCACGACGGGCGTGATGAATGTGTGGGCAGCAACATACCAAGTCCGGTCAGCCGGCACGGTCCTCGCGACGGTCGCGTACGGCGACCGCGCTGGTGCCCTCGTCCTTGAAGTCGAACAGCTGGGTCGCGGCCAGCAGCTTGGACAGCGACGCGTAGCCGTAGTTGCGTGCGTCGAACGACGACTGGTTGCCGATCTGGCCGCCGACCGCGCTGATCCGGGCCCAGCCGGACTCGTCCGCCGCGGAGAGCACCGCGTGGCGCAGCAGGTTCACCAGTGCCGCGTCCCGCTTGAGCCTTGCCGTCGGCACCCGCAGCTTCCGGGTCGGGGCCGACTCCTCGTCGTCGGCCTCCTGGTCGTCGACCGAGAGCTGGTCGAGGAAGAGGAACCGCGAGCAGGCGCTGACGAACGGCTGGGGCGTCTTCTGCTGGCCGAAGCCGTAGACCGCCGCGCCCCTCTCGCGCAGATGCATCACGAGCGGGGTGAAGTCGGCATCGCTGGAGACGATGCCGAACGCGTCGGGCCGGTCGGTGTAGAGCAACGCCATCGCGTCGACGGCCATGGCCATGTCGCTGGCGTTCTTGCCCCGGCTGTAGTCGTAGATCTGCACCGGCCGGATGGCCCACTCGTGGAGATGCTCGGCCCAGCCGCTGAGCCCCGACTTCGTCCAGTTGCCGTAGGCACGGCGGATGTTGGTCTCGCCCAGCGTGGACAGCTCGTTGATGATCAGGTCGATCTTCTTCGCCGGGGAGTTGTCGGCATCGATCAGCAGCGCGATCCGTGGCTTGCGTTCGACGGCCATCAGGCGAGCCGTTCCAGGATCAGCTCGCGAACCCGGCCGGCGTCCGCCTGCCCCTTCATCTCCTTCATCACCGCGCCGATCAGCGCCCCCGCGGCCGCGACCTTGCCACCGCTGATCTTCTCGGCGACGTCCGGGTTGGCCGCGATGGCCCGGTCGACCGCAGCTCCGAGGGCGGCGTCGTCGGAGACGATGGCGAGCCCGCGGGCTTCGACCACCTCCTCGGGAGTCCCCTCACCGGCCAGGACGCCGTCGAGGACCTGGCGGGCGAGCTTGTCATTGAGTGCGCCCTCGTCGACCATGCGCTGGACCTGGGCGACCTGCTCCGGGGTGACGTTCAGCTCGTCGAGCTCGCAGCCCTGCTCGTTGGCGCGACGGGCCATCTCGCCCAGCCACCACTTGCGCGCCGACTGCGGCGAGGCCCCAGCCGCCACCGTCCGGACCACCGCTAGAAGTGCTCCACCACCGACGACATCACGCATCTCGAGGTCGGAGAACCCCCACTCCTGCTGCAGCCGGGCCCGCCGCTCGTGCGGCGGCTCGGGCAGCTCCGCGCGCAGCCGCTCCACCCACGCCCGGTCCGGGGCGACCGGGAGCAGGTCGGGCTCGGGGAAGTACCGGTAGTCCTCGGCGTCGGACTTCTCCCGCCCGCTGGTCGTGACGCCGGTGTCCTCGTGCCAGTGCCGGGTCTCCTGCAGCACCTTCTCCCCCGCGGCCAGGACCGCGGCCTGGCGGGAGACCTCGTAGTGCGCGGCCCGCTCGACCGACCGCAGGCTGTTGACGTTCTTGGTCTCGGTCCGGGTGCCCAGCTCGTCGGAGCCCTTCGGGGCCAGCGAGAGGTTCACATCACAGCGCATCGAGCCCTGCTCCATGCGGACGTCGGAGACCCCGAGCCCGAGCACCAGCTCGCGCAGGTGGGCGACGTACGCGCGCGCCACCTGCGGTGCCTTGTCCCCGGCTCCGCGGATCGGCCGGCTGACGATCTCGATCAGCGGTATGCCGGCCCGGTTGTAGTCGATCAGCGAGTACTCCGCGCCATGGATCCGGCCGGAGCTGCCCACGTGGAGGGCCTTGCCGGTGTCCTCCTCCATGTGGGCGCGCTCGATGGCGACCCGGAAGGTCTCGTCCTGGCCGCTCTCGTTCGGCACCGTGACCTCGGTCCAGCCGTCGAAGCAGATCGGCTCGTCGTACTGGCTGGTCTGGAAGTTCTTCGGCATGTCCGGGTAGAAGTAGTTCTTCCGGGCGAACCGGCACCACTCCGAGATCCCGCAGTTGAGCGCCAGCCCGATGCGGATCGCGGACTCCACCGCCCGCTCGTTGACGACCGGCATCGAGCCGGGGAGACCCAGGCAGGTCGGGCAGGTCTGGGTGTTGGGCTCGGCGCCGAACGTGGCCGGGCAGCCGCAGAACATCTTCGTCGCGGTGTTCAGCTCGACGTGGACCTCCAGGCCCATCGCGGGGTCGAACTGCGCGAGCGCGTCGTCGTAGGACATCAGGTCGGTCACTGCGCTCGTCATCGGGCCACCCCCTCCAGTGCCGGGGCCAGGTCGAGCAGGCGGCCTTGCCACTTCTCGGCCAGCAGCGCCTCCAGCGCCGCACCCACGCGGTACACCCGGTCGTCGGCCATCGCCGGCGCCAGCACCTGGAAGCCGGCGGGCAGCCCGTCCTCGGCCGCGAGCCCGCTGGGCACCGAGATGCCCGGTACGCCGGCCAGGTTGGCCGGGATGGTGGCCACGTCGTTGAGGTACATGGCCAGTGGGTCGTCGGCCTTCTCCCCGATCCGGAACGCGGTCGTCGGCGCGGTCGGCGAGACCAGCACGTCGGCGCGCTCGAAGGCCGCCGCGAAGTCCCGGCCGATCAGCGTGCGCACCTTCTGCGCCTGGCCGTAGTAGGCGTCGAAGTAGCCGCTGGACAGCGCGTAGGTGCCCAGGATGATCCGGCGCTTGGCCTCGTCGCCGAAGCCGGCGTCGCGGGTCGCCCGCATCACCTGCTCCGCGCTGGGGTGCTCCACGTCGGCAGGCGAGACCCGCAGCCCGTACCGCATCGCGTCGAAGCGGGCGAGGTTCGAGGAGACCTCGGCCGGCATGATCAGGTAGTAGGTCGCCAGCGCGTGCACGAAGGTCGGGCAGGAGACCCCGACGACCTCGGCGCCGGCCCCGACGAGCAGGTCCACGGACTCGCGGAAGCGCGCCAGCACCCCCGGCTGGTACCCCTCGCCGCCCAGCTCGGAGATCACACCGACGCGCACCCCGGTGAGGTCGCCGGTGGCGCCCCGTCGGGCCGCCTCGACGACCGGGGGCACCGGCTGGTCGATGGAGGTGGAGTCGAGCCGGTCGTGCCCGGCGATCACCTCGTGCAGCAGGGCTGCGTCGAGCACGGTCCGGGTCACCGGCCCGGCCTGGTCCAGCGAGTTCGCGGCGGCCACCAGGCCGTAGCGCGATACCCCGCCGTAGGTCGGCTTCACGCCGACGGTGCCGGTCACCGCGCCGGGCTGGCGGATCGAGCCGCCGGTGTCGGTGCCGATCGCCAGCGGTGCCTCGTAGGCCGCCACCGCCGCGGACGAGCCGCCGCCGGAGCCGCCCGGGATCCGGTCGAGGTCCCACGGGTTGTGGGTGGGCCCGTACGCCGAGTGCTCGGTCGAGGAGCCGAGCGCGAACTCGTCCATGTTCGTCTTGCCCAGGATCGGCAGGCCGGCCGCCCGCAGCCGGCGCACCACGGTCGCGTCGTACGGCGGCCGCCAGCCATCGAGGATCCTGGAGCCGCAGGTGGTGGGCATGCGCGCGGTTGCGAGCACGTCCTTGACCGCGACCGGGACTCCGTCGAGCGACGAGGCCGGTTCGCCGGCGGCGCGGCGCTCGTCGGCGGCCGCGGCCTGCGCCAACGCTCCCTCGGCATCCACGTGCAAGAACGCGTGCACCGCGCCGTCCAGCTCCGCGATGCGGTCCAGCTGGGCCTGCGTGACCGCGACACTGGTGGTGTCCCCGGAGGCCAGGTCGTCGGCGAGCTCGGCCGCGGACCTCCTCGTCGAGTCGGTCACTGCTCGTCCCCCAGGATGTGCGGTACGGCGAAGCGCTGCTGCTCCTGCGCGGGCGCACCGGACAGTGCCTGCTCGGCGGTGAGGCAGGGCTCGACCCGGTCCGCGCGGAACACGTTGGTCAGCGGCAGCGGGTGCGAGGTGGGCGGGACATCCTCGGCGGCGACCTCGCGGATCGACGCCACCGACTCCAGGATCACCGACAGCTGGGGCGCGAGGTGGTCGAGCTCGGCGTCGGACAGCTCGATGCGGGCGAGGTCGGCGAGGTGGCCGACCTCCTCCCGCGAGACGGTGGGCATGTCGTCGGTCATGGAGATCATCCTAGGGACGCCTGGTCGGGCCCCTGTCCCACGGGGCACGTGGCCCGTAGGGTCGCCATGTCGATGCCGGGAGGGTCGATGCGCGTGTCCCGTGCCCTGGCCGGGCTGGTAGGTGTCCTGGTCGCGTTCGCCCTGCTGGCCGGGGCCAAGCCCTCGACGGCCCGGGGCCAAGAGGTGACCGCCCTGGTCAACCGCTACGTCGCGCTCGGCGACTCCTACACCGCGGCCCCACTGGTGCCGCGCCTGCTCCCGGCGGGCGGCTGCTTCCGGTCGACGGGCAACTACCCGCACCGGGTGGCCAGGGCGCTGGGCCTGGCCGGGCGCCGGTTCGCCGACGTGAGCTGCAGCGGTGCGCGGACCGTGGACGTCACCGGCAGCCAGCAGACCCCGCTCGGCGGGGTGCCGCCCCAGCTGCGGGCCCTGACCACGGGCACCGACCTGGTCACGATCAGCATCGGCGGCAACGACTTCGACATCTTCGACACCGTGTTCGGCCGGTGTCCCACGATGCGCAGCACCGACCCGACGGGGGCGCCCTGCCGGAACGCGACGAGCAGCCACGGCCGCAACCGCCTGGTCGCCGCGGCGGGGCGCACCTCCCGTCGGCTGCTGCGCGTGGTCCGGCAGGTACGCCGGCGCTCCCCGCACGCCCGGGTCCTGGTGGTGGGCTATCCGTTCATCGTGCCGCGCCACCGCACCTGCCCGTCCCGGCTGCCGCTGGCCACCGGCGACTACCGCTTCGCCGACCGGCTCGAGCACCGGCTCAACCACGGCCTGCGGCACGCCGCCCGCGTGACCGGCTCGACGTACGTCGACATGTACGCCGCCACCCGCGGACACGGCATCTGCTCGCGCCGCCCCTGGGTCAACGGGCAGGACACCATCCCGGGCCGGGCGCTGGCCTACCACCCCTTCGGGGCCGAGCAGCGGGCGGTCGCGCGGCTGGTCGTCTCGCGGCTGCGCTGACCCCGTCGTCTACCCTCGGCGGTGGTCCACCGGTCCCGAGACGGGGAAGCCACCATGAGCCACCGCGTACGCCGCCCGCTGCGGCTGCTGCTGCTCGTGCTGCTCCTCACCGGGCTGGTGTCCTGCGGCCGGGTGCAGCACCCGCCGCCCCACCAGCAGAAGCTGACACCGCCGGCACAGCTGGTCGGCCGCTTCCACCACTACGTCGCGCTCGGGGACTCCTACACCTCGGCGCCGTACGTCCCGGTGATGGTGCAGGACTCCTGCTACCGCTCCGACCACAACTACCCGTCGCTGGTCGCGCGCTCGCTGCGCATCGCCGACTTCGCCGACCGCAGCTGCGGGGGCGCCAAGACCGCCAACCTGACCTCGCCCCAGCCGAAGACCGACGCGCCGCCCCAGTTCACCGCGCTGCGCAAGGACACCGACCTGGTCACGGTCGGCATCGGCGCCAACGACGCCGGCATCGCCAAGACGGTGATGGGCGTGTGCCAGGGAATGGCCACGGTGACCCGGCACGGGGCTCCGTGCCGGAAGCTGATGCGGGCGCACGGCCCCGACAAGCTGCTCTCCGCGATCCCGGCGGTCGGCGGGCGGGTGGCCTCGCTGCTGCGCCAGGTGCACCGTCGCTCCCCCCACGCACGGGTGGTGCTGGTCGGCTACCCCCGGCTCGCGCCGGCGCACGGCACCTGCAAGGCCCTTCCGCTGGCGACGGGCGACTACGCCTACGTCAACCAGGTGCTGCACACCCTCGACCGTGCGCTGCGCCGGGCCGCCCACACCACCGGCACCACCTGGGTGGACCCGTGGCCGGCAAGCCGGGGCCACGACATCTGTTCGGATCACCCGTGGATCGAGGGCGCGTTCGCCGACCCCAACCGTGCCGCGGCGTACCACCCGTTCGGGAACGAACAGGTCGCGGTCGCCCGGCTGGTCGAGCACGCGCTGGCCCGGCCGTCACAGGGCTGACGGACCACCACGGAGCAGCTGCTCGAACCCGTCCTCGTCGAGGATCGGCACGCCGAGCTGTTCGGCCTTGTCGGCCTTGGACCCGGGGTTGTCTCCCGCCACGACGTAGTCGGTCTTCTTCGACACCGACCCGGAGGCCCTGCCGCCCCGGGTGAGGATCGCCTCCTTGACCGAGTCCCGGCTGTAGCCCTGCAACGAGCCGGTGACCACCAGGGTCAGGCCCTCCAGCGTGCGCGGCGACGAGGCGTCCCGCTCGTCCGCCATGCGTACGCCGGCGGCGGCCCACGTGTCGACGATCCCGCCGTGCCAGCCGGCGTCGGGCGCATCGAACCAGGAGCGGACCGACTCGGCGATGGTCGGACCCACGCCGTCGGCCGCGGCCAGCTGCTCCAGCGAGGCGGACCGGATCGTGTCCATCGAGCCGAACTGGGTGGCCAGTGCCCGCGCGGCCGTCGGCCCGACGTGCCGGACGGACAGCGCCACCAGCACCCGCCACAGCGGCTGCTGCTTCGCCCGGTCGAGGTTCTCCAGCAGCTTGTGGCCGTTGGCATTGAGCTGCGGGCCGTCCTCGTCCTTCTGCGGTGCCCGGGTGAAACCGGCGCGCAGCAGCCCCGGCTCGTCGAGCGCGAACACGTCGCCCTCGTCGACGACCACCCCGGTGTCGAGCAGGGCGACCGCGGCCTCGTAGCCGAGGCCCTCGATGTCGAAGGCGCCCCGGGAGGCCACGTGGAACAGCCGCTCGCGCACCTGGGCCGGACACTCCCGGTGGTTGGGACAGCGGAGGTCCTTGTCGCCCTCGCGCTCCTGCACCAAGGTGGTGCCGCACGACGGACAGGCGGTCGGCATCTCCCACTCGGCCAGGCCCTCGGGCCGCAGCCCGAGCACCGGGCCGACGATCTCGGGGATCACGTCGCCGGCCTTGCGCAGCACCACGGTGTCGCCGGGCCGGACGTCCTTGCGGTGCACCTCGTGGGCGTTGTGCAGCGTGGCCATCTCCACGGTCGAGCCGGCCACCTTGGTCGGCTCCATGCGACCGAACGGCGTCACCCGCCCGGTGCGGCCGGTGTTGACCTCGATGGCGAGCAGCTTCGCGTTGACCTCCTCCGGGGGGTACTTGAACGCGATCGCCCAGCGCGGCGCGCGCGAGGTCGAGCCGAGCCGGCGCTGCAGGGTGACCTCGTCGACCTTGAGCACCACGCCGTCGATCTCGTGCTCGACCCCGTGCCGCTGCTCGCCGTAGTGGGCGATGAACTCCTCGGCCGCGGCCAGGTCGGCCACCACGCGCACCCGGTCGGAGACCGGCAGTCCCCAGGCCGCCAGCGCGTCGTACGCCTGGGACTGGGCCTTCGGCTCGAAGCCGCGGCGGGCCCCGATCCCGTGGCACACCATGCCCAGCGCGCGGGTGGCGGTCACCCGCGGGTCCTTCTGCCGCAGCGAGCCCGCCGCCGCGTTGCGAGGGTTGGCGAACACCGGCTTGCCGGCCTCGCCCATCGCGACGTTGAGCTGCTCGAAGGCCACCACCGGCAGGAAGACCTCGCCACGCACCTCGAGCAGCTCGGGGATGGCGAAGTCGGCGTTGCGGGCGAGCCGGTGCGGCACCGCGTCGACGGTCTTCACGTTCGGGGTGACGTCCTCGCCGGTGCGCCCGTCGCCGCGGGTCAGCGCCCGCACCAGCCGGCCGTCCTCGTAGAGCAGGTTGATCGCCAGCCCGTCGACCTTGAGCTCGCACAGCAGCGCCGGGTCGACCACGCCGTCCCGGGCGATCCGGGCCGACCAGGTCTCCAGCTCCTCGACGCTGAACGCGTTGTCGAGGCTCTGCATCGGCTCGAGGTGGTCGACCGCGGTGAACAGCGTCGAGACCGCCCCTCCGACCTTCTGGGTCGGCGAGTCCGGCGTACGCAGCTCGGGGTGACGCTGCTCCAGCTCCTCGAGCCGGCGCATCAGCCGGTCGAACTCGGCGTCGGACAGCGTGGGGTCGTCCAGCACGTAGTACCGCCAGCGGGCGTCCTCGACCTGCTCCCCGAGGAGGCGGTGCTCCTGCAGATCGTCCGCGGGCGCATCCTCGATTGCTTCGGCCACGGCCCCATCCTGCCCGACCGCGCCGACCCCCGGTTTGCCTGGTGCCGAGGCATTGCCTACAGTAGCGATGGAACGAAACGGTTTCGTTTCATCTGTGTGAGAGGACGACGGCGATGGCACCGCACGAACGGCCCCGGGTCGAGGGGGAGCGCGAGGACGAGATCCTCGAGGCCACCGTCGACCTGCTCGTCGAGGTCGGGTACGACCGACTCACCATGGACGCCGTCGCCCGGCAGGCGCACGCCTCCAAGGCGACCCTCTACCGACGCTGGGAGTCCAAGCCGGAGCTGGTGATCGAGTCGCTGATGCGGGCCAAGGACATGCCCGAGCCGCATGACCCCGACACCGGCAGCCTGCGAGGCGACCTGATGGCCGCGTTCTGCGGGAACACGGGCCTGGCCAGCCCCCGGACCAGCGGCGTGATGGGCGCGGTGATCACCGCCGTCACCACCGACGAGGACTTCGCCGAGGCCTTCCGCGAGCAGTTCATCGCACCCAAGCTGGCGATCTCGCAGGGCATCTACGCCCGCGCGCTCGCCCGCGGGGAGGTCGCCGAGGACGCCGACCTGGAGATCATCGCGCCCGCGCTCGCCGGGGTGTGCCTGCACCGGATGTACGTCATGGGCTCCCCGCCCGACGACCGCACCATCGAGCGGGTGATCGACCACCTGATCCTGCCCGCCGTCCTCGCCCCCGCCAGGAACGCGTCGAAGCCGACGCCGGGAGGGAATACCCGCGCATGAGCCAGACACTCACCACGACCCGGCCGTCCGCGCCGGCCGGACGGCACCGGCACCTGGGTTGGGCGCTCGCGCTCATCTCGGTGGCCCAGCTGATGGTGGTGCTCGACAGCACCATCGCCAACATCGCGCTGCCGTTCATCAAGACCGACCTGGGCATCGCGGAGTCGAACCTGCAGTGGGTGGTCACCGGCTACGCGCTGGCGTTCGGCGGGCTGCTGCTGCTCGGCGGCCGGCTCGGCGACCTCTATGGTCGCCGCCGGATCTTCATGGTCGGCGTGACCATCTTCGCGATCGCCTCCGGGCTCGGCGGGCTCGCCCAGAACGAGGTGATGCTGCTGGGCTCGCGGGGCCTGCAGGGCCTGGGCGCGGCCATCGCCTCCCCCACGGCGCTGGCCCTGATCACCACCACCTTCCCCGCCGGCCCGCAGCGCAGCCGGGCGTTCTCGGTGTACGCCGCGATGTCGGGCGCCGGCGCCGCCGTCGGCCTGATCCTGGGCGGCTGGCTGACCGGCCTGTACCCGCACCTGCTGGGCCTGGGGATCGACGGCTGGCGGCTCACCTTCCTGATCAACGTGCCGATCGGCCTGCTCGCGGCGTACCTCGCCCCACGGCTGCTGGGCGAGAGCGAGTCCCACCCCGGAGAGCTCGACCTCCCGGGCGCGCTGACCGGCACCGTCGGCCTGGTCGCGCTGGTCTACGGCATCACCCACGCCGGCACCACCGACGCCGCCGGCCACACCCAGTGGACCGCGCCGCAGACGCTGGTCTCCGTGCTGGTCGGCCTCGGGCTGCTGGCCCTGTTCGTCGCGATCGAGCGCCGCGTGGAGCACCCGCTGCTGCCGTTGCGGATCCTGCGCAACCGCACCCGGGCGACCGCGTTCATCACGATGATGATGGTCCCGGCCGCGATGTTCGCGATGTTCTTCTTCCTGTCCCAGTTCGTGCAGGACGTGGTCGGCTACAGCCCGCTGCGGGCCGGCGTGGCGTTCCTGCCGTTCAGCGTCGGCATCGTGGTCGCCGCCACGGTCTCCTCGCGGCTGCTGAGCCGGGTGGACCCGCGCTGGATCGCCGGGATCGGCACACTGCTGTCCGGGGTCGCGCTGTACATGTTCCACCGGATCTCGGTGGACCTCTCCCCCGAGCACCTGCTCCGCGTCGCCGGGCACGGCGGGCAGCTCGGCGCCTCGGTCAACTACTGGACCGACCTGTTCCCCTGGATCGTGGTGATGGCGCTGGGCATGGGGGCGACGTTCGTGCCGATGACCCTGGCCGCCGTCCACGGCGTGCAGGCGCGCGACTCCGGGGCGGGTTCCGGCGTGCTCAACACCATGCAGCAGGTCGGCGGTGCGCTCGGCCTGGCCACGCTCTCGACGGTGGCGGTGCACTTCATGACCCGGAAGGCCGACTCGCTGGCGGCCGGCGTGCACGCGCTGGCCGGCTCGGGAGGACCGGCGCCCGGGCCGCACCAGCTCGCCCGGGTGCACGAGGTGGTCTACCAGGGCGCCTTCACCCAGGGCAGCACCCAGGCGTTCCTCGCGGGCGCGGTGATGATCTGGGTCGCCTCGGCGGTGGTGTGGATCTTCCTCAGCGTGAGCCACCGGGAGCTCGCCGAGGACGGACCGGCGGAGTCAGCCACGGTCGGCTGAACCGCGACCGGGAGGGCCCGCCCGGTCAGGAGGCCGGGAAGGCGGTGGCGGCCTCGCGCAGGGTCTTGAACACCTCCCGGGCGTACGCCGCGCCGGCGCCGGCCAGGCCACAGGCCGGCGTCAGCACGATCTGGCCGGACACCTCCGCGGGGTCGTGCCCGAGCATGTCCAGCAGCCGCTGGACCCGGTCGACCACGGCCCCGGTGGTGGGCGTGGGGTCGGGGTCCACGGCGGGAACCACCCCGAGCAGCAGGCGGTCGCCGGCGTCCAGGGCCTCTCCGATCGCGTCGTACGCCGCGGGCGACAGCGCGGTGGCGTCCAGCGACACGCCCCGGGCACCGGCGCCGCGCAGCAGCCCGACCGGTACGTCGGCCGCGCAGCAGTGGGCCAGCGGCTCGGCCCCCGCGTCCGCAGCCGCGCCGAGCACCTCCTCGAGCGCCGCCGAGGCCTGCGGGGGGTCGACCGACCGGTGCCGGTGGAAGCCCGAGGCGGTCGGCACCTGCCCGGCGAGCACCGCCGGCAGCGCGGGCTCGTCGAGCTGCAGCAGCACCACCGCGCCGGGGACCCGGCGACGTACGTCGGCGACGTGCTCGGCCACCCCGAGCGCGAGTGCCTGGGCCAGCTCCCGGCGAGCGCCCACGTCGGCCAGCACCCGGTCACCCCGGGGCCGCTCGACGGTGGCCGCCAGCGTCCACGGCCCGGCCACCTGCAGCTTCAGCGGACCGGCGCACCCCTCGGCGAGCTCCTCCAGCGCGTCCAGGTCCTGGCCGAGCAGCGACCGGGCCCGACGGTGGTCGACCCCGGCGGACCCGGACCCGCCACCGGTGAGCCGCCACCCCGCGGGCTGCAGGTCGAACCCGAGCTCGGGGACCAGCGCCAGCGTGCGGCCGGTCATCGCCGCGGCCGGCCCCCGCGCGGGCAGCTCGGGCAGGTACGGCAGCTCCGGCAGCTCCCCGAGGACCACGCGGACAGCCTCGCGAACGTCGCTGCCGGGCAGCGAGCCCACGCCGGTGACCGTGACCATGCGCCGACCCTACGGCCGCCGTGTTCGCCACCAGCGAACTGGCCGACCAGCACGCAGGGAAATAGAGTCGTTTCGACTCAGGTCATGGGCGAGGCAGCGGCCCGCGGTGGGCCGACCAGAGCAGCCAGGAGGCACCCATGAACACACTGTCCCCCTACACCCGTCGGAATCCGTTCTTCCGCGAGTTCGACGCGCTGGTGCGCAGCACGTTCGGGCCGGCTGCCGGCACCGGCTCCGCCGGCCGGGCCGGGTTCACCCCGTCCGCCGAGACCATCCGCGACGGTGACGACGCCGTGGTCCGGCTGGAGGTCCCCGGCATCGACGCCGACGACGTCGACGTCGAGCTGGCCGAGGGGCGGCTGGTCGTGCGCGGCGAGCGCCGTGACGAGCGCCGTGACGAGCACACCGAGGACGCCGAGGGCCGACGGCTGCGGGAGATCCGCTACGGCCGCTTCGAGCGCAGCTTCGGGCTGCCCCGCCATGTCGTCGCCGACGCGGTGAGCGCGTCGTACGACGCCGGCGTGCTGAGCGTCCGGGTCGCCGGCCTGTACGCCGGCACCGAGCCGCGGCGGATCACGGTCACCGCACCCGTCCAGGCACCGGCCGGGCGGGACGACGAGGCCCCCGAGGGCTGAGACCCCATCGTGACCGAAGCGGACTGTCGTTGGCCGAACGGGCTCCCGT
>JBOHDO010000161.1:0-19008 GCA_050699415.1 Marmoricola sp.
AACGCGTAGTTCTCGAGTACGTCGAGGATGCCGGCGGCCGGAGTGAGCACGTCGTCCTCGAGGATGTTCAGGTCGGGCTCGTTGCGGCTCCGGCTGCCCTGGGTGCGGTCGCGGCCGCGACGCAGCCGGTTGCGGCGGTTGCTGCCGTCGTCGGAGCGGTTGTTGCTGCCCGGCCCCTGGTTCTGCCCCTGGTTCTGCCCCTGGCCCTGGTTGTTCTTCTGGCCCTGGTTGTCCTGCCGGTCCTGCCGGCCCTGGCTGCCCTGACTGCCCTGACTGCCCTGGCCGGAGCGGTCTTGTTGCTTGCCCTCGCGCTTCCGGTCCGGCTGCTGCTCGCGGCTCCCGGGCTGCTGGTCGCCACCGCGGTCCTGCTGCGTGGGCCGGCGTCCCTCCGCCGGGGAGCGGTCGGTGTCGGCCTGCTTGGGTGACTGCCCCTCGGGCCGCCTCGAACCGGAGCCACTGCTTCCGGCTCCGGACTGCGCAGCCCGGATCGCCGCAACCAGGTCGGCCTTCTTCTTGCCGTTGGTCTTGATCCCCAGCCCGGAGGCAATCTGCCGCAGCTCGGGCAGCAGCTTGGAGCTGAGCCCCCCGCCCCTGGTGCGGGCGCTGCCGGCCGTGCCGCCGGCGGTGGGGGTTTCGGTGGTTTCGGTCACGTGAGGTCCTTCCCACGTCTCGAGCCTGATGACAAGCCTGGCCTGTCGATGTGTGATGCCCCCGGACCCGAGCTGCTCACGCACCTGGGGCGAACACTCGGTGGGTTCGAGGGAGAGATGGCGCCCGCCGGATCCACTCCGTCGCCCGGATGTCCCGCGGCGCGCTTTCCCGACCATAACACCGACGGACGTCCGGGGTCTCATCAAGGTCAACCCCGGGATGTTCCGGCCTGATCCCGCTCAGCGGACCCGCGCGCCGCGCTGCTCGACGGCGAGCGAGAGCGCCCGCCAGGTCTCCGGGCACCGGGCCACCAGCTCCTCTGCCGCAGGCAAGTGGGCGGACTCCCCGGCGAAGGCGAGCACAGTGGGGCCGGCTCCCGACACCACCGCAGGTACGCCGTCCGCCCGGAGGGCCGCCACCAGGTCCAGCGACTCCGGCATCGCGGGGCCGCGGTAGCGCTGGTGCAGGAAGTCCTCGGTGGCGCGCCACAGCTGCTCCGGCGCGCCGGCCAGAGCCGCCACCAGCAGTGCCGCGCGCGCTGTGTTCGCGGCGGCCTCGTGGTGGGGAACGATGTCGGGCAGCATCCCCCGGGCCTGGCCGGTGTTCAGCCCGTGGGGCGGGACGAACGCGACCGCACCGATGCCGGGGGCCACCACGGTCCGGTGCGCCCAGACGTCCCCGCCCGAGCAACCACAGATGGCCAGACCCCCCAGCAGCGCCGGTGCCACGTTGTCGGGGTGGCCCTCCAGCCGGGTCGCCAGCGCCAGGGCATCGTCGTCGTCCAGCCGCTCGGTCCCACCGATGACCAGGGCGCGGGCCAGCACGACTCCCCCCACGATGGCGGCGGAGGACGAGCCCAGCCCGCGACTGTGCGGGATCGCGTTCACGCAGTCCAGGGAGAGTCCCGGAGGGTGCTCCCCCAGGGCTGCGAAGGCCTCGCGCATGGCGCGGACGACCAGGTGCCCGGCATCTCGGGAGACCTGGTCCGCGCCCTCGCCCCCGACCCGGACCGTGAGGCCGCTGTCGGTCACGGCCGCGGTGAGCCGGTCGTGCAGGTCCAGGGCCAGACCGAGGCAGTCATAACCGGGTCCGAGGTTGGCACTGGTGGCGGGCACCTCGACGGTGACCCGTCCGTCGACGAGGCCCATCAGGCCAGTCCCGCAGCGGCTGCGGCCGAGCCGACATCCGGGTCGCAGACGGTGTCGACCAGGTCGGTGAAGCCCGACAGTGCGGTGTCGATGTCCTTGAGTCCGTGACCGGTCACGGTCACCACGACACGACGGCCACGGTGGTCCACGCCCTCGGCGTACTCGAGCAGCAGGCCCGCCACACCGGCCGCTGAGGCAGGCTCGACGAAGACACCGTCCCGCGAGGCGAGCTCGCGCTGCGCGGCCAGGATCTGCTCATCGGTCGCCTTGCGGAACATCCCGCCCGACTCCTCGGCCGCGGCGACGGCCAGGCGCCACGACGCGGGGTTGCCGATCCGGATCGCCGAGGCGACCGTCTCGGGGTCGGCCACCGGTGCGCCGTCGACCAGCGGCGCGGCCCCGGCCGCCTGCCACCCCCGCATCACCGGACGTCGTGTGGCACGGCCCGATGCGGCGTACTCCACGTAGCCCTTCCAGTACGCCGAGATGTTGCCGGCGTTGCCGGTCGGCAGCACGTGCACGTCCGGTGCGTCGCCGAGAGAGTCCACGACCTCGAAGGACGCGGTCTTCTGCCCCTCCAGGCGCATCGGGTTCACCGAGTTGACCAGCACGACCGGGTAGTCCTCGGCAAGCCCGCGCGACAGCCGCAGGCAGTCGTCGAAGTTGCCGCGCACCATGATCACCTGGCCGCCGTGCACGATCGCCTGTGCCAGCTTGCCGGCGGCGATCTTGCCCTGCGGCACCAGCACCAGCGGCTTGATCCCGGCCCGCGCGGCGTACGCCGCCATCGAGGCCGAGGTGTTGCCGGTCGACGCGCACACGACAGCCTCGGCCCCCTGGCCGACCGCGACCGAGAGCGCCACGGTCATGCCGCGGTCCTTGAACGAGCCGGTGGGGTTGTTCCCCTCGACCTTCAGCCAGACCTCGGCCCCGAGCAGGCCGGAGAGCCAGCCCGAGGACACCAGCGGCGTGCCGCCCTCGCCGAGTGTGATCGTCGGCGTCCCGGCGGGCAGGTCGAGGTGGTCGCGGTACTCGGTGATCACCCCGCGCCACTGGTGGGTGGTCATTCGGGGATCCCCTCGACCCGCATCACCGAGGACACGTCGCGCACGTAGGCCATGTCGTACAGCGACGCCACCGTCGCGGCGAGGTCGGCGTCGCTGGCCGCGTGCGAGACGACCACCAGCTGGGCGTCGTCGTCCCGCCCCTCCTGCCGCACGGTCTGGATCGACACGTCGTGCTCGGCGAACGCCTGGGCGACTGCGGCGAGGACGCCGGCCTTGTCGTCGACGTCGAGCTGCACGTGGTAACGAGTACGGGTCCGTCCCATCGGGAGCACCGGCAGGTCGGCGTACGCGGACTCCCCGGAGCCGCGCACCCCGGCGACCCGGTTGCGGCCCACCGTGACCAGGTCACCGAGCACTGCGCTCGCGGTCGGCGCTCCGCCCGCGCCCGGTCCGTAGAACATCAGCTGGCCGGCGGCCTGGCTCTCCACGAACACCGCGTTGTAGGCCTCCCGCACGCTGGCCAGCGGGTGCGAGCGCGGGATCATCGCCGGGTGCACCCGGGCCGAGACGGCCGGGCCGTCCGGGCCGTCCTCGAGGCTGCAGATCGCGAGCAGCTTGACCACGCAACCCATCTCGCGGGCCGAGGCGACGTCGCTGGCGCTGACCTCCACGATCCCCTCGCGGTGCACGTCGGCCGCGGTCACCCGGCTGTGGAAGGCCAGGCTGGCGAGGATTGCGGCCTTGGCCGCCGCGTCGAACCCCTCGACGTCCGCGGTGGGGTCTGCCTCGGCGTACCCGAGCTCCTGGGCCTCCTCCAGCGCCTCGCTGAAGCCCGAGCCCAGGGAGTCCATCCGGTCGAGGATGAAGTTCGTGGTGCCGTTGACGATGCCAAGCACGCGGGTGACCCGGTCGCCGGCCAGCGACTCCCGCAACGGCCGCAGGATCGGGATGGCGCCGGCCACCGCCGCCTCGTAGAACAGGTCGCGGTCGGCCTTCTCCGCGGCGCCGAACAAGGTGGCGCCGTCCTCGGCCAGCAGGGCCTTGTTGGCCGAGACCACGCTGGCGCCGTGCTCGAGAGCACGCAGCACCAGGCTCCGGGCCGGTTCGATCCCGCCGATCAGCTCGACCACGACGTCGACGTCGTCACGGCTGACCAGGTCCTCGGCGTCGGTGGTGAACAGCTCCGCGGGCAGCTCGACGCCGCGCTCGATGCCCAGGCGGCGTACGGCGACACCGGCCAGCTCCACCGGCGCACCGACCCGGGCCTCGAGGTCGCCTGCCTGCTCGGTGAGCAACCGGGCTACCTGCGAACCCACCACCCCGCAGCCCAGCAGGGCCACGCGGACGGGCTTCCCGGTGCTCACGCGGGGTCACCCGCACCGACGTCGGTGCGCAGCAGGTCGTCCTCGCTCTCGCGGCGTACCAACAGCTGCGCGCGACCGTCCCGGACCGCGACCACCGGCGGGCGGGGCAGGTGGTTGTAGTTGCTGGCCATCGAGCGACAGTAGGCGCCGGTCCCCGGCACCGCGACCAGGTCGCCGGCAGCGACGTCCCCGGGCAGGAACTCGTCCTTGACGATGATGTCGCCGGCCTCGCAGTGCTTGCCGACCACCCGCGACAGCAGGGGCGGCGCATCCGAGTGCCGACCGGCCAGGGTGGTGGAGTAGTCGGCGTCGTACAGCGCGGTGCGGATGTTGTCGCTCATCCCGCCGTCGACGGAGACGTAGGTGCGCACCGCGCCGCCGTCCAGCTCGACGGCCTTGACGGTGCCGACCTCGTAGACGGTGCACGTCGAGGGCCCCGCGATGGCCCGGCCGGGCTCGATGCTCAGCCGGGGTACGTCGACACCGCGGGCGTGGGCCTCGTCGGTGACGATCCTGGTCATCTCCGTGGCCAGCCGGCCGGCGTCGGAGGGGTCGTCCTTGGTGGTGTAGGCGATCCCGAACCCGCCACCGAGGTCCATCTCCGGCAGCGCCACCCCGAGCTCGTCGGAGACCTGCCGGTGCAGCGCCAGCACCCGGCGCGCGGCCACCTCGAAGCCGGAGGAGTCGAAGATCTGCGAGCCGATGTGGGAGTGCAGGCCGATCAGCTCCAGGCCGGGCTCGGCGACGATCTCCCGGACCGCCTCCATCGCGTCGCCGCCACTGATCGAGAAGCCGAACTTCTGGTCCTCGTGCGCGGTGGCGATGTACTCGTGGGTGTGTGCCTCCACGCCCGCGGTCACCCGCACCATCACCCGGGCGGTCCGGCCGAGCTCCCGGGTGAGGTCCGCGAGCCGCTGGATCTCGTGGAAGGAGTCCACGATGACCCGGCCCACTCCCAGCTCGACGGCCCGCTCCAGCTCGGCGTAGCCCTTGTTGTTGCCGTGGAAGCCGACCCGCTCCATCGGGAACCCGGCCCGCTCCGCGACGCTCAGCTCACCGCCGGTGCACACGTCGAGGCTGAGCCCTTCCTCGGCGACCCAGCGCGCCACCGTCGTACACAGGAAGGCCTTGCCGGCGTAGAACACCTCGTAGTCTGCGAAGGCCTGCCGGAAGGCCCGGGCGCGCGAGCGGAAGTCGGCCTCGTCGAGGACGTACGCCGGCGAGCCGTGCTCGGCGACCAGGTCGGTGACCCGGACGCCGCCGATCTCGAGCACCCCACCCACCTTGCGGGCGGTCAGCGACCACAGGTGCGGCACCAGCGCGTTGGGGTCGCTGGGCTCCCGCAGCCACGACGGACCGCTGATCGAGACCGCGGCATGCGCCCAGCCGGCTTCGTGGGCCCTCATCCACGCCTCCCGGTATGGCGCGTGCGGGACGGCGCGCTCACATCCGCTCCGGGGCACTCACGCCAAGCAGGTCGAGGCCGTTGGCCAGCACGATCCGGGTGGCGTCGACGAGCTGCAGCCGGGCGCGGTGCAGGGCGCTCGGCTCCTCGTCGCCCATCGGGAGCACCCGGCAGCTGTCGTAGAAACGGTGGTACGCGGCCGCGGTCTCCTCGAGGTAGCGGGCCACCCGGTGCGGCTCGCGCAGCTGCGCGGCCCCGGCCACGACCCGGGGGAACTCGGCGAGTGCCCGGAGCAGCTCACCCTCCTTGTCGTGGGTGAGCAGCGCCGGTTCGCCGCCCGGCTCCAGCCCGAGGTCGGCGGCGTTGCGCAGGATCGAGGAGACCCGTGCGTGGGCGTACTGGACGTAGAACACCGGGTTGTCGCTCGCCTGTCGGGTGATCTCGGCGACGTCGAGGGTCAGCGGCGAGTCGCTCGGGTAGCGCGCCAGGGTGTAGCGCAGCGCGTCCACGCCGATCAGGTCGAGCAGCTCCTGCAGGGTCACGATGGTGCCGGCCCGCTTGGACAGCCTCAGCTCCCTGCCGTCCTGGAGGATCTTCACCAGCTGGCCGATCAGCACCTCGATGTTGTACGACGGGTCGTCACCGGCGCAGGCGGCCATGGCCCTGAGCCGGCCGACGTACCCGTGGTGGTCGGCGCCGAGCAGGTAGATGCACACGTCGAACCCGCGGTTGCGCTTGTCGAGGTAGTAGGCGGTGTCGGAGGCGAAGTAGGTCAGCGACCCGTCGGACCGGATCAGCACCCGATCCTTGTCGTCGCCCGCGTCGGTGGTGCGCATCCACAGGGCGCCGTCGGCGTCGAAGAGGTGTCCCTGGTCGCGGAGCTTCTCGAGGTTGGCATCGACCGCGCCCTCGTGCAGGGAGCGCTCGGAGAACCACACGTCGAAGTGGGTCCGGAAGGCGTCGAGCTGCGCGCGCTGCTCGTCCAGCTGGATGCGGTAGCCCCCTTCCCGGAAGGCGGCCAGCCGCTCGTCATCGGGAAGGTCGAGGATCCCGGGGTTCTCCGCGACCACCCGGCGGGCCAGCTCCGCGATGTACTCACCGTGGTAGCCGTCCTCGGGCACCTCGCCTCCCTCGGCAACCGCTGCGATCGACGCACCGAAGAGGTTCATCTGGTTGCCGCGGTCATTGATGTAGAACTCGCGGGTCACCGAGGCGCCGGCGGCCTCGAGCACCCGGGCGAGCGCGTCGCCGACCGCCGCCCAGCGGGTGTGGCCGAGGTGAAGCGGCCCGGTCGGGTTGGCGGAGATGAACTCCACGTCGAACTTCGTGCCGACCAGTGCCCGGCTACGGCCGTACGCCGGCCCGGCCGCGACGACGTCCGCAGCGACCCGGCCCTGGGATCCGGCCGCCACGGTGATGTTCAGGAACCCGGGCCCGGCGATCTCGGCCCTCGCCACGCCTTCCTCCTCCACGAGCCCGTCGGCCAGGAGCTGGGCGAGCTCGCGCGGCGCCATCCCGGCCCGCTTCGAGAGCTGCAGCGCCACGTTGGTCGCGTAGTCGCCGTGCTCCCGGTTGCGGGGGCGCTCCACCGTCACCCTCGGCGGGACACCGTCGGGCAGCGCGACACGGCCGTCCTCGACGAGTGCGCCGAGCACGGACACGATCGCGGCGGACAGCTGCTCCGGGGTCACGCGGCCCAGCGTATCCGCGCACGGCGTACCCCTCCGAACCGGTTTCAGCGCTCGGGAGCGCGGCGGACGCCGAGCCCCGCGTCGCAGTGGTCGGGGCGGCCGATTCGTGTGACGCCCCGGGCTGGGGTAGCCTCACCTGCGCACCACGGGTCACTGGTCCGGCCCCCGTAGCTCAGGGGATAGAGCACCGCCCTCCGGAGGCGGGAGCGTAGGTTCGAATCCTACCGGGGGCGCAGGCGAGCGGGAGCCACAAACGAGGCCTGCGTTGCTCACAGCTGCGGCCGGACCCCGGCGCGGTGTTCCTGCAGGACCGGCTGCGCACGGACCGCTTCCCCAGCATCCCGATGCTGCAGCGCCTGATCGCACGGGTCTGAGAACCTGTTGGGCTGCCCGGTCGCCCGGCGGGGCCGGTCCGGCTTGTCGACCGCTGTACGAGGTCGAGGGAGCCGTCGATGCCGGGGACATTTCGGCGCGCGTGTCGCGCGTGGTCCCGGGTCGGAGGTCTCGTCGGCGTGCGACAGCAGATTGCCGGGCTGCCGATCGGGCGTGGCCCACCCTGCATGCTCGTGCGCGACCGGGGGTATACAGTCGGAACGAAGGGACCCAGTCCTTGTCCCTTCATTTCCCGAACGTGGCTGAGACCATTGCCACGCGGACGCGAATGACATGGAACGGGTGTTTCCCCCGTGACTTCGCACACTGCAACATCGTCGAGCCCGAGCTCGGCACGCAACCGTCAGACCACCCTCCTGCTGCGCCGAGCGCGTCAGTCATCTCCGGCGCGCGAACGGGCGCTGGAGGAGGACGCGATCCGGCTGAACCTGCCGCTGGCCCGCCAGCTGGCCAGCCGCTACCGCGACCGGAGCATTCCGCTGGACGACCTGCATCAGGTCGCCTACCTCGGCCTGGTCAAGGCCGTGCGCGGCTTCCAGCCCGGTGACGGCAACCGCGAGTTCCTCCGGTACGCCGTCCCGACGATCCGGGGCGAGCTGCGCCGCCACTTCCGCGACGCCGGCTGGGCCGTGCGGCCACCCCGCCGGATCCAGGAGCTGCAGCCGCAGGTCTGGGCCGCCGAGGACGACCTGGCCCAGGTGCTGCACCGTCCCGCGAAGCCGGCGGAGGTCGCCGAGCACATCGGCGTCGACCTCAGCGACGTGCTCGAGGCCTGCTCCGCCGACGGCTGCTTCTCGCCCAGCTCCCTGGACGCACCCACCGCCGGCAGCGACACCGTCCTGGCCGACCACCAGGGCGAGGAGGAGCGCGGCTACGACACCACCGAGGCCAGGGTCATGCTCGCCCCGGTGATCCGGCGGCTCGGCGCCCGGGACCGCAGGATCCTCGAGCTGCGCTACTTCCGGGGCTGCACCCAGCAGAAGATCGGTCAGGAGATCGGCGTCACCCAGATGCAGGTCTCGCGGCTGCTCACCCGGATCCTGCGCGACCTGCGCAGCGCGCTACAGGGTGAAGAACGGCAACCGGCCTGACACCCCCGGGTCTCACGGGCCGTGGTGTCAGCCTTCCCGGGCCCCCGGGACGAGGGCCAGGACGTCGTCGAGGGCCTCGAGCACGTCGACCGGCTCGTCGTAGACCTGACAGGCTCCCTCGTCCAGCAGCTCCTGCCGGCTGATGCCACCGGTCAGGACGGCGACCATGGGCAGCCCAGCCCGGCGCGCGGACTGCACGTCCCACAACGAGTCACCGACCACCACGGCACGGCTGCCGCCCACCGACTCCAGTGCCGCCTCGAGCATGTCCGGGGCGGGCTTGCTGCTGGGGACGTCGTCCGAGGTCACCACGTCATCGATGAGCTCGCCGGCCTGGAGCACGTGGAGAGCGTGCTCGGTGTACTTCCGGTCCCCGGACGTCGCCATCACCATCGTCACTCCGCGACGCTCCAGCTCCTGCAACAGCTCTGCCGCCCCGGGCAGCGCCGAGGTGGAGTAGACCAGGCGGTCATAGGCCCGGTGCCACAGCTCTCGTGCCTCGTCGCCATGCTCCTTCTCGAAATCACCACCCAGCAGGTGGGGGATGATCCGGTCGCCACCGAGCCCGATGGCGTGGTGGATCCGCCACAACGGCACGGTCTGGCCCAGGTGGTCCAGGCCACGGTGCCAGGCGAGCGCGTGGTGGTACGTCGAGTCGACCAGGGTGCCGTCGACATCGAGCACCACGGTGCTGTCCGGGCCTCCCCCGGCCTGGTCCTCCTTCCGGGCCATGGACGGTCGGTACCCACACCCGGTGCCGGGGACACCTGTCCACCACACGGGGTCCCGGGCTGGCGAAGAGGCGGCAGCGGTGCTATCCCTCGGGGTGTGACCGACGACTCGTCCATCCTCGATGAGATCCGCGAGCTGGCGGCACTGGCGGTCACCGAGGGGGACCTCACCGAGACCGCCGAGACGATCGTGGGCATGGCCGTGCAGACGGTCGGGGCCGACGAGGGCAGCCTGACGGTGTTCCGCTCCCGGGGGAGGCTGGAAACCCTCGCGCCCACGGCGCCGGTGGTCACCGAGGCCGATCATCTGCAGTACGAGCTGGGCGAGGGACCGTGTGTGGCGGCGGTCTGGGAGGAGGACAGCTTCGTCTGCCACGACCTGGCCCGCGACCCGCGCTGGCCGGTCTGGGGGCCGAAGGCGGCAGCGCTCGGTCTGGGGGCGCTGCTGGCGACCCGGCTGCGGATCGGGGAGCGCTCCTTGGGCGCGCTGAACCTGTTCTCCCACTGGACCCGGGAGTTCAACGCCGAGGACCGAGACCACGCCCGGGTCTTCGCCACCCACGCCACCGCGACACTGCTGTCCGTGCAGGAGCGCGAGCACCTGCGCATCGCCGTGGAGAGCCGCACCACGATCGGTCAGGCCCAGGGCATCCTGATGGCCCGCTACGAGCTGGACGCCGGCCAGGCCTTCTCGGTGCTGCGACGGTACTCAGAGAACGCCAACCGCAAGCTGCGCGTGGTGGCCGAGCAGGTCGTGAGCGACGGCCAGCTTCCGCCCTGCTGACCCGCGCCCGGGCACGGGCCGTGGCCGGCCCCGGCGCTCCTGGATTCGAACACCGGGGCCTGGGATCGAAGTGCCAGACGCCTGGCACCCGCCCTGCCGCGTCAGTGCCCGGATTGCGCGGGCCCACGCCTGCACCTACCGACATTTCGACATTTCGCCACAGCGGTCACCAACGCCTCACCACGCACACCCAGGGCTGTGCGGCGCGCACCGTCTGCTGGACCTCATCGAGCCCGCGGGTGGTGAGGCGGCGCGATTGCGGAGCCCTTCGACGACACCACCCCGGCAGGACGGGGGTGTGGAGGAGACAGAGGTTGCGAGGTGAGAGCCCTCGTCTTCTGGTGGATCGGACTGAGCGGGCTCGAGCTCATGCTGGCCGGCCACCTGCGGTCCGACGAGATCGCGGTCGCGGTCGGTACGGGCTTGGTGGGTGCGCTGCTGGCCGTCACCGGTGCGCGGGCCTTCCGGCCACCGCACCGGGCGCCCCGGTTCGTCGGCGCCGGCGTTCGACGAGGCGGCCGACCTTGCCGGACAGGGCTGGCTGGTCCGGGTGGCGGCCTTCTCCGGGGTAGTCACCGCCGGCGCCGTCCTCCGGGTCGCGGGCCGGGTGTGGTGGGGACTCGGCGCGACGATCTCGGCACAGGAGCGAGGCAGGCCGGCAGCCACGAGGAGCATCCGAGACCGAGCGGGGCATCCCGCTGGCGCGGCACCGGCTGGGGCTCGGCGTACCCCCGTGGGTGCTGGTGGCCCTGCTGGCGGCGGTGATGCTGTGGTGGCGGCCGCCGCGGGTGGTGGCCCGGCCGATGGGGCTGCTGCACGCCGTACACCGCTCGCACGTCGGCGACTACGTCGCGTGGGTGCTCGTCGGCGTCGCGGCGCTCGGTGCAGGGATCGTGCGATGACCCGGTACCGGTCGCGGCCGGAGGCATCCGTCTACGACCTCCACGGCTGGGTACCTACAGCACCCGCGCCGTCCGGCGCGGGACCACCCAGGCAGGAGGACCAGGCGAACATGGCAGCCATCACCACGCTGGAGGAGCTGACCGCGGCGCTCAAGGACCAGCACGAGCAGCTCCAGGGTCTGCTCCTGCGCGTCCTCAACGAGAAGGGCGAGGAGCGGGCGAACCTGTTCGCGAAGGTACGACAGGTCATCGCGGCACACGAAGCCCTCGAGCAGGGCACCGTGCACCCCGCCACCCGACAGGCCGAGGACGAGTCGGTGGCCGACTCCAGGGTCGACGAGGAGTCGAAGGCGGAGGAGGCCATCACGAAGCTGGAGTCGCTCGAGGTCGACTCCGAGAAGTTCGAGAACGGGTTCGAGCGGCTGTCCCGCGATGTCGCCCAGCACGCCGAGAACGAGGAGCACGAAGAGTTCGGCGAGCTGTCCGGCGAGCTGACCGACGTCGCCGCAGCCCGGGTGGCCACCGGACTCGAGCTGGTCGAGCAGGCGAAGGAGGGATCGCTGGGGGGCGACGCGTTCGAGGACCTGTTCAACGGTTGCAAGCGGCGGATCGCCGACGCCGGCTGACGCGCACCACCGTGGCGACCACCCTCGTGGTCACACCGTCACTGCCTCCGGTTCTGGAGGGCGTAGCGGGTCAGAGCGGCGGCGAGCACCGCCACGCGGCCGCCTGGTGCCCGGTCCGCCAGCCGGTGCGGGTCGCGCGGCAGCCCGAGTCGACCCGCGGCATCGCGGCAGCCGTCGTCGAGGTACGGCGCGACCTCCGGCCAGGTGTCCTGCACCTCCCGGCAGAAGATCCGGGCGCCCTGCGGACCGATCCGCGGGAAGCCGGTCAGCCTGTCCTCCAGCTCCGCCGCCCCGGCATCGCCCGGCCGGATCCGGCGCAGGTCACCGCGCAGGTCCTCGAGCACCTGGTCGGCCAGCCCGCCCAGCGCGGTCGCCGTGCTCTCGTCGTACCGCCGGTAGCCGCCCCGACCGAGCGCATCGACCCGCTCCTGCCACGTCGCCTGCCGCAGCCGCCGGGGTGTGCGCCAGCCGGCGCGGAAGACCTCCCGGGCGGAGGCGGCCGCGATGTCGGCCGAGATCCGCGCCGAGGACAGCTGGGTCAGCACCAGCAGCTGGAACAGCGGCATCGGCTTGTCCCGCAGCGTGATCCCGGCCTGGTCGGCGTAGGTGGTGCCGTGACGTTCCAGCAGCTCTGCGACATCCATCCCTGCTGCGTACCCGCGCCCGAGCCGCGCATGACGAATCGCGCGCACCCAATCGGGTACCGAGGAGCCAGCCCAGCAGGAAGGAGCAGACCGATGACCCCACCAGCCCGACGGGTCAACCGCTCCGGGAAGGACCGGGGGTCGAGTCCCGCGAGCCCGAAGGAAGCCCGAGGGGAGAACGGCCTCGACAACACGGGGATCTCCCCGGCGGAGAAGGACGACCTCCGCCACGTCCGCGAACGCATGGGGCCGACACTCGAAGAGGAGATGAACCTCTCCGAGATGGACGCCAAGTACCACGCCGAGGACCACTGACCCGAGCCATCAAGGAAGGAGCTCCATGCCACGGCGATCCTGGACCAAGAAGGAAGAGCGGCAGTACCAGGACATCCGTCGCAGCCAGGAGAAGCGGGGCGCCGGCGCGGACCGCGCCGAGGAGATCGCCGCGCGCACGGTCAACAAGCAGCGTGCCCGTGCAGGTGAGAGCAAGCAACCCAGCAAGACCTCCACGCGCGACATCTCGGCCAACCGCCGCGGCGGGCTCCGCTCCGGCAACCGGGCCGGACCGCGCGGTCGCACCAAGGACCAGCTGTACGACGACGCCAAGCGCGCCGGCATCAAGGGACGCTCGACGATGAGCAAGGCAGAGCTCGAACGGGCCCTCGCCCGGAGCTGAACCACAGCGCCGTAGACCCGGGCTGCTCTCACCGTGACCCGGCCCGAGGGGCGACTGCTTCAGGATGCCAGGGAGAGCTCGGGCGTCGCGGACGCCGTAGGCTCCTCGACGACGGGCTCGCGCCGGTCACCGACGACCTCGGGGCCGGAAGCCGGCTCTGGGAGGAGCCAGGTGTCCATGGCGGCATGGACCTCGTCCATGTCGAGGCCGTAGCGGGCCGGGGTTCCCGGCGGCTTGGAGTCTCCGTGCTGCATCTCGCCGATCGCGGGTCCGCCCATGCCGGTGTCCACCGCACGGACCCAACCGAGCTCGGCGACGCAGGGGTCGTCCAGCTCGGCGAACAGGTGCGCCTGGCGCGCCACGTCGAGCTGGCTGAGCCGGTGGCGCCACCGGGACCACTCCATGTAGGCGCCCGCACGGTAGGAGCCTGCACACGCCGCCTGCTCGGACGCCTGTCGCAACAGGCTGTCGGCGAGGTCGAAGGCACGGCGGACCCGCAGGTGGGCCGCCCGGCGTTCCGCCACGGTGGACGGCATCGTCGTGGTCGCGGCGAGCTCGGCGCGAGCCGTGTCGAGGTCGGCGAGGGCGGTCTCGATGCGCCGTACGAGGGCCGGTCCGACCGGCCCGCGGCCACCGATCCCCAGGCTTCTCATCGGGTCCTCCCGGTCACCGGCAGGTCCCGTCCGGTCGGGGCGCCGGGGCGAGAGACCACGACCAGGGCGGCCTCCCCGATCTCGCGCGGCAACGACCACCGGTAACGGTCCGACACGCGGTGCTCGATCTCGAACCGGAGCCAGCTGAGGTCCTCCCCGGGCTCGCAGGCCAGCTCCAGTCCCTGTCCGGGTCGCAGGTCGCGGAGCGAGGACATCAGGCGGTCACGGCGGGTGTAGAAGTCCAGCCCGACGAGGTCCACGCGGTCGCGCGGACCCCCGGCGGGTGGGTTGATCAACTCCAGGTGGCGGGTGGCGGGACTCATCATGCTTCTCCGGATCTTCTGGCTACACCATTTTTACCGGTTTTGATGGTGAAAATCAACGCTTGGTGACCTGGCTCAAGGCCGAGTGCCCACGGGCCCACACCGGCCGCCCACCGGAGGCAAGCGGCGCCGGTGCGGCCGGGCGACTGGCTTTCACTGAAAACACATGGGAAAATGTTGGTATGTCCGGTGAGGCGCCAAGCCCCGACGGCGGCGGCGAGACCCGCTCCCGGGTCCTGGCAACCCTGCAGGACGCGGGGCAGCCGATGGATGCCGCCGAGGTGGCCGACGTGGTCGGGCTGCACGTGAACACCGCCCGGTTCCACCTCGACCGGCTCGTCGAATCCGGCCTCACCGACCGCGAGCCCGAACGGCGGGAACGTCCCGGACGCCCACGGACGCTGTACCGCGCCCGTCCCGGGGGAACACCGGCGGGCACCCGTCGGTACGAGCTGCTCGCAGAGATCCTGGCCAGCTTCGTCGCCACCCAGGTGCCGCAACCCGCACGAGCCGCACAGGCCGCCGGACGGGAGTGGGGCAGGTTCCTGACCGACCGGCCCAGGCCCTACGAGAACACCGATGCTGCTACGGCGACCCGGCACCTCGTCTCGTCACTGGACGAGCTGGGGTTCGCGCCCGAGGCCAGGACCACCGGCGGTAGCCGCCAGATCCTGCTGCGCCACTGCCCCTTCCGCGAGGCTGCCGGCCACCACCAGGAGGTGGTCTGCGGCATCCACCTCGGACTGATGCGCGGCATGCTGGAAGAGCTGGATGCGCCGCTCGAGACCGAGCGGCTGGACCCGTTCGTCGAGCCGGACCTGTGCATCGCGCACCTGGAGGGCAGGAGCGGCCCGGCCACCACGGGCTAGTGAGGGATACGGGCCTGCTCGCAGACCCATCCCTCCGGCACTTCGCCGGAGTCGAGGAACCTCCGCAGTCGTGCGAGGTCCTCGGTCGAGAGGGCCCGGTCCGCCTGCGGGTACAGGATCTGTTCCTCCTTGGGGTTGTGCCGCTCCTCCAGCGAGATCAGCTCGGCGCACAGCCGGGGCACGTCGGAGTCGGCCCACTCGTCGATCCCGTCGTCGAGGCTGCGCACCAGATCGTCGAGCAGCGCCCACATCTGGCCGTGCTCGCGCAGCATCACGAACACCGGAGCGATGAGCCCGGCCCCACGCAGCGCCGGGAACAGGAACTGCTCCTCGGCACAGATGTGCCCGCGCAGGCCGCGTATCGCCCCGCGCAGCGAGTCCTCGTCGCCGGACCGGGCGAACTCGGCCATGCTCCGGTCGATCTCGCGGTGCTCCCGTTCCAGCGCCGTGGCCACGGACTCGTGCGTCATGGCGTCACCTCACCGACCGGATGGCCGGCAACCAGGTCGGTGTCCACCCCGAGCGGTCCGAGTCGCGCGGCCCCGCCCGGTGACCCGAGCGGCTCGTCGCGCCCGGGCAGCGGCTCGGCGAAGAACCTCGCGTTGTCGGCCAGGTACGGCTGGAGCGGGTCGGGAAGGTCGTCCTCGTAGTAGATCGCCTCCACGGGGCAGACCGGCTCACAGGCCCCGCAGTCCACGCACTCGTCGGGGTGGATGTACAGCGACCGGCCCCCTTCGTAGATGCAGTCGACCGGGCACTCGTCCACGCACGCACGGTCCATCACGTCGACGCACGGCTCGCCGATCACATACGTCATGGCTCGACCTCCTCCTCGTTCCCGGCCCACGACCGGCCGACGGCCACCGCCACGGGCAGGAACATCCGGCCCGTGGCCCCGGTGAGGAGTAGATACTAATCCACTTGTTTAAACTGTTCCACCCCGATGCGAGGGATCAGTCGCCTTCCCAGGCCGGGCCCGCCGGCCGCGGCTGCGGCACCATGAGGGTGTCGCCGGGACCGTTGAGCAGGTCGCCGGGGGCCTGCGCCAGGCCGTCCAGGTTGTCGCCCTGCATCCGGGTCGCCAGCGACATCCGGGCCGAGCGGTGCGGCTGGTAGTGCACCGGGTGGGTGCGGTGGCTCCAGACCCACTTGAAGTTGCGGGTGTAGGCGTTGTACGCCGGGTGCCGGTGGATCAGGAACAGGATCTCGTCGCCGGTGAGCCCGTGGTCGCTGTAGTTGCTGGACCCGGTGATCGAGAGCCGGTACTTGTGCTGGCTGCCGTAGTGGCCCGAGATCATCAGCTCCTTCTGGTGGGAGTAGAGATCGAGCTCGCCGTTGTGGTCGGTGTCGTAGCCGTTGCTGCGTACCGGCACGTAGCCGTGCCCGGTCTTTCTGGCCAGGGCGTTGCGGACCTTGGCCCCGGCGAAGCCGTACATCAGCTGGACGTGGCAGCCGTGGGCGTACATGTACCGGAGCCGCTTCGCGATCCACCGGCCCCGGTCACCGGACCAGGCGTGCATGTCCACGCGCACGATGGTGCGGTTGCCCGTGCCGCCGGTGCCTCCGGTCGCGCCGTAGCAGTGCACCCGGCGCAGGATGGCCATGATCGGGTCGTTGTTGCGGCTGTAGTTGGGCCACGGGATCGCCTGCAGCAGCAGGGAGCCGTGTGAGGGCGACCTGACCAGCCGGCCCCGGATGGTCGAGGCCCCACTCCTGGGCCAGTTCTCGTTGGGCGGGTGCGGGGGGTTCTGCTCACCCGACGGCTTGTCCTTGGCCAGCTGGTTGAACAGGTCGTTGAACCACATGAACGTCCGCTTGTAGGGCTTGGAGATCCACAGGTCGTTGTACTGGTTGTGCACCGCGTTGTAGGTCAGGTTCAGCGACCCGACCATGCTCGTGTAGTGCGCACCGCCGGTGTGGGAGAACAGCAGGAACTTCGAGTGCAAGATGTCACCGTGGGACCGGCAGCCGTGGGTGCACATGTAGCTCCAGCTGCGGTGGTGGCGGTTGCCACCCAGCCCCCGCTTGAGGATCCGCTGGGCGTGCGTGTACTGGTGGTCGTTGAGCAGCACCCGCACCGTCACCCCGCGATGGTGCGCCCGCACCAGTGCGCGCGCGACCGGCTTGCGGTCGAAGGAGAACAACGCGATCTTGATGTAGGAGCCCTTGTGCGCATGGTTGATCGCGGCCACGACCCGGCGCTCCAGACGCCACTGTGCCTGTTTCGTACGGGGGGTGTTGAAGTGCGCACCGGAGTCGGGCATCCAGTGATGGGTGCCGGCCGATGGCCGGGCCGCCTGGCGAACGGGCTCCGCCTGCGCCTGGGTGGCCGTGAGGAATGAGAGGACGAGTACTGCTGCGGCCAGCCGGCAGAGCCATTTCATGCCAGGGTTTACCCCCTTGAAGTCTTGTCCGGCCCCCGTGACCGGAGCGTTCCCCGATGAAGCGCCCGCACCGTAACACGACGGCAACATCGTTTTCAGGTACCCGGGCCGACACCGGCACGACATACGGCCACGGACCCCGGCACCGCACACCCCCGGTGGCGGCGCCGGGCACCACGACCACCCCGGGATCCCGGTCGCCGGACGTGAGCCCGACAACACCCGGCCTCCGAATGGTGGGTGCACCCATGTATTGCGCGCGCGAGAGGGCTAGCCTTGCAGGCGACAACCGTGCGCTCACCGCAGTACAGATAGAGGCGAAACGAACACAGTGGCCGACTCCCCAGAGCCCGCCGGGTCGAATCCGCAGTCCGCATTCGGAGCCAACGAGTGGTTGGTCGAGGAGATGCGGGAGAAGTACGAACAGGACCCCAACAGCGTCGACAAGGTGTGGTGGGAGTTCTTCCAGCACGACACGTCTGCCTCGGGCAACGGCGCCCAGACGACCCAGACGACCGGGAGCACGTCGACCTCCGGCAAGCCTGCGGTCGACACCAAGGCCCGGGAGGAGACCCAGGTCAAGCCCGAGCCGACCCCGGAGGCGAAGACCCGGCCGGCCGGCGGCCCCCAGGCCGGTCGTGCGGGCGAGAAGGCCGCCCAGGACAAGGCCGACGAGGGCGGCAGGACCACCAGCAAGGCCACCGGCACCACGAAGCCCGCGGCCAGGCCGGTGCCCAAGGAGCCCGACCGCAAGGAGAAGGCCGAGGCCACCGACGAGCCGACCTACACCGTGCTGCGCGGCGCGCCCGCGCGTACGGCGCAGAACATGGACGCGAGCCTGACCGTCCCCACCGCCACCAGCGTGCGGTCGGTCCCGGTGAAGCTGCTGTGGGACAACCGGATCGTCATCAACAACCACCTCGCCCGGGCCCGCGGCGGCAAGGTGTCGTTCACCCACATCATCGGCTTCGCGCTGGTCAAGGCGCTCAAGCAGATGCCGGCGATGAACGTCGGCTTCGACGTGGTCGACGGCAGGCCCAACCTGATCACGCCGGCCCACATCAACCTCGGCCTGGCCATCGACCTGCCCAAGCCCGACGGCACCCGGCAGCTGCTCGTGCCCAGCATCAAGGCCGCCGAGACGATGGACTTCGCCCACTTCTGGACGGCGTACGAGGACCTGGTCCGCAAGGCGCGCAACAACAAGCTCGCGGTGAGCGACTTCCAGGGCACCACGATCAGCCTGACCAACCCTGGCACGATCGGCACCAACCACTCGGTGCCCCGGCTGATGAAGGGCCAGGGCGCGATCATCGGGGTCGGCTCGATGGAGTACCCGCCCGGGTTCCAGGGAGCCTCGGAGGAGACCCTGACCCGCAACGCGATCAGCAAGATCCTGACGCTGACCTCGACCTACGACCACCGGGTCATCCAGGGCGCGCAGTCCGGCGAGTTCCTCAAGCGGGTGCACGCCCTGCTGCTCGGCGACGACGGGTTCTACGACGAGATCTTCCGGTCCCTGCGGATCCCCTACGAGCCGATCCGCTGGGCCAAGGACATCTCGGCCAGCCACGACGACGAGATCAGCAAGCAGGCCAGGATCCTGGAGCTGGTCCACGCCTACCGGGTGCGCGGGCACATGATGGCCGACACCGACCCGCTCGAG
>JBOHDO010000162.1:0-7429 GCA_050699415.1 Marmoricola sp.
GTGGCCGCCGCCACCGCCGCCGTGACCGCCGCCACCACCGCCGTGGTGGCCGCCGCCACCGCCGCCGCCTCCACCACCGGAGGGTGGTCCGGGCGCCGGTGCGGGCGGTGCGGGCGGTGCGGGTGGCGGCGGAGGAGGCGGCGGCACGTAACCGCCGTGGCCCGTGGTCGGGTACAGGTAGACGGTGTGGCCGTCCACGCCGACGCTGGCCTCGCCGATCGAGCCGGGGATGCCGCCCTTGTCGACGGTGCCGGCGACGACCGGCCGCAGGCCGTCGGACCGCACGGTGTGCTTGGCGGCGGCGATGCTCATCCCGGTGACCGAGGGGAGCTTCGCCTGGGAGACGTCACCCGGCATGGCCGCGAAGCCCTTGCCGGGGAGCCTGTCCTCGATCGCCCGCATGGCGTCGGCCCACATCGGCCCGGCGGTCGTGGAGCCGTGCGCGGTGGCGACGTACGCCCCGCCCACGACCTGGCCGTTCAGCGACATCGGGTGCCCGTCCTGGTTGGCGCCGGCCACCATCGAGGCTGCTGCGAGCGCGGGCGTGTAGCCGTCGAACCACACCGCCTTGTTGTTGTCGGTGGTCCCCGTCTTGCCCGCGGACGGCTTGTCGAGGGCCAGGCCGGACCCGAACCCGTAGCCGGTCATGACGCCCTCCAGGATGGAGTTGACCGTGTTGGCCGTGTGCCGGGCGAGCACCCGCTTGCACTGCTCCGGGTAGCGCTTGAACAGGTCGCCGGCGCTGTTCAGGATCCGGACCACCGGGTGGGGCTTGCAGTACATCCCGCCGGAGGCCACGGTCGCGTAGGCGCCGGCCATCTCCAGCGGGCTGACGTTGTCCACACCGAGGGTGAACGACGGCACCATCTCGCGGGACGGGTCGCTCAGCCCGACGCCCATCTTCGTGGCCAGGTGGTAGGGCATGCACAACCCGGTCTGCTTCTCCAGCTGGGCGAAGAAGGTGTTCACCGACTGCTGCATGCCGGTGACCATGCTCATCGTGCCGTTGGTGGTCGAGTTGTGCGGGCTCCACTTGCCGTAGGAGCCGTAGGAGCCGTGGCAGGTCCGGTACTCGTTCTGGTCGATGTGCACCTGTGCGGGTGAGTAGAACGAGGTCGAGGCAGGCAGCCCCTGCTGGAGGGCGGCCGAGAGCGTGAACAGCTTGAACGTCGACCCAGCCTGGAAGCCGCCGGAGTCGCCGTACTGCTGGGGCACCACGTAGTTGAGGAAGGTCTGCCCCTTGGCCTGGTTGCGCCCCATCGGCCGGGACTGCGAGATCGCGCGCACGTTGCCGGTGCCGGGCTGGACCATCGCGATTGCGCCGATCGCGTGGTCGGTGGGGTCGACGTGGGAGTGGGTGGCGCGGTCGGCGGCGTGCTGGAAGCGAAGGTCGAGCGAGGTCTTGATCGTCAGCCCGCCGCTGTTGAGCAGGTCCTCCCGGTCGTGCACGGTCCCGCCCAGGCTGGGGTCGGCGAGCAGGTAGCGGCGCACGAAGTCGCAGTAGAACGGCGCCTTGGAGTCGACGCATCCGTTGCGCATCGGCGTGAGGTGCAGGCCGAGCCCCTGGCCGTCGACCTTGTGGGCGAACCGGTGGGAGATCACGTGCAGCTGTGCCATCCGGAGCAGCACCACGCGTCGGCGTGCCTTCGCCCGCTGGGGGTAGCTGGTCGGGTCGTAGCCGGTGGGGTTCTGCACCAGGCCCGCGAGCAGCGAGGCCTGCCGCACGTCGAGGCCCCTGGCGTCGACGCCGAAGTAGTGGCGTGCGGCGGCCTGGATGCCGTAGGCCCCGTCGCCGAAGTAGGCGATGTTGAGGTAGCGGTCCAGGATCCAGTTCTTCGAATGGTGCTGCTCGAAGGCGATCGCGTGCCGCAGCTCGGTGATCTTGCGCTGGTAGGTGTCGGCGGTGGCCGCCCGGCGCTGGGCCTCGGTGGTCGCCTGTTCGACCGCGGTCATCTTCGCCATCTGCTGGGTGATCGAGGAACCACCCTGCGTGGTCCCGCCGCTCGCCTGGTTGGTGAGGAACGCCCGGAGCGTGCCCTTCACGTCGATCGCGCCGTGCTGGTAGAACCGGTAGTCCTCGATGGACACGATGGCCTTGCGCATGACCGGTGCGATCTGCTTCAGCGGCACGTTGACGCGGTTCTGGTCGTAGAAGGTGGCAACGACCTTGCCGTGCCGGTCGAGGATCCGCGAGCGCTGCGGCAGCGGCTGGGCCTGCAGCGACTCGGGCATGTTCTTCAGGGAGTCGGCCGTGGTACGGGCGCCGTACCCGAGGGCCCCGATCACGGGCACCGCCAGCCCGGCCACGAGCACCCCCATCACCGCCGAGACGGCCACGATGACGCCCAGGTGCGAGGCGACGGTGCGCGCGCCGATGGAGTCCCGGCCTCTGGCAGACATGCGCGGCATTCTACCGACCGGCGGCCGGGCCCCCGACCCCCCGCGCCCAGCGCGGGATCGCGGCACTAGTCAGAAGGGACTACTCCCGAACTACCTGCACGTGTCTGTTCCCGAGCAGCGGCGGTCCATAGGTTTCTCCATGGGTTGGCAGCCGGGGGGCGCGGTGGAGGGTTCCGCGGGTCCGGTGCCTCGAGGGACGTGGAGGCCCACATGACCTGGAACGAGAACTGGGTGACCGAGGCCAGGTGCAGGACATCTGACCCCGACAATCTCTTTGTGCGGGGGGCGGAGCAGCACCGGGCGAAGTTGGTGTGCGCCGCATGCCCGGTGCGGGCCGAGTGCCTGGCCGAGGCGCTCGACAACCGCATCGAGTGGGGGGTCTGGGGAGGCCTCACCGAGCGGGAGCGTCGGGCGGTGCTGCGCAAGCGGCCGCAGGTGACGTCGTGGGCCGCGCTGCTGCGGACCGCGAAGGAGCAGCACGAGCACGAGCGGCAGGCATCGCCGGGAGAAGCGACCGCGTAGGTCCGGTCCGTCGCGGTCCCGCAGGCTCAGGCCCGGCCGGCCAGGAGGTCGCCGACCCGGCGCAGCCCGGTGAGGTCGTGCACGTCGGTGGGCAGGGCGGGCAGCACCGCGGCCGGTACGTCCGGGTGGCTGGTCGCGAACCGCTCGCGAAGCCGGCGCTCCCGCGCCACCACCAGCTTGCGGTCGGCGTGCAGCTCCAGCAGGCCGGCCGCGAGCGCGCGGTCGGCGGAGCCGGACCCGTCGGCGTCCCGCATCCGCTCGGCGCCGGCCAGCGCGGCCGACTCTGACAGCTCCGGCCCCGGGTCCGAGCTGGCCCGGTTGACCACGACTCCGGCCAACGGCATGTCCTCGGCCCGGAGCCGCTCGACGAAGTACGCCGCCTCGCGCAGGGCGTCCTGCTCGGGGGAGGCCACGACCAGGAACGCCGTCCCCTGCGCCTGCAGCAGCTCGAAGGTCTTCTGCGCGCGTTGCCGGAAGCCGCCGAACAGGGTGTCGAAGGCCGCCACGAAGGCCTGCATGTCGCGCAGCACCTGCGCGCCGATGACCTTGGTCAGCGTGTTCGTGACCATCCCGAAGCCTGCCGTCATCATCCGCGCCGGTCCACGTGCCGGGGCGGTCAGCAGCCGCATGAACCGGCCGTCGAGGAAGCTGGAGAGCCGCTCGGGGGCATCCAGGAAGTCCAGCGCGTTCCGGGAGGGCGGGGTGTCGACGACGATCAGGTCCCAGCGCCCGGTCCGGCGGGCGTCCTTGTCGAGCTGCCCGAGCTTCTCCATCGCCATGTACTCCTGGGTGCCGGCGAACGAGCTCGACACCGCGATGTAGAAGGGGTTGTTGAGGATCTGCCGGGCCTTCTCCGGGCTGGCCTGGCTCTCGACCACCTCGTCGAAGGTGCGCTTCATGTCCAGCATCATCGCGTCGAGTGAGCCGCGGGCCCTGCAATCACCGGGCTCCGCACCGGTGCCCTCCATGTCCGGGTCGTCCTCGTGGTCGAGGCTTCCCGGCCCCTCGACGCCGGGCACCGGCCGTGGGGTGTTGTCGAGCTTCCCGATCCCCATCGACTGCGCCAGGCGGCGCGCCGGGTCGATGGTGAGCACGACCGCCTTGCGTCCCCGCTCGGCCGCTCGCAGCGCCAGCGCCGCCGAGGTGGTGGTCTTGCCGACGCCGCCCGCACCGCAGCACACGATGATGCGCCGGTGCGGGTCGTCCAGGAGCGCGTCGACGTCCAGCAGGGGTGCGGAGTGGCTACTGGCGGCGAGCGGGCCGACGCGTGCGCTGCCGTGGTCGCGGGGGCTTCTCATGCGGGGTCCCCGCGGCGATGTGCGGAGGAGCAGAGCGGGGGAGCGCAACGCCGTGGGGTGTTCATGCGATTCCCTGCTCGACCAGGGCCTCGGCGAGCTCGTAGAGGCCGGTGAGGTCGACCCCACCGGCCAGTCGCGGCAGCTCGTACGTCGGTACGTCGAGGTCTGCGACCAGCGCCCGCTGGCTGTCCTCCAGCTCTCGTCGCTCGGCGTGGTCGCGGCCCTCGCGGAGCAGCTCGTCGACCAGTGGGTCCCCGGCCGAGACCTGGATCCCTGCGCCCGACAGTGTGCCGGCGAGCGTGGTCCGGTCCACGGACCCCTCCAGCAGCTGCCGCCGCGCCTTCTCGTCGAGCTCGCGCGGCCGGATCATGTTGACCACCACGCCACCGACGGGCAGCCCGTTGTGCCGCAGCTCGGCGACCCCGTCGAGGGTCTACTGCACCGGCATCTCCTCCAGCACCGTGGCCAGGTGGACCGCCGTGCGCCGGGACCGCAGCAGCGTCATCACGGTGTCGGCCTGGCCCTTGATCGGCCCGACCTTGGCGAGCCCGGCAAGCTCGTTGTTCACGTTGAGGAACTGCGCGATCCGGCCGGTCGGCGGGGCGTCCAGGACCACCGCGTCGTACGATCGCGCTCCGCGGTTGCGGGAGTTGCGGTGCGCGGCCTCGTAGACCTTGCCGGTCAGCAGCACGTCTCGTACGCCGGGCGCGATCGTGGTCGCGAACTCGACCACCCCGAACCGGTCAAGGGCCTTGCCCGCCCGGCCGAGCCGGTAGTACATCCGCAGGTACTCCAGCAGCGCGGACTCGGCGTCGATGGCCAGTGCGTAGACGTCACCGTGACCCTTCTCCGCCGCCCGGGCGACCAGCCGCTCGGCGTACGGCAGCGGAGGCACGTCGAACATCTGCGCGATGCCCTGCCGGCCCTCCACCTCGCACAGCAGCACGGTCTTGCCGCGGGAGGCGAGTCCGAGGGCGAGGCTCGCCGCGACCGTCGACTTCCCGGTGCCGCCCTTGCCGGTCACCACGTGCAGCAGCACGTTGCCGAAGTCCGGCTCGGAGGCCTGCTGGGCTGCCATGGCTGCACGATATCTGCGGACCCTCCACGACGTCGGGGTCGTCTCGGAAGCCAGCACCTGCCCGACCGCCCTCCGCCGTGCCGGGGCCCTAGTATCGCGGGGGAGGCCCGGTCGTGGCGGGCAGGGAGGTTACGAATGGACAAAGTGGTCGGATCGGCGCTGGATGCGGTGCGGGACGTACCCGCGGGCGCGACGATCGCGGTGGGCGGTTTCGGTCTGTGCGGCATCCCGTCGGTGCTGATCGAGGCGCTGCTCGAGACCGGGGTGGGCGAGCTCGAGGCCGTGTCGAACAACTGCGGTGTGGACGAATGGGGGCTGGGCCGGCTGCTGGGGGCGCGGCGGCTGCGCCGGATGGTCTCGTCGTACGTGGGGGAGAACAAGGAGTTCGCCCGGCAGTACCTGCACGGCGAGCTGGAGGTCGAGCTGACCCCACAGGGCACCCTGGCCGAGCGGATGCGGGCAGGTGGGTCGGGGATCCCGGCATTCTTCACCGCCACCGGTGGCGGCACGCAGGTCGCCGACGGCGGGCTGCCGTGGCGGTACGACGGCGACGGCAACGTGGTGGTCTCCTCGCCGGCGAAGGAGACCCGGGTGTTCGAGACGGCCGAGGGGTCGCGGGAGTTCGTGCTCGAGCACGCGATCGTGGCCGACTTCGGACTGGTGCGGGCCTGGCGGGGAGACCGGCACGGCAACCTCGTGTACCGGGACTCCGCGCGCAACTTCAACCCGCTGGCCGCGATGTGTGGCCGGGTCACGGTCGCCGAGGTCGAGGAGCTGGTCGAGCCCGGTGAGCTGGACCCCAACGAGGTGCACACCCCGGGGGTGTTCGTGCAGCGGGTGGTCGCGCTGACGCCCGACCAGGTGGCCGACAAGCGGATCGAGAAGCGGACCGTGCGTCCGCGCGGAGAGGGTGCCGACCGATGAGCTGGAGCCGCGAGCAGATGGCCGCCCGGGCGGCCAGCGAGCTGACCGACGGGTCATACGTCAACCTGGGCATCGGGCTGCCCACGCTGGTGCCCAACTACGTCTCCGACGACGTCGAGCTGGTGCTGCAGAGCGAGAACGGCATCCTCGGCGTCGGCGCCTACCCGCTGGACGGGGAGGAGGACCCCGACCTGATCAACGCCGGCAAGGAGACCGTCACGCTGCGCAAGGGGGCGTCGTTCTTCGACTCCGCGACCAGCTTCGGAATGATCCGCGGCGGCAAGATCGACGCCGCGATCCTCGGTGCCATGCAGGTGGCCGCGAACGGCGACATCGCGAACTGGATGATCCCCGGCAAGATGGTCAAGGGGATGGGCGGCGCGATGGACCTGGTCAACGGTGCCAGGAAGGTGATCGTGCTGATGGAGCACGTTGCCAAGGACGGGTCCTACAAGATCGTGGACGAGTGCTCGCTGCCCTACACCGGCCGGGGCGTCGTACAACGGATCATCACCGACCTGGCGGTCATCGACGTCACCGCCAACGGGCTGGAGCTCGTCGAGCTCGCCCCCGGGGTCACCGAGGACGAGGTCCGGGAGAAGACCGAGCCCGAGCTGCACGGGAGTCCGTCGGCGACCCCGGCCTGAGGTCCGGTCAGCCGCCCTGCCCGCCGAGGTCGTAGGCCGTCCGGTGCCGCGGCTGGTAGATCTGAATGTCGTTGCTGCCGGGGACGACGACCTCGGCGCAGATCCCGTAGCCGCGATCCTGCGGCTCGCCGCGGAACCGGGCCCCGCGCCCGGCGAGCTCGGCGACCGTGGCCGAGAGGTCGTCGCAGACCAGGCTCATGGCGTGGTGGGGGTGCTCCCGGCCGTCGGGCATCGTGGGGTGGACACCGACTTCGCTCGGGCCGGAGGCGAAGATCAGCCAGCTCGACGGGTCGTCCGGACCGTTGCCCTCGTCGCTGGATCCGGGGTCGGACACGAACCGCCACTGCAGCACGTCCCTGAAGAACGCGCGGGTCGCGGCCGGATCGGTGGAGTACACCAGGGTGTGGGCGGCGACGATCATCGCCTCACCCTAAGCCTCGATCCACCGATGAGTCGGGGTTGAGCGGTCGCGGTCGCTGACGACGGGTTCTCGGGTGGTTGGGCGTGAGCGTCCGCCTGGCCTCGCTGCCAGGTTGTTCCAGGTGGGTCGTCGTGCCGTT
>JBOHDO010000163.1:0-23103 GCA_050699415.1 Marmoricola sp.
CGGATGGGCTTCGCCCCGCGCGAGGTCGGGCTGGTCGCCACCCTGGTACGCCGGCACCTGCTGCTGCCCGAGACCGCGACCACGCGCGACCTGCGCGACCCCGCGACGCTGCGGTCGGTGGCCTCCCGGGTCGGGGACCGGGAGACGCTGGCGCTGCTGGCCGCACTCACCCGCGCCGACGCCCGGGCCACCTCGGAGAAGGCCTGGTCCTCCTGGCGCGCCGGCCTGGTCACCGAGCTGGTCCGTCGCTGCGAGCAGCTGCTCGACGGCCGGCCGCCGGCGGTGCCGCGCCCGCCGGACCTGCCGGTCCCGGACGCCGTACGGCGGGACCGGTCGGCCTGCGAGGTCGAGGTGGACCGGGCACCGGGGGGCGCGACCGTGCGGGCCTGGTCGGGTGACCGGATCGGGCTGCTGGCCGACGTGGCGGCCGCCCTCGCCCTGGAGCGGCTGCCGGTGCGCGCGGCCCGGGCCTGGACGCGCGACCGGCTGGGCGTCTCGGAGTGGACGGTCGAGTCGGAGCAACCCGACGCGGCGGCGCTGCGACGCCGGCTCACCGCGGTCGCCGACGGGCGGATCGACGTACGCGCCCGGCTCGCGGGCTCGCAACCGGACCGGCTGGAGCCCGCGGTCGTGGTGCACCGGGGCGCCTCGGCGGACGCGACCGCGATCGAGGTGCGGACCCAGGACCGGCCCGACCTGGTCCACCTGGTGCTCCGGACCCTCGCCGGGCTGGGCCTGTCGGTGCGCTCGGCCCACGTACGTGCGGTCGGTCCGCAGGCGGTCGGGGTGGTCTACGTCCAGGACGGCGGCGGGCTGCTCGCACCCGAACGCGCGGACGCCGCCGCCCACGCGCTCGAGGCGGTCCTGCGCGCGCGCTGACCGACCGGGTGGCCGGTTGTGGTTCGGACAGGTGCCCGGGACAGATACTCTGGGAGACCGCTCAGCCTTCGTAACCGACCTGACCGAGGATCCCGTTGTTCGCCACGCTCTCCGACCGGCTCGCCGACACCTTCAAGAACCTGCGCGGCAAGGGTCGGCTCTCCGAGGCCGACATCGACGCCACCGCGCGGGAGATCCGGCTCGCGCTGCTGGAGGCCGACGTCGCGCTCCCCGTGGTCAAGGAGTTCATCGGCCGGGTCAAGGAGCGTGCCCGCGGCGCCGAGGTGAGCGGTTCGCTCAACCCCGCCCAGCAGGTCCTCAAGATCGTCAACGAGGAGCTGGTCACGATCCTCGGCGGCGAGACCAGGCGGCTGCGGTACGCGAAGAACCCGCCGACCGTGATCATGCTCGCCGGGCTGCAGGGCTCCGGCAAGACCACGCTCGCGGCGAAGCTGGCGCTGTGGCTGAAGGAGCAGGGGAAGAGCCCGATGCTGGTCGCCGCCGACCTGCAGCGCCCCAACGCGGTCCAGCAGCTCCAGGTCAACGGCGAGCGCGCCGGCGTGACCGTCTACGCGCCGCAGCCGGGCAACGGCGTCGGCGACCCGGTCGCGGTCTCCCGTGACGCGGTGGCCGAGGCGCGTCGCACGCTGCACGACACCGTCATCGTCGACACCGCCGGCCGGCTCGGCGTGGACGCGGAGATGATGCAGCAGGCCGAGGACATCCGGGACGCGGTCGACCCGGACGAGGTGCTGTTCGTGGTCGACGCGATGATCGGCCAGGACGCGGTCCGCACCGCCCAGGCGTTCCTGGACGGGGTCGGGTACGACGCCGTCGTACTCACCAAGCTCGACGGCGACGCCCGCGGCGGGGCCGCACTGTCGATCCGGGAGATGACCGGCCGGCCGGTGATGTTCGCCTCCGCCGGGGAGCAGCTGACCGACTTCGACCTGTTCCACCCCGACCGGATGGCCTCGCGCATCCTCGACATGGGCGACCTGCTCACGCTGATCGAGCAGGCCGAGAAGGCCTTCGACGCCGAGCAGGCCGCGAAGGCCGCGGCGAAGCTGAGCGGCGAGGGCGAGTTCACCCTCGACGACTTCCTCGAGCAGATGCAGCAGCTGCGCAAGATGGGGTCGATGTCGAAGATGCTGGGGATGCTGCCCGGCATGGCGCAGTACCGCGAGCAGCTGGAGAACTTCGACGAGCGCGAGATCGACCGGGTGCAGGCCATCATCCAGTCCATGACCCCGGCCGAGCGGGCCAACCCCAAGATGATCGACGGGTCCCGCCGGTCCCGCATCGCGAAGGGCTCCGGACGCAACGTCTCCGACGTCAACGACCTGGTCGACCGGTTCTTCGAGGCCCGCAAGATGATGCAGCAGGTCGCCCGCGGTGGCATGCCCGGGATGCCGGGCATGCCCGGCATGGGCAAGCGTGCCAAGGCCCGGCAGACGCCGCAGAAGAAGAAGGCCAAGGGCAAGCGCCGCTCCGGCAACCCGGCCAAGCGCGCCCAGCAGGAGGCCGCGGAGGTCGAGCAGGCGTCGACACCGGCCGCGAACCCGTTCGGGCTGCCGGACGAGGACGCACCCGATGCCGCTGAGTTCGACCCCGACAAGTTCCAGCTGCCGGCCGGGTTCGAGGACTACCTGAAGAAGTGACCCGCCCGAGTCGGGACTGACCCGACCTAGTCGAGCGGGAACTCCATGACGGCGCCCTGGCCGGGACCGAAGAGCGTGCCGATGCTGACGTAGGCAACCCCGTCCCGGATCGCCACGCCGTACGGCGCGGGAAGGGACCCGGCTCGGGTGACGGCCTGCATCGACGGGTCGTTCGCACCCGGGTGCACCTGGATCAGCGACCCGGTCGCGCCGGTGGTGGCGAGCCCGCCGTTCGACAGCTCCACGGCGTACAGCTGGTCGCCGGACCAGGCCAGGTCCGTGACGTTGGTCAGTCCGCTGGCGTACACCGTGGGTGCCTCACCGGGCACGACTCGCCAGATGTTCGCCGACCCCGCCGGGAACGGGGCCCCGGTGAGCTGGCTGACGTAGTAGGCACCGTCGGGCCCGACGGCGACCGCGGTGGGCACCGCCTGGATCGGCCCCTCGGGTCCCTGGAAGGCCGGGTTCGTGGGGAACACTGCGAGCTCGCGGACGTGGTGGCCGTCCACCTGCATCAGCGTGTTGCCGCCGGCGTCGGCGACCACGTAGTGCCCGTGGTTGCGGGTGATCCCGGCGGGGTCGCTGTCCAGCGCTGCACTGTTGTCGGGGTTGTGCTGGTACTCCCAGGCCACCAGGTCACCGGTGGCTGCGGCGCGATGGCCGAACTTGCCGCGGACCACGGTGCCCAGGGTCTGCGCGGATGCCGGGAGCAGCTGCCGCTGGTCCAGTGCGACGCCGGCTCCCATCGACAGCACGTAGTGGCCGCCGTTCTCGGGGAGCAGCTGGACCGGCCCGACCGGGTTCGACCCGTCGGTGCCGGCCATGGACGGGAGACCGGTCAGCACCCGGCTCGCGACGCCGTCACGGACGCGGGTGACCGAGCCGGTCAGGGAGAAGCAGCTGGGACCGTCGCCGCCGGTCACGCACTTCACGTTCGGGTCGTTGGCGCCGGTGCCGGCCTCGGCGACGTACAGCGAGCCGTCCGGGCCGAAGCTGAGCAGCCGCGGGTTGTTCAGGCCGGCGGTGAGGACCGTGCCGGGCGCCGGGCCGTCCGCGAGCCCCGGAGACGTGGTCAGCGTGACTGCCGCGAGGGCGAGCGAGCCGGCGGCGGCGGCGAGGGACAGCTTGCGGGTGTGTGGGCGGAGCGGCATCGGGGGTCCTCGGTGGGAAGAGGGAATGTCATCGTTACCGGTATGGCACGGCGCGGTTGGCCCGCGCATCATCAATCCGGGCCAGTCGGCATCACCCGAACTGACCATGCCGGTGCTCCGGCCGGCCGGCTCCCGGTCAGCGCACCCGGACCGACGCCACGGTGCCGCCGCCCGTGCACACGCTGCACGTGGTCACGAAGGCGTGGTCGCCGCGGAACGCGACCCCGTACGGCGCGGGGAAGCTGGCCACCATGTGGAGGTTCCGGTTGAACCCACGGTGCACCCGCACCAGCGACCCGGTCGGCAGGCCCGCGCCCGCCGCCAGCAGGCCGGAGTTCGCCAGCTGCACGGCGTAGAGCCGGTGGCGGTGCCACGCGAGGTCGGTGACGTTGGTCAGCCCGGAGGCGTACACGTGCGCCCGGTGGCCCGGCACCATCCGGTAGATCCGTGCCGCGCCGGGCGGGAACGGGAAGCCGGTGAGCTGGCTGAAGTAGTAGGCCCCGCCCGGGCCCACGGCGACGGCCGTGGGCACGGCCTGCATCGGGCCCTTGCCGCCGCCCGCCTCGGGCGGGAAGGGGACCATCCGGTCGGGCAGCACGGCCGCGGCGTGGACGTGCACCCGGTGGTGGCGCATCCGTGCCCGCAGCAGGTCGTTGCCGCCCGCGTCGGCCAGCGTGAACCCGCGGTGGGCCCGCACCAGGCCGGTCGGGTCGCTGTCGTGGGCCACGCTGTTGTCGGGGTTGTGCCGCCACTCGAACCGCACGATGTCGGCGAACAGGTGCGGCCGGTGGCCGAAGCGGCCGGTCGAGATGGTCCCGAGCATCTGCCCACGCCGGGGCAGGGTGTGCCGGGCGTGCAGGTCGATGCCGGCACCGGTCGACAACGCGTAGCGGTGTCCGGGCAGCGTGACCAGCTCGGCCGGGCCGATCGCCTCGCCTGCGCCGGCGAGCGAGGGCAGGTGGCGCAGCACCCGGTGCTGGTGGCCGCGGTGGATCCGGGTGACCGAGCCGGTCATCCCGAAGCAGGACTTGCTGCCGTCACCGCCGACGACGCAGGGGCCCTTGCCCCCCGTGCCGGCCTCGGCGACGTACAGCGCCCCGGCGGGGCCGACCGAGATCAGCCGGGGGCTGTTCAGCCCGTGGGCGACGACTCGCCCCGGCGCCCTGGCGGCCTGGTCAGCGGTCGCGTTGGGGGCTGCGGCGAGCGCCGCCGCGGCCAGTGCGAAGGTCCCGGCGACGGCGGTGAGCCGCCCGGTGCGCCTGATGGTCATGAGGAGCCCCTCGGGTCGGGGATGGGGACCCCTCAGGTATGGCACGGCACGGTGGGTCCGCACATCACCAATCCGGCATCACCCGAGTTGGTGATGGAGCCGGCCCGATACGCAAGGATTCCGTGCTACGAATGAGGTGGAGGGACGGGCCATGAGAAGCCGCACGTCGAAGAGCGGGACGTTGCTGGCGCTGGCTGCCGTCGCGGCGCTGTCGCTGGCCGGATGCGGCTCCTCGGGTACGCCGCAGGGGCACGGCTCGTCGACCAGCTCGCCGTCGGCGGGCGCGTCGGCCGGTGCCGGCAGCACCGGCGCCGCGATGTCGCCGGCGCAGACCCGGAAGACGATCAGGCGGGCCTTCGTGGCGTTCTTCGCCGGCAGCACTCCGGCCGGCCGCAAGATCGGCCTGGTCCAGCACGGCAGCGGCTTCGCGCGGGTGATCCACAAGCAGGCCGGCTCGCCGATCGCCCAGGGCGCCACCGTCAAGGTGGAGAAGGTCCGCCTCGACAACGGCACCACCGCGAGCGTGCGGTACACCGTCCTGCTCGGGGGCCAGCCCGCCCTGGCGCACCAGTCCGGCAAGGCGGTGCGTGACCACGGCACCTGGAAGGTCTCGGCGGGCACCTTCTGCACCCTGCTGAGCCTGGAGCAGTCGGCCCCGCCGCTGTGTTCCAAGGCGGGCTGATGGTCCACGCGCCGGCCGCTCGTGGCCGGTTGCCGCACCAGGGTGCCCTCGCCGCGGTGTGCGGGGTGCTGTTCGTGACCTTCCTGGACACCACGATCGTCAGCGTCAGCCTGTCCAGCGTGCAGTCCGACCTGCACGCGGGGGTGTCCGCGCTGCAGTGGGTGGTCAACGGCTACACCCTCCCGTTCGCCTGCCTGATGCTGCTGGTCGGCTCGCTGGGCGACAGGTTCGGCCACCGACGGGTGATGCTGGTCGGGCTCGGTGTCTTCGTCGCGGGGTCCGTGGTCGCTGCCACCGCCGGCTCCCCGGGCCAGCTGGTCGCCGGGCGGGTGGTGATGGGACTGGGCGCGGCGGGCTCGGAGCCGGGCACCCTGGCCGTCGTACGCGACCTCTACCGGGAGCGCCGCGACCGGGTCCGCGCGGTGGGCATCTGGGCCGCGGTGTCGGGGCTGGCGCTGGCGCTGGGCCCGGTGGTCGGCGGACTGCTGGTCGGGCAGTGGTCGTGGTCGGCCGTGTTCTGGTTCAACGTGGTCGCGGGGGTCTCGCTGTGGCTGACCGCGCAGCGCCTGGTGCCCGAGACCGTGGTGCTGCGTGCCGACCGGATCGACCTGGCCGGATTCTTCCTCAGCGCGGCGTTCCTGTTCTGCGGGGTGTACGCCGTGATCGCGGGGGAGACGGCGGGCTACTCGGCCTGGTGGGTGATCGGGCTGTTCGTGCTCTCCTTCGTCAGCCTGGTCGCGCTGGTCGTGGTGGAGGGCCGGGTGCGCTTCCCGATGCTGGACATGGCGTACCTGCGCATCCCGATCGTGGGCAGCGCCCTGGTGGTGGCCTTCGCGGTCTACTTCGGGATCTTCTCGATCTTCTTCTTCACCGCGCTGTATCTCCAGCAGGTGGCCTCCTGGTCCTCGACCCGGCTGGCGCTGGTGTTCGCGCCGATGGCCGCGGCGATCATCCTGGCCTCGCTGCTGACCGGCAGGTGGCTGACCAACACCCGGCCGGTGGTGCCGATGGTCGCCGGCTGCCTGGTCGGGGCGGCCGGCATCCTGGTCAGCCGCGGGCTGCTGGGCGCCAATCCGCATGCCGGGTGGCTGATGCTGTCGCTCGCCCTGGCCGGGCTCGGCTTCGGCATGGCCGTGGTCCCGCTGACCGCGGTGGTGCTCGGGATGACCCCCCGCGACCACGCCGGCCTGGCGGCCGCGATGACCAACACCATGCGCCAGGTGGGTGCGGTCGTCGGCGTGGCCGCACTCGGGGCGCTGGTCAACGCCCACCTGACCACCGACCTCGGCCACCGGCTCGACGCGCTCGGCGTGCCCTCGGCGTTCCAGGGGCTGATCACCTCGGCCATCGAGCAGGGAGCCGTCCCCAGCCACGGACCGGCCCAGGCCACCGCGAAGTACGGCGAGGTCGTGCAACGGGTCATCGACGCGACGTTCGGCGCCTTCCGGGACGGGTTGCACCAGGCCCTGCTGGTCTCGGCGCTGCTGATGGTGGCGGCCGCGGTCTACACCCTGCTGGCCACGCGGCACGGCCACGCGCAGCCGGTCCCCGGGGACGACACCCGGTGGGCGCGGTCTCCGAGCCGTTGAGCTCTCAGCCGACCACCCGTCCGCGCAGCACGATCCGGGACGGCTGCGCGAGCACCGTCAGGTCGTCGAGCGGGTTGGCGTCGTAGACGACGAAGTCCGCGCTGCTGCCCGCCGACAGCCGGCCGTCCAGGCCGAGCCACTCCCGGGCTCGCCACGAGCCGGCGCCCAGCGCGTCCTCGGCGCTGAGGCCGTAGCGGGTCAGCTCGCGCACCTCCCCGGCGATGCCGCCGTGCGGCAGCACGCCGCCGGCGTCGGTGCCGGCGTAGATCGCCACCCCGGCCTCGTGGGCCGCGGCGATGGTCTCGTGCCGGCGGGCGTGCAGCGCGAGCATGTGCTCGGCGTACGCCGGGAACTTCGCGCCCGCCTGCTCGGCGTACTGCGGGAACTGGTTCAGCTGCATCGCCGTCGGCACCAGCGCGGTGCCCTGCTCCACCATCGCGTCGACGAGGTCGGGGGACAGGCCGGTGCCGTGCTCGATGCAGTCGATGCCGGCCTCGATCAGCGTGGGCAGCACCGTCTCGCCGAAGCAGTGGGCGGTCACCCGGGCGCCGTGCTCGTGGGCCACCCGGACGGCCTCGGCGAAGGCGTCCTCGGGGAAGGACGGGGTCAGGTCGCCGGCGTCGCGGTCGATCCAGTCCCCGACCAGCTTCACCCAGCCGTCGCCGCGTTGCGCCTCACGGGCGACGTACCCGGGCAGCTCGGCGGGCTCGACCTCGTGGGCGAAGTTGCGGATGTAGCGCTTGGTGCGCGCCAGGTGGCGGCCGGCCCGCACCAGCCGCGGGAGGTCGTCGCGGTCGTGGATCCAGCTGGTGTCGACCGCGGAGCCGCAGTCGCGCAGCAGCAGCGCCCCGGCGTCCCGGTCGGTCAGCGCCTGCCGCTCGCACTCCGCCTCGTCCACCCCGCCGTGCGCGTCCAGGCCGACGTGGCAGTGCGCGTCGACGAGCCCGGGCACGATCCAGCCCTGCGCGACCGTCTCCGCCCCGGGGTGGGCCTCATCGCTGATCACGCCGTCGACGACGTACAGGTCGCGGGGCTCGCCGTCGGGCAGTACCGGGCCGTGGAAGCGGAGCACTGTCATGGACGCGACGCTAGCCCCTCGCGGTCACGGAACGTCGCGGACACCCACCCCGGTCGGCTCGTAGGTCACCAGGGCGCAGTTGCGCTTGAGCAGCTCCTTGCCGAGGCTGTTGCCGGTGCGGCGGTCGATCACGTCGCGCCAGATCTCGTTGCGTCGGAACACGCCTCCCCGGTGCCGGAGGAGCTGCTCGTCACGAGCTGGGAGTACGCCGGCTCCCGATCGGTGCCCAGCTCGCCCTCCAGGTGGCGCTCGCCGACCTGCACGTGCACCGCGAACCTCGCCCCGGTGTCGTTGCGCACCACCAGGTCGACGTAGTTCCACACAATCGAGCAGCCGACCCCCCAGGGCAGCACCCGGCCGTTGTCCGGGAACGGGTCGAAGCTGTGCTCCGAACGCTCCACGACCGTCAGCGCCGAGTGCAGGAACATCCAGTGCAGCAGGTTCGCCAGCTGGCAGATCCCGCCACCGACGCCCGGGTGCGCGCGACCGTTGGTCAGCCGCATCCCCTCCACGAAGCCGCGGCGCCGGGTGCAGTTGCCCACCAGCCGGTTGAACGAGAAGGTCTCACCGGGCCCGATCACGACGCCGTCCACGCACGCGGCGGCCAGCCTCAGGTTGGCCACCTTGTTGTGCTGAAGCCACATCTCCTCCTCGCCGAGCTGCCGCAGCAGCAGCGAGCTGTGCCGTTTGACCCGGAACGGCAGCCGGCCCACGGGGCGACGTCGCGCCCAGCGGTCGCCCGACATGCGCCAGGCCAGGTGGCGCCGGAGCCGGTGCGCCCTCACCGCGAGCGGGTAGAGCACCGGGAAGCGCTCGCTCGGCCTCGGCGGCGCCGCCAGCCGCGCGGGTAGGACCGGCGGCGGCCCGGCCTTCGCAGCGGTCATGGCGTCCCCCTCCACTGGTGTGACACCCTGCAGGACGCCCCGCGGTTGCCCGAGGTTGTCCGCGATTTCGGCGTACGCCGCGGCTCTGGCAGAATATCCCGCTGAGCCCTGTGCGGTCCGGACCCTCTCAACCGGTCCGTACGGGTCCCACCGGGCGGCCGAGCCGGACCCCACCCGCGAACCGCTGCCCATCACCACAAGACATTTCGAGGAGACCCCACAGACGTGGCCGTCAAGATTCGCCTGAAGCGCATGGGCAAGACCCGCCAGCCGTACTACCGCGTCGTCGTCGTCGACGGCCGCAAGAAGCGGGACGGCAGGGTGATCGAGGAGATCGGCAAGTACCACCCCAAGGAGGAGCCCTCCTTCATCGAGGTGAAGTCCGAGCGCGTACAGCACTGGCTCGGCGTGGGCGCCCAGCCGTCCGAGGCCGTCGAGGTCATCCTCAAGGTGACCGGCGACTGGCAGAAGTTCAAGGGCCTGCCGGGTGCGGAGGGGACGCTGAAGACCCGCGCGCCGCGCCGCGACAAGACCGAGATCTTCAACGAGGCGCTCAAGGACGCGGCCCGTGAGCCGAAGTCCGGGGCCGTCACCCCGAAGCAGGCCGAGAAGCCCGCCGAGAAGCCCGCCGGGAAGGCTGCCGGGAAGGCTGCCGAGCAGCCTGCTCCCCAGGCTGTGGACGAGCCAGCCGAGGCCGCGCCCGCGCCCGCCGAGAAGGCCGAGCCTGCCAAGGAGGCCGCGCCGGCCGCCGGCCCCTACGGCGACGACTCCGCTGCCCCGCTCGCGGACGGCTCCGGGCCGGAGGGCTTCGAGGTCAAGGGCAACGAGGACTCGAAGAAGTTCCACGCGCCCAGCAGCCCCTGGTACGGCCGCACGGTCGCCGAGGTGTGGTTCCGCAGCGTCGAGGCCGCCGAGAAGGCCGGCTTCGTCAACGCCGAGAAGCCCAGGGACGGGGCCGCGGACGGGGCCGACCCCGAGGCCGCGGCGGACGACAAGGCGGAGGCCTGACCTTGCTCGCCGACGTACTCGAGCACCTGGTCCGGGGCATCGTCGAGCACCCCGACGACGTCAGCGTGCGCGACAAGCAGCTGCGCCACGGCGCGCTGCTCGAGGTGCGCGTGCACCCCTCCGACCTGGGCAAGGTGATCGGCCGCGGTGGCCGCACCGCGACCGCGTTCCGTACCGTGGTCAAGGGCCTGGCCGGCCGGGACACCGCGCGGATCGACTTCGTGGACGTGGACCGGCGACACTGAGTCACACGTGTAGACAGGTTTCCCAGGTTCACATGGGAAACCCGCCCCGCCCTCCCGCCCTGACCGAAGGAACCACCGTGGACGGATACGTCGTCGTCGGCCGCATCGGGCGCGCCCACGGCATCAGGGGCGAGGCCTCCGTCGAGCCGCGCACCGACGAGCCCGACCGGCGGTTCGCGGTCGGCAACGTGCTGACCACGCGGCCGACCGGGGGCAGGGAGCCGGGACGGCTGACCGTCGAGGCGGCCCGGTGGCACCAGGGCCGGCTTCTGGTGCGCTTCGCGGAGGTGCCCGACCGCACCGTGGCTGAGCGGCTGCGCGGCAGCTGGCTGGAGGTGGCGGTCGACCCGGGCGAGGCGCCGGCGGACCCGGAGGAGTTCTACGACCACCAGCTGGTGGGGCTGCGGGTCGAGGACGAGCGCGGTACGGCGCTGGGCACGGTCGCCGGGATCGTGCACGGCCCCGGCCAGGACCTGCTGGCGGTCGACACGGGTGAGCGCGAGGCGCTGGTGCCGTTCGTGTCCGAGCTGGTGCCCGTGGTCGACGTGCCCGGGGGGCGGGTGGTGGTCGCCGACCGCCCCGGCCTGCTGACCGGCGAGGCAGGGTGAGCCGACCGTGACCGGGCTGCGCATCGACCTGGTCTCGATCTTCCCCAGCTACTTCGAGCCGCTGGAGCTGTCGCTGCCCGGCCGGGCGCGGGCGGCCGGCCTGGTGGACGTGCGGGTGCACGACCTGCGTCGCTGGACCCACGACCGTCACCGCACCGTCGACGATGCGCCGTACGGCGGCGGCGCCGGCATGGTGATGAGGCCGGAGCCCTGGGGGGAGGCGCTGCACGAGCTCGCCGGGGACGGGACCGTGCTGGTGGTGCCCACCCCGGCGGGGAGCCCGTTCACCCAGGCGGCCGCTGCCGAGCTCGCCGGGGAACGGCACCTTGTCTTCGGCTGCGGTCGCTACGAGGGCATCGACCAGCGGGTCCTCGACGACGCGGCGACCCGGATGCCCGTGCGCGAGCTCTCCCTGGGCGACTACGTGCTCAACGGCGGCGAGGCGGCCGCGCTCGCCATGGTCGAGGCCGTGGTCCGGCTGCTGCCGGGGTTCCTCGGCAACGCCGAGTCGCTGGCCGAGGAGTCCTTCATCGAGGGGCTGCTGGAGTACCCCGTCTACACCCGGCCGGAGTCCTGGCGCGGCCTCGAGGTGCCCGACGTGCTGCTCTCGGGCGACCACGCGAGGGTCGCTGCGTGGCGGCACCAGCAGTCGGTCCGGCGTACGGCGGAGCGCCGGTCGGACCTGCTGCACCCCGCCGCCGCGCTCGGCCACCTCCAGGTCCGTGCCGCCCGGCCCGGTGACGCGGGCGAGCTGCTCACCCTGCAGCGGGCCTGCTGGGTGCAGGAGCAGCAGGACAACCCGGGCGTACGCGTGCCCGCCCTCCACGAGAGCCTCGAGGAGCTGACCGCCTGGCTGGCCACCGACACCGTGCTGGTGGCCCACGACTCCGGCCGCCTGGTCGGCGCGGTGCGGGCCCGGCTGCGGGACGACGTCTGGGACATCGGCCGGCTGATGGTCGCCCCCGACCTGCAGGGCAACGGGCTCGGCCGGGACCTGCTGGCCCGGATCGAGGACCTGGCGCCCGGGGAGGCGACCGGCTTCGAGCTGTTCACCGGCGCCGGGAGCCGACGCAACCTGCGGATGTACCGGAGGGCCGGCTACCGGCCGCGGGGCGAGGTCGAGCCGGGCGTCGTACGGCTCACCAGGACGCGCTGAGATTTTCTCTGGTGCTCGATGTCGAAGTCGGCAAGGCTCGTGCGACGCAGGGGTGACACACCACCCCGAGAGGAAGGCAACATCATGCGCTACATGGGATTCGTGAAGATGAGCGAGCAGGACGCACAGCCCCCGGCCGCGCTCATGGAGGCGATGGGCGAGCACATCCAGAAGGGCTTCGCCGACGGCGTCGTGATCGACACCGGAGGGCTCTACGCGACGTCGTGCCGCACCGAGATCCGGGTCCGGGCCGGACAGCTGACCAGCACCGACGGCCCGTTCACCGAGGCCAAGGAGGAGGTCGGCGGCTACGCGGTCCTCGAGGTCCGCGACCACGCCGAGGCCGTCGAGCAGGCCCGCCAGCTGGCCGAGCTGCACCGCACGTTCTGGCCCGAGTGGGAGGGCGCCATCGAGGTACGCCGGATCGCCGGGCAGGAGGAGGAGGCTCAGCCGGAGGGCTGATCCGTGGACGCTGGCCCGTGGACCGGGCGCCGGAGGTGGTGGTCGGCATAGGGTCCACCTGTGGGCCAGCAGACCGCCACCACCGGCGCCGTCACGGCAGCCTGGCGGGCAGAGTCCGCCCGGCTGGTCGCGGCACTGACGCGGATGACCAGGGACCTCGCACTCGCCGAGGACCTCGCCCAGGACGCGCTCGTCGCCGCGCTGGAGCAGTGGCCGCGCGACGGCATCCCGGCCAACCCGGCGGCGTGGCTGATGGCCACGGCGAAGCGTCGCGGCGTCGACCACTTCCGGCGCTCGGAGACCCTGCGGCGCCGTACCACCGAGATCGGCCGCGGCCTCGAGGAGGCGCACGTGCCCGACCTCGACGAGCAGGTCGACCACGTCGAGGACGACGTGCTGCGGCTGATGTTCCTCACCTGCCACCCGGCCCTGACGCCGGACTCGCGGGCCGCGCTCACGCTACGGCTTGTCGGTGGGCTGTCCACCGCCGAGGTCGCCCGGGGCTTTCTGGTCGCCGAGCCCACCATGGGCCAGCGCATCTCCCGGGCCAAGCGGACCCTGGCCGAGGCGGGTGCGCGGCTGGAGATGCCGACCGGGCCCGAGCGGCTGCAGCGCCTCGACGACGTGATGCAGGTGGTCTACCTCGTCTTCAACGAGGGGTACGCCGCCACCGCCGGGGACGACTGGACCCGGCCGGACCTGTGCCACGAGGCGATCCGGCTCGCCCGGATGCTGGCCGCGATGGTGCCGCAGGAACCTGACGCGCACGCCCTGCAGGCGCTGGTCGAGCTGCAGGCCTCCCGGCTGGCCGCCCGCACCGACGCCTCGGGCGCGCCGGTGCTGCTCGAGCACCAGGACCGCAGCCGCTGGGACATGCTGCTGGTCCGTCGCGGCCTCGCCGCCCTCGAGCGGGCCGAGGGGCTGGCCAGGTCCGGCCGGCCGGTCGGCAGCTACTTCCTGCAGGCCGCGATCGCCGCCGAGCACGCCCGGGCCCGTCGACCCGAGGACACCGACTGGGCCGGGATCGCCCGGCTCTACGACGTCTTGTCGCACACCGCCCCCGGCCCGGTCGTCGAGGTCAACCGGGCGGTGGCCCACGGGCGGGCGTTCGGGGCCGAGGCGGGGCTCGAGGTGCTCCACGCGCTGCCGGACGGGGCGCTGCCCGGGTCGCCGCTGCTGCCCAGCGTCCGCGGCGACCTGCTCGAACGACTGGGCCGCCCCGACGAGGCCGCGGACGCTTTCCGGGAGGCGGCCCGGCTCAGTGGCAACGACGGCGAGCGGGCGCTGCTCGCCCAGCGGGCCGGGAAGGCTGCCCGCGCGATGTCGAAGTCGGCCGGCGGCGTTCGACGTACCGGCGAGACACTCACCCAGGAGGAGACATGAGCACCACCACGACCCGCACCCGGTTCGCCGCCTCCGCCGACGGCACCTCCATCGCCTACGACACGACGGGCTCGGGCCCGGCCCTGGTGCTCGTCGACGGGGCGCTGTGCCAGCGCGCCATGGGGCCGGCACGCCCCCTCGCCGAAGCGCTGTCGGACGGCTTCAGCGTGACGGCCTACGACCGGCGCGGACGCGGCGAGAGCGGCCCGGCGGAGGGGCCGCCGAGCGTACGACGCGAGGTCGAGGACCTCGCCGCCGTGGTCGACGCCGTGGGCGGGCACGCGCACGTGTTCGGCTCGTCGTCGGGGGCGGCGCTGGCCCTGCGGGCGGCCGGGCAGGGCCTGGCGGTCGACCGGCTGGTGGCCTACGAGGCGCCGTACGTCGTCGACGGCACCGGTACGCCGGCCCCGGCGGACGCCATCGGGCAGATCCAGCGCATGGTCGACAACGGCAAGCGGGGCGACGCGGTCAGGTTCTTCCTGACGATGGTCGGCGCGCCGGGGCCGATGGTGGCGATCATGCGGCTCTTCCCGGTCTGGAGGAAGATGACCGCGGTGGCGCACACGCTGCCGTGGGACCTCACCGTCATGGACGGGAGGATGCGGGGCGAGCCGCTGCCGGAGGGGTACTTCGCGGAGGTCACCGCGCCCACCCTGGTCATCGCCGGTGGCAAGAGCCCGGCGTCCATGCGCAACGCCCAGGCCGCCGTCGCCGCGCAGCTCGGGAAGGGCCGGCTCGCCGTGCTCGAAGGACAGACCCACATGATCAAGCCGAAGGTGACCGCGCCGGCGGTGCGCGCGTTCCTGGCCGGTTGAGCCGGGCCGCTGATTTCCGATTCCCCCGGCCTCTCTGGCAGACTGACCTCTTGGCTCGGCGCGCCGACCGTCACCTGCCACAGGGGGGACGACGAAGGCCGACACCCCCGACCACTGACGCATCAGTCCCAATCCGTGAGTGACCTGTGGCACTGACGAGGAGTGACCATGGCCAACGCCATCGAAGAGCTGTCCGCCGCCACCATGCGCGACGACATTCCCGCCTTCCGAGCCGGAGACACCGTCAAGGTGCACGTCCGGGTCGTCGAGGGCAACCGGTCCCGGATCCAGGTCTTCCAGGGCGTGGTGATCCGGCTGCAGGGCTCCGGCGTGGGCCGCACCTTCACCGTCCGCAAGGTTTCCTTCGGGGTGGGCGTGGAGCGGACCTTCCCGCTGCACTCGCCGATCTTCGACACGATCGAGGTCGTCATCCGCGGCGACGTGCGGCGGGCGAAGCTGTACTACCTGCGCAACCTGCGCGGCAAGGCCGCCCGGATCAAGGAGCGTCGCGAGGGCTGACGCCCCGCCCCTCCTCCACGTATCCCTTTGTGGGGACGGCTAGAGTCCCCTTCGTGAACTCGGCCGACGCTCCCTTCCGCACCCGGGGGAGGAAGCAGAAGAAGCCGCTCCCGCTGTGGGCCGAGACGATCCTGCTGCTGCTGATCGCCCTGGTGCTGGCGATCGTCATCAAGGCGTTCTTCGTCCAGGCCTTCTACATCCCGTCGCCGTCGATGGAGCCGCAGTTCATCAAGAACGACCGGATCCTGGTGGAGAAGCCGTCGTACTGGGGAGGCGGTACGCCGCAGCCCGGGGACATCGTGGTCTTCAAGGACCCGGGCGGCTGGCTCAGCCACGAGGAGGACAACCCCCCCACCAACGTGCTCACGCAGGTGCTCACCGACATCGGCCTGTACCCCAGCGGGGGACACCTCGTGAAGCGGGTCATCGGGGTCGGCGGTGACCGGGTCAAGTGCTGCAACCCGCAGGGCCTGGTGACCGTGAACGGCCATCCCCTGCACGAGCGCTCCTACCTCCCCAAGGGCACCAGGCCCTCGCTGACCCGTTTCGACGTGCGGGTGCCACCCGGCGACCTCTGGGTGATGGGGGACAACCGGGGTGACTCCTACGACTCGCGCGGTCACATGGGCGACCCGGGCGGCGGCTTCGTGCCGGCCGACCTGGTGGTCGGCAAGGTGTTCGCGCTGGTCTGGCCGTGGAACCGCGCCGAGACGATCCACAGACCGGCTACGTTCGAAGGCGTCCCCGCTCCACGGTGATCCGGCGGTGAGTGACCCCATGAGCACGGTGCCCCGCGGTACGACGATCAGGCGCGACGCCGGCCTCTACGGCTACGAGCGCGCACTGCGGCGCGCCGGTCTGGCCCCGATCGCCGGTGTCGACGAGGCGGGCCGCGGTGCCTGCGCCGGACCGCTGGTCGCCGCGGCGGCGGTCCTGCCCGAGGGCAGGCCCGGAGTCGTGCCGGGACTGGCCGACTCCAAGCTGCTCACCGAGGCGGCCCGGGAGCGCTGCTACGCCCAGGTGGTCAGGCGCGCGCTGGCCTGGTCGGTGGTGGTGGTCCCCTCCACGGAGTGCGACCGACTCGGCATGCACGTGGCCAACGTGGCCGCGCTGCGCCGGGCGCTGGCCCGGCTCGAGGTGCACCCGGCGTACGTGCTCACCGACGGTTTCCCCGTCGACGGTCTCGACGTCCCCGGGCTGGCGATGTGGAAGGGTGACCGGGTGGCGGCGTGCATCTCGGCGGCGTCGGTGATCGCGAAGGTGACCCGCGACCGGATCATGGTCGGGCTGCACGACCAGTGGCCGGACTACGATTTTGCATCCCACAAGGGCTACTGCACGCCCGAGCACGACGCCGCGCTGACCGAGCACGGGCCGTGCCCGGAACACCGGTGGAGGTTCGTGAACGTACGACGGGCGGCCGGACTGCCCGAGGAAGCCACAGCGATGGAGCCGATCAACCTCGAGCCCCAGCTCGAGCTCGACATGGAGGTACACCAGGGGTGAGCCAGCAATGAGCGCGGAGGACCTCGAAAAGTACGAGACCGAGATGGAGCTGACCCTCTACCGCGAGTACCGCGACGTGGTCGGCATCTTCAAGTACGTCGTCGAGACCGACCGGCGGTTCTACCTGTGCAACACCGTCGACGTGAAGGCGCGCACCGAGGCCGGCGACGTGTTCTTCGAGGTGACCATGACCGACGCCTGGGTGTGGGACATGTACCGCCCCGCGCGGTTCGCGAAGAACGTCAAGGTGCTCACGTTCAAGGACGTCAACGTCGAGGAGCTCAGTCCCCAGGACATCGAGCCGCCGAAGTCCTGAGCCCACGGCCGTCCCGCTCCCGTCCACAGCCGGTCCGATGAGACCGGTTGTCCACAGGCTTCCGGTGGCCTGACGGTCTCCGTCCCCCGTCCCGGGGAGGCTGTGCCGCATGACCACAGCCGCACACAACTCGGCCCTGGGGGCCTACGGCGAGGACGTCGCCGCACGGGCACTCGTCGACCAGGGGATGGTGCTGCTCGACCGCAACTGGCGCTGCGACTCCGGTGAGATCGACCTGGTGCTGCGCGACGGCGCCGCCCTGGTGTTCTGCGAGGTCAAGACCCGCAGCAGCAACGACTTCGGCTCACCGCTCGAGGCCGTCACCGACGCCAAGGCCGACCGGCTGCAACGGCTGGCCGCGCGCTGGGTGGCCGAGCACCGGGCCCGGCCCGAGGACGTCCGCATCGACCTGGTCGGCGTGCTCCGACCGCCCCGGGGCGCGGCCGTGCTGCAGCACGTGCGGGGGCTGGGCTGATGTGGGCGACCACCCACACCGTGGCCCTGATCGGCGCGATGGGCCACGTGATCGACGTCCAGGTCGACCTCAGCCTGGGCCAGATCCGCACCGCGGTCGTGGGACGGCCCGACACCGCGATCAACGAGGCGATCGACCGATGTCGTGCCGCGGTCGACAACAGCCGCTTCGCGTGGCCGACCTCGAAGCGGATGACGGTGTTGCTCTCCCCGGCCGACCTGCCCAAGCGTGGCACCCACGTCGACCTGGCCATCGCGGTCGCGGTGGTGGCCGCCGCCGACAAGGAGTTCCCGCGCAGCGCGCTGGACGGGGTGGCGCTGGTGGGCGAGCTGAGCCTGGACGGCCGGCTGCGCTGCGTGCCCGGGGTGCTGCCGATGGTGATGGCCGCCCGGTCCCGGGGCATCCGCCGGATCTGCGTGCCCGAGCCCCAGGCACCCGAGGCCTCCCTGGTCGAGGGCGTCGCCGTGTTCGGGGTGCGGTCGCTGGGCCAGGCCGTGGCCATGATCACCGGCGGCGAGATGCCGGAGGCCCCGCCGGTGGAGCCACCCACCGGCAACCCGCTGATCAGCTGGCGCGGCGAGGAGCGGCTCGACGACGTCGACCTGGCCGAGGTGCGCGGCATGGCCGATGCCCGGTACGCCCTGGAGGTCGCGGCCGCCGGCGGCCACCACCTGCTGCTCACCGGGCCGAAGGGCGCCGGCAAGACGACCCTGGCCGAGCGGCTGCCCACGATCCTGCCGGACCTGGGCCGTGAGGAGTCCCTGGAGCTGACCGCGGTGCACTCCCTGGCCGGCGGCCTGCCGCCCGGGACGCCGGTGCTCACCCGGCCCCCGTTCCGGGCGCCGCACCACACCGCCTCCCGGGCCGGCATCCTCGGCGGCGGCACCGGCAGGGTGCGGCCCGGCGAGGTCAGCAAGGCGCATCTGGGCGTGCTGTTCCTCGACGAGTTCCCGCTGCTGCCGAGCGACGTGGTGGAGGCGCTGCGCCAGCCACTGGAGAGTGGGGAGATCACCATCGCCCGGGGCGACGAGGAGGCCACCTACCCCGCACGGGGGATGCTCGTGCTCGCCTGCAACCCGTGCCCGTGCGGGGAGTACCACCCCTACAACCGGGACTGCTCGTGCCGCTGTGCCGAGGCGAAGCGCCGGGAGTACCGCCGCAAGATCTCCGGGCCCATCGCCGACCGCATCGACATCACCCGGTTCGTCGAGCCGGTGCGGCCGCACGAGGCGGCCGACCCGATCGAGCTTCCCGAGCCCTCGGCGGTGGTCCGGCGACGGGTGGCTGCCGCACGGACGTGCCAGCAGGAGCGCTACGCGGCCAGCCCGTGGCGGCTCAACGGCCACGTCCCCGGCCCGGAGCTGCGCCGCAGCTGGCCCCTGCAGCCGGCTGCGACCCGCACGCTCGACGAGCAGGTGTACGGCGGCCTGCTGACCCGTCGCGGCGCCACCCGGGTGCACCGGGTGGCCTGGTCGGTGGCCGACCTGCGCGGTGTCGCACGACCGGGGCCCGAGGAGCTCGAGATCGCGCTCCGGTTGCGCCGGGCCACCCCGCTGGACGTGACGATGCTGGACCGGGCGGACCGGGGGGACGCGGCATGACGGTCCCCGAGGAGGACCGACTCGCCCGGGTCGCGCTGAACGCCGTCGCCGAGCCGGGCCACCCGCGGCTGGCCGCGCAGGTGGCCGAGATGGGCGCGGTCGAGCTGCTGGCCCGGCTGCGTCGGCAGGTCGCGGAGGAGAGCCGCAACCTCGCTCAGCGGCTGGCCACGGCCGACCCGGCTCGCGAGCTGGCCCGAGGCGCAGAGGCGGGCCTGCGCTTCGTGGTGCCCGGCGACGAGGAGTGGCCGGCGTCGCTGGCCGACCTCGGCCACGCCCCGGTGCTGCACGAGCGGGGTGGGCCACCGCTGGGGCTGTGGCTGAAGGGTCCGCTGAGCCTCGCCGAGGCGGTGGAGCGTGCGGTCGCGGTGGTCGGGTCGCGTTCGGCCACCACCTACGGCACCGGGGTGGCCGGGGACATCGCGGCGGGCCTGGCAGGGGCGGGGCACACCGTGGTGTCCGGTGCGGCGCACGGCATCGACCAGGCCGGCCACCGCGCCGCCCTGGCCATGCAGGGCGCCACGGTCGCGGTGCTGGCCTGCGGTGCCGACCGCGTCTACCCGGCCGCGCACCAGCGCCTGCTGGACTACGTCGCCGACGTCGGGCTGGTCATCTCGGAGACCTCGATCGGCGGTGCGCCCACCCGGATCCGGTTCCTGGCGCGCAACCGGCTGATCGCCGCGGTCACCCAGGGCACCGTCGTGGTCGAGGCCGCGGTGCGCAGCGGCGCACTCAACACCGCCAGCTGGGCCGCCGGCTGCAGCCGCGTGGTGATGGGGGTGCCCGGTCCGGTCACCAGCGCACCCTCCGAGGGCGTGCACCAGCTGATCCGCACCCGGGGTGCCCTGCTGGTCACCCGGGCCGAGGAGGTGCTCGAGGCGGTGGCGCCGGTGGGGGAGCACACCCTGTTCCAGCTCCGCGCCGCCCCGTCGCGCCGCGACGAGCTGTCGGGCTCGGAGCGGCAGGTGCTCGATGCGGTGCCGGTGCACAACGGGGCGTCGTCGGACTCGATCGCCCGGGTTGCGGGTCTCGCGCCCGCGGCAGTCGCCCGGACGCTCGGCCGCCTCTTCGACGCCGGGCTGGTGGAGCGGGGCCACGGCCGCTGGCGGCTGGCCGGCGCGGGCGGCGGGTGAGGCGCCGGCGCTGTCCACGTCCGATCCGCGGCCACCGGCTGCGATGCTGGGCAGGTGGACGAGCTGCCGGAGACGATGGCGCAGGCGCTCGCGGCGTACGAGCGGCACCTGACCGCCGAGCGGAACCTGTCCGACCACACCGTCCGCGCCTACATCGGTGACGTCGCGGGCATGCTGGCCCACGCTGCGGCGCTCGGGCACGTCGACGTCGCCGGCCTGGACCTGCGCACCCTGCGCAGCTGGCTGGCCAACCAGCAGACCCGCGGCCGGGCGCGGACCACGCTCGCGCGTCGCGCCGCCGCGGTGCGCGCCTTCACCGCCTGGGCCCTGCGCAGCGGCTTGGCGCGCGAGGACCCCGGAGCGCGGCTGGGCAGCCCCAAGCAGCACCGGCCGCTGCCCGAGGCCCTCGACCGGTCCGAGGCAGAGGGGCTGCTCGCGGCCGCCTCGTCCCGCGCAGACGACGGCTCACCGGTCGGGGTCCGCGACGCGGCCATTCTCGAGCTGCTCTACGCCACCGGCGTCCGGGTAGGTGAGCTGTGCGGGCTCGATGTCGACGACGTCGACCGGCACCGCCGGGTGGTCCGGGTGCTCGGGAAGGGGCGCAAGGAGCGCACCGTGCCCTACGGCGTACCGGCCGACCGCGCCCTGGACCGGTGGCTCGCCACCGGCCGTCCGGCCCTGGTCGCACCCGGCGCCGGTCCGGCGCTGTTCCTCGGCGTCCGCGGTCGCCGCATCGACCAGCGGGCGGTGCGCCGGCTGGTGCACGCCCGGCTGCACGAGGTGCCGGGCGCCCCCGACCTCGGCCCGCACGGGTTGCGCCACACCGCGGCCACCCACCTGCTCGAAGGCGGCGCGGACCTGCGCATGGTGCAGGAGATGCTCGGGCACGCGTCACTGGCCACCACCCAGATCTACACGCACGTCAGCGACGAGCGGCTGCGGGCGGCCTACCGGCTGGCCCACCCGCGGGCCTGACCCGCGCTCATCCGGCCGACCCGGTCATCGGCAGCAGCCGTACCGGCCCCGCCCCCACCAGGGTCAGCGGGTCCAGGTAGGTCTCACCCCGCAGCAGGCCCCAGTGCAGGCACGCTCGGGGGAAGCAGTGGCTCATCGCGAGCTGCAGGGTGCCGATCGGCTGCCCGGTGCGGACGTGGTCGCCGACGGCCACGCTCGCACCCACCGGCTCGTACGTCGTCCGGAGGCCACCGTGGTCGACCACGACCACCCCGCGCCCGGCCAGTGGCCCGGCGTAGGTCACCGTGCCGCCCAGCGCGGTGCGCACCACCTGGCCGGGGTGGCCGAGCAGGTCGACCCCACGGTGTCCGGTGCCCCACGCAGAGTCGGGAGGGTCGAAGCCGCGCACCACCGTCGGGCGGGGGAGCAGCGGCCAGACCCCCCGGTGACCGGGTGCGGGGCGGGTGACGCCGACCGCGGAGACCACTGCCGGTGTCACCCCCGCCCCGCCGGCCGGCCCGGGCGGCGGGGCGAGCAGCATCGTGCCGCCCAGCAGGGAGGCGGCGGTCAGGGAGAGCGTCGTACCGGCAACCATGGCGGAATCCTCCGGCGGCAGCGACCGGTCCGCCGCTCCGTCCACCCGGCCTGTGGACAGCACGCCACCGGGACCCGCCTGTGGACCCGAACCGGCCGCGCCCACGCCCGCCGGCGTTTCGACAAGCTTCCGGTGCGCCGGATACACTGCTCGCAGCAGCTCCCCGAGCTGACTTCGCACGCCCGCGACCTGGGCCTCCCCCAGGACGACGGTCCCCAGTCCCGGTGGCTCCGAGCCGGCGGGTCGGGCCGCGTGTCGGGCGTCAGGGCTGCGGCGAAAGCCGTGGCACAGAACTGGAAACGGTTCGCGGCCATGGTCGCGGACGAGAAGAGAAGGAACCAACGTGGCAGTCGTCACCATGCGCCAGCTCCTCGAGAGCGGCGTCCACTTCGGGCACCAGACCCGTCGCTGGAACCCGAAGATGAAGCGCTTCATCATGACCGAGCGCAACGGGATCTACATCATCGACCTGCAGCAGTCGCTGGCCTACATCGACCGCGGCTACGCGTTCATCAAGGAGACCGTCGCCAAGGGCGGTCAGATCATGTTCGTCGGCACCAAGCGGCAGGCCCAGGAGGCCATCGAGACGCAGGCCAAGCGCGTCGGCATGCCGTTCGTCAAGGAGCGCTGGCTCGGCGGGATGCTGACCAACTTCTCGACGGTCTACAAGCGGCTGCAGCGGCTCAAGGAGCTCGAGCAGATCGAGCTGACCGGCGGCACCACGGTGCTGACCAAGAAGGAGCAGCTGGTGCTGTCCCGCGAGCGGATCAAGCTCGACCGCACGCTCGGCGGCATCCGGGACATGTCCAAGGTGCCGAGCGCGGTCTGGATCGTGGACACCAACAAGGAGCACATCGCGGTCGACGAGGCGCACAAGCTGGGCATCCCGGTCGTGGCCGTGCTCGACACCAACTGCGACCCCGACATCGTCGACTACAAGATCCCCGGCAACGACGACGCGATCCGCAGCGCCGCCCTGCTGACCAGGGTGATCGCCGACGCCGTGGCCGACGGCCTGCTCCAGCGCGCGGCCGGCAGCGCGGCCGATGCCGCCGACGGCAGCGAGACGGGTGCCGGCGTGGACGCCGAGCCGATGCCCGAGTGGGAGCGCGACCTGCTCACGCAGGGTGCCACCG
>JBOHDO010000164.1:0-31828 GCA_050699415.1 Marmoricola sp.
ACCCGCTCGGGATTCTGGATGCTCATCAGCATCGGCGTCCTGTCTGTCATCGCGACCGGGGCGGTCATCATCTTCGCTCCCGACAGCGCCGTCACCTACGCGAACTTCGCGTCGGCGATCGGCCTCCCGATGTCGGTGATCTTGCCGATGATCGCGATCCTGGCCGTCACGAGTGAGTGGAGCCAGCGCAGCGGGCTCACGACGTTCACGCTGGTGCCGAGCCGGGGACGCGTGATCGGGGCCAAGGCGATCGCGACCCTCCTCGTGGGCCTCGGCTCCATGGCCGTCGCCTCCGCAGTAGGCGCCCTCGGCAACGTGGCCGGTTCCGCACTCGCCGGCGTCGACACCGTGTGGGACATCTCCTTGTCCATGGCGCCCCAGATGGTGCTCGGTGACCTGGTCGGCATGGCCATCGGCTTCACCCTCGGAGTCGTGCTGCGCAATTCCGCGGCCGCGATCGTGGGCTACTTCGTGATCTCGTTCGTGCTGCCGGGCGTCCTCGTCCTCCTGGCCCAGGTGCGCTCGTGGTTCGAGGACCTGCAGCCGTGGATCGACTGGAACAAGACGCAGGTGGTGCTCTTCGATGGCGCCACGAACACCGGTAAGGAGTGGGCGATGCTCGGCTCGACCACGGTGATCTGGATCGTCATTCCCCTCGTGGTCGGGCTGCTGTTCCTGCGCCGCTCCGAGGTCAAGTAGTCACACACACGGGCGGCGCTATCCGGAACTCATCTGTGCGTTCCGGATACCGCCGTTTCGTGTGGATCGGCTCAGCGCCGCGGTCATGACGTCGCCTGGCGACGAGAAAGGAGATCACAACCATGACCACCTACACCCAATCACCTGAACCAGGCGGCACCGCTTCACGCAAGAGCCGCCCGGTCCCCCTCGTCATCGGCATCCTGCTGGCGCTCGTGGGCTTCCCGCTGCTGCTCGGAGGCCTCGGCCTCGGCTGGGCGATGGCCACCCAGCGCGATGACGACGGGTTCTTCAGCACCTCGACCGAGCAGCTCAGCACCGAGACGGTGGCCCTCTCCAGCGAGGTCGTGAACTTCGGCGGGGCCGGCTCCGACGACTGGTGGGCTGACCGTGACCTCGCCACCGTGCGGCTGAGCGCTCGGTCCGCGGACGCATCGGCCGTCTTCATCGGGATCGCACCGAGCGCCGACGTCGTGCGCTACCTGGGCAGCGCGTCGTACGACGAGATCAGCGACCTGCGCACCGACCCGTTCGACTACTCGGTGACCCGGCGTGGCACCGGCGGTGACCTGAGCGCGGCTCCCACGGATCAGGGGTTCTGGACCGCGCAGAGCAGTGGCCCCGGCACGCAGGCGCTGACCTGGGACCTCGAGCCCGGAACCTACACCGCCGTGGTCATGAACGTCGACGGCTCCCCGGGGGTCGACGTCGACCTGTCCGCGGGCGGACGCCTCGGCTGGCTCACACCTCTGGCATGGAGCCTCGGCCTGCTGGGCGGCGCCCTGATCCTCGGCGGCGCACTGCTCGTCGTGTACGGCGCCCTGCCGCCGGGACCGCGGGTCCCCCGCCAGGCCGCGCCCGGTCAGACTCCGGAAGCCGTCCGGCCCGACACCCCCGTGACCCTGGTCGGCGCGAAGGACCCGCAGCTGAACCGTGGGCTCTGGCTGGTCAAGTGGTTCCTGGCGATCCCGCACTTCGTCGTGCTCGCGCTGCTGTGGCTGGTCTTCGTGGTGCTCACCGTGGTGGCGTTCTTCGCGATCCCGGTCACCGGCCGCTACCCGCGCGGCCTCTTCGACCTCAACGTCGGCATCCTGCGGTGGACCTGGCGGGTGCAGTTCTACGCGACGGCTGCGATCGGCACCGACCGCTACCCGCCGTTCACCCTCGACCACACCGACTACCCGGCCGACCTCGACGTCGCCTACCCCGAGCGGCTCTCGCGCGGGCTGGTGCTGGTCAAGTCGTGGCTGCTGGCGCTGCCGCACCTGATCGTGCTGGGCGTGCTCGTGGGCACGTGGCAGTTCGGGGACGCGGACGGCTTCCAGTTCGCCGTCGGCGGTCTAATCGGCGCGCTGACGTTGGCTGCCGGACTGCTGTTGCTGTTCACGGGCCGCTACCCGGCGCCGTTGTTCGACCTGCTGGTCGGCCTGAACCGGTGGGTCTACCGGGTGACCGCGTACCTCGCCCTGATGACCGACACCTACCCGCCGTTCCGGCTGGACCAGGGCCCGGCGGACCCCGGCGGCGTCGCGCCCACGCCGAGCACCCCCGACGCGCCGGCCACGACCCGTCTCGGCTGGCCGGCCGGCCGAGGAGCGTCGTCCTGACCGTGAGGTGGAGGTGTGACGATGCCTGCCGTCTCCGCGCTCCCGCGCTCCCCCTGATCCAGCCAGACACGCTCGCTGCCTGCTGTTCGCCGATGACCGGCGGCGCGGTCACCGACGAGACCGCCGAGGCTCTGGCCCACATGTTCAAGGCACTCGGCGACCCCTCCCGGGTCAAGCTGCTCTCACTCATCGCGGCCGCCCCGGGTGGTCAGGCATGCATCTGCGACATGACCGAGCCCGTCGGTCTGAGCCAGCCCACCGTGTCCCCCACATGAAGCTCCTCGTTGAAGCCGGGCTCGTCACCCGCGAGCAGCGCGGCAAGTGGGCCTACTACCGCGTGGTCCCCGCCGTGCTCAGGTCCACTGCGACCGCGCTCGAGCCCGGCCACGCCCTGAGCGTCACGCCTACTTCTGTCGCCGGTAGTCGCGCGGTGCGCTACTCGTGCGCCAGGGTGGTCGCTGCGTCGTGACCTCGACGCCACTCGCCGATGTCGGTGGCTTCCGCGTGGCGGCGTCCAGGGGGCGAGTCTGTCGTAGCAACCCAGTCGACGCCCGCGCCAGCTTCAAGAAGGACTTGGGCGCTCTTGAGCTGTCCGCCGTGGCACGAGCCCCAGAGGTTGCTTGTGACGTCCTCGGGTGTCGGGTCGGCCGTGGCGAGGGATGCCAGAACCCGATCAACGGGGCCGAGGCAGCGGACTCGAACGGTTCGTGGCCGCGCTACGCTCCCGCGTTGGCACGCCGACTGCCAATGCCCGAACGTCGTGGCGTCGATTATGAGTCATCCCGCCCGCGCGAACGTGACCTCTGGGTCGATGGCAAAGAGGTCAGCGGCAAGCCGGTCATTCGGGCACCCCTGAACTGTCCACTCGCTGACTTCGTGCGGACACCACGCCACAAACGCAACAGAGACGGCTCCGGATCTCTCCGGAAACCGCCTCTGACCTGCTGCTTTACTTTGTAGCGGGGGCAGGATTTGAACCTGCGACCTCTGGACGAGATCGGGTCCCCTGCGACAACTACGGTGTCGAGACGGTTGCTACGGAGTTCCTCGGTTTCACGAGGCAAGCCTCTGTTCTTCGAGTTTCAGGATACCCGTTTGGTACGGACTCGCAGCGATCGAATCTGGACACTTTCTGGACCCATATCGAATCCCCGAATTCTCTGTGCGGCACCAGGCCAGAGGCGGGCTTTCTGAGCCAAGCCAGTTCAGAACAGGCCGAGCTGGCCGAGCAGTTCCTGGGCGGCGGCGATGATCTTCGCCGCGTTGTCGACGGCCTCGGCTGCTTCCTCGGTGGTGGACTCGTCGCCGGGACGCTCGGGGTATTCCAGCTCGTTGCGACGTCGCCGGAGAGCGCCGAACTGGCGGAATCCTGGCCCGAACTGCGCCCGGGCGGAGCGTTCGACGGCGTAGTGGCCACCCTTGGTGGTCGAACGGAGACCCTGGTGCGCGAGGAGAGCGGTCAGCGCCTGGCGGGAGGCGTCGTAGGCGAGCACGAATGCAGAGTCCGGGTCGGTCTCGATCGCCGACCTCGCGGTCGCGAGCGTCGTGGATGCTTTAGCGAGCAGGATCTCGCCGTTGGCGGCGTCACCGGTGAGTTTCTGGAGCTCTCCGCCTGCGAGGAGCGCCTCGACCTCGGCCTCGCCGATCTTCCATCTGGCCATCAGGCGCTCACCGCAGAGCGTTCATCGAGGACCTCGGTGTGGGCCGAGGCCTTGATCTGCTTCACGAGCGCGTCCTCTGGGTCGGCCCACTGCTTGGCGGACCGAACCACCGGGTTCACCTCGATACCCAGGCGACTCGATGCGCGGTCAGCGGCTTCGTAGACGTCTGCCCGGTCGACCTTGCCGATCACCAGCACGTCGACGTCGTGCGGCGGCAGCCCGGTTTCACCGGCGTAGCGGGCAGCCCAGGAGCCGAAGATCACGACCTGCCCAGCGCCGGGAATAGCGAACTCCTCGGCGATCACGGCTCGCGGCCCGAACGTGACCTCCAGGAGTTGGGTGAGCGCCGTCGCGGCAGGGTGATCGGCAGCGGCCCGGATCAGCCGGTTGCGACCCAGCGTCCGGCTGACGATGAGGCCGGCCTCGTCGAGACGGACCACCTCGCGGTGCAGCGTCGACAGTGGCACGCCGACCCGCTCGGCGAGATCACTCACGCCGTACTCGGCGTCAGGATGCAGGTAGAGCCACATCAGCAACTCCGCCTGATGCTGCGACCGGAACACCGGAAGCAGCGCCGGACCATCACTTCGCATAACTGGAATATATCTCCCAGTTATAGAGAGAGTCAAATGGTCGGCGCGCCGCCAGATGGCTCCGAAGTTGAGCGCCCAGGCTGAGTGGTCGAATACGGCGGCCCACACCGAACCGATGCGCCGCGGAGGCCACTACGCGCAGCTGTACGAGCTGCAAGCAGCCGGATACCGCTGAGGCATGGTTGACCGGAGCAGCTTCCGATTGTGACAGCGGCTACGGCTCGGCGTGGGCGTCGGTTTTCGGCGCGGGTTCCTTGGTGATACCGAAGGTGTCTCGGTAGGTGCGTGGCGGTACGCCGAAGGTGGTCGTGAAGTGGGCGCGGAGGTTCGCAGGGGTCCCCAGTCCAACCCTGCGTGCGATGACCTCGAGGGTCAGGTTGGTGGTCTCGAGGAGTTCTTGGGCGGCGGTGAGGCGTTCTCGCTGCAGCCACCCTTGTGGTGTCGTCTGGCTGCTGGCACGAAAGAGGCGGTTCAGGGTGCGTTCGCTGACTGCGGCGCGGGCCGCCAGCGTGGCGACGTTGACGTCGGTGAGGTTCTCGCGTGCCCACTGATGTAGCCGCGCGATGTTGGCTGGATCGTTCGTGGGAGTACGTCGGATGTACTGCGCCTGGTCGCCGGCGCGGTGCGGTGGTGTCACGACTCGGCGGGCCACTTCGTTGGTGACCGCTGCGCCGAAGTCTTGGCGCACGAGTTCGAGACACAGGTCGAGGCCGGCGGCGCTCCCTGCCGAGGTCCAGATCCGATCATCGTGCAGGTACAGAGCGCTGGAGTTGACCCGAACTCTCGGGTAGCGCCGCGCCAGTTCGTCGGCATGCATCCAGTGTGTGGCGGCCTGGCGTCCGTCCAGGATGCCGCTCGCGGCCAGCACGAAGGCTCCCGAGCAGATCGAGGCGATCCGAGCGCCTCGTTGGTGGGCTGTCGCGATCGCCTCGGCCAGCCCTGCGGGCGGATCGTCATGGATGCTGGCGCAAGCCGGTACGACGATCGTGTCGGCCTCCGCCAGCGCTGGCAGCCCGCGGCCCTCGGGCATGGTGAGCCCGTGGGCGAGCATCGTCTGGGTCTCGGTGCCGACGAGCTCGAAGTCGTACCAGGCGGGCGTGAGGTCGCTGCGGTCGATGCCGAAGACCTCGCAGGCCACCCCCAGCTCGAACACCGGCGCATGTGGGGTGGCGACGACGATGACCCGGTGGTTGGCGGATTTCTTGCGCATAGAGGCAAGTATGCCACTCACGGTTGAGGGGTGGCGGTAGCCAGGGTTGTCCAGGTGAGCACCTCGACGGATTCGACGGACCGGACACTGAGGCGCCACATCGGCGTGGGTCACGGCGTTGCGTTGTACGTCAGCGCGATCCTGGGGGCGGGTGTGCTGGTGTTGCCGGGTCAGGCGGCGACAATCGCCGGGCCGGCGTCGCTGGTGTCCTGGGCGTTCGCGTGCGCCATGGGGGTGCCGTTGGCGGTGATGTTCGCGGCCCTGGCGCGCCGCTTCCCCGACGCCGGTGGTGTTTCCACCTACGTCCACCACGGTCTGGGCCCGCTGCCCGGTGGTGTGTGTGGGTGGATGTTCTTCGTCGCCGGATCGGTCGGTCAGACCATCGTCCCGCTCACCGGTGGCTACTACGTTGCGCAGACAGCCGGTCTCGCGAACGGCTGGGCCTTTCCGGTTGCCCTGGCCATCCTGGTCGTCGCGACGGTCTCCAACGTGTTGGGGATGAAGGTCAGCGGCCGGGTGCAGATGACGCTTGCCACCAGTGTAGCGGTGGCGCTGATGGTCACGATCGTGGTGGCGGTGCCGGACATGGACCTGGGACGGTTGGAGCCGTTTGCCCCGCACGGGCTCCCGGCAGTCGGTGCGGCCTCCATCGTGCTCTTCTTCGCCTTCGCGGGCTGGGAGACCATCGCCCACCTGGCCGAGGAGTTCACCGATCCTCAGCGGGACCTACCGCGGGCGGTGGCCATCACGGTTGGCATCATCACGGTTCTGTACCTGGGAATCGCGGCGGCGGTCGTGCTCACCGGCACCTACGGCACCCCTGGCATCGACCACGTCTCCCTCGGCCTGATCCTGCAGCAGGCCTTCGGGCCGGGCGCCTCGGCCGTCGCGGCCTGTGTCGCGGTCCTGATCAGTCTCGCCACCACTACGGCGTTTATCTCCGGAGTGTCCCGGCTGGCCTACTCGCTGGCACGCGAGGGCTGGCTCCCCGCTCCCATCGGTGGACTCGATGACCGGGGTGTCCCCCGGGCAGGCGTCTTCGCCGTCGTCGCCATCGCGCTGGCAGGCCTGGTTGTTTCGGCCGCACTCGGGTGGGGGACCGAGGAGCTCATCACCATCCCCTCTACATTGGTGGTCGCGGTCTATGGACTGACCGCGATCGCAGGAGCGCGACTGCTGCATGGAACCGGACGAGCAGCCGCGTCCTGCGCCATCGTCTTAACGATCGTCGTCGCCCCCTCCGCACTGCAACATCTGCTCATCCCCGCCTCGGTCACGCTCGTGGCCCTCACCTCGCGATGGACACTGCGCCGCCGCACGAAGCGATGAGAGCAGCAGACCATGTACGACCGGGCCTGGGAGGGGTTCCAGACCGACAACCGCATGCACGCCCTGGGTGCGAGCATCGATGGCCACCTGGTCGCTATCACGCACTTTCTGGTTCATGCCAGCACCTCCTCGCGTGACGTCTGCTACCTGCCGGACCTATTCACGGCGCCGCAAGCCCGCGGGCACGGCATCGGACGTGCACTGATCGAGGCCGTCATCGAATGGGCACACAGCCAGGACTGCGACCGGGTCTACTGGGCCACGCAGGAGACCAACGCGACCGCGCGCGGCCTCTACGACCAGGTCGCGGACAACCACGGTTTCATCCTCGACCGGGTCCAGCTGTAGCCGACCCTCAGACCGATGTCGTAGACCAAGGATTCCGACCACGTACGCCGGCCATCACCATGTCCGGAACGGCTGACCGATGACCGAATCCGCTACGGCGACCAAGCAGGTCCGCTGGCGTGAATGTCGCGGGAGCGTCCGCAAGACCGTCCGGGTGCCGATTTCGGTGAGGGAGCGGCCGCCGGAGCATCGGTGGCCCGATGCAACGCCGGTCCGTCCGACTACGACGTGAAGGTGAGAGCCGCTGCGAACTGGGCGAAGTGCCGCACCCTCGACGAAGTTGGCGCCTGGGCTGAAGTCATAATCCGAGGTCGCGACTCGAGGAGAACTCCAACGCTTGGGCGGGGCGGATGTAGCGCTCGATGAGGGTGGAGAGGCGCTTGTGCCGGGTCTGGGCGGCGATGCGGTCCAGCGAAACCCCGGCCATGGCGGCGGAAGTGGCGTGACCGGCGCGGAGCGAGTGCGGGGTGATCCGCTCGGCGTCGAACCCGGCTTCACGCGCCCGATTGCGCAGCGCGATGGCGATCGCCTGCCCGGAGATCGGTTCGAGGCCGACGATTCGTCGTTGCAGGCTGGTGAACAACGGCCCGGATGCCCGCCCCCGGATGGCGAGCCACGCGTTGAGGGCCCCGATCGGATCGGTCGCCGCGTGCTGGCCGTGCACCACGGCCACCCGTTGGCCCTCCCCGTCCTGGTCCGACTTGGACTTCGCCACCGTCACAATGATGCCGCCGGGCTTGTACTCGATGTCGCCGACTTCGAGGGCGGCGAGCTCGGAGCGGCGCAGGGCGGAGGCGAAGCCGAGCAGGATGATCGCGGCGTCGCGGGTGCCCTTGGGGGTGGTGCGATCGATGGCGGTGACGATGATGCGGATGTCCTCGGTCTGGAGCGGTCGAGCTTGGCGTCGGGGTGCGGCGCCGATGAGGCGGCGCAGTCCACGGCGGACCTGCCGCACCGCATCGGACAGGATGGGGTCTTCGAGGCCGTGGCGGCGGTGCTCGTAGGAAATCGCGCCGCAGTCCATGTCGAGAGTGCCGACCGCAACGCCGTCTCCCGCGCGGTCGGTCAGGTAGGCGCAGATCATGGCCGGTGAGGCGGGCATCGGCACCACTCCCCGGGCCTGGCACCAGCGTTCCCACTGGCCCCACATGCAGCGGTACACCGCTCGGGTGGACTCGGCGTGGGTGGCGCTGATCGCCTCGGCGATCCGGATTGCCTCCTCGACGGTGAGGCCATCGGGTAGATCGGTGGCGAGCGTGGGAACGGGCAGGGTGGGAGCAGGCGAGGTCGGAGTCACCGGAACGTTGTACGGGGCGAGGGCGTGATGCCACTCGACCGGCTCACCCGGTAGCGGCGGCCGAAGTCCGCGCTCGGTGAAGCGGGCTCGCACCCGGAGCCAGCCGCGGCTCACCCCCCATGCCCAGGGCGCAAGGCGGCCGTGTCATCTAAAGGAGCCCTAAGTGGACATGTGATCAAGTCCCACAAACCTTTCAGGCGCGGAACCCGTAGGTTCCGCGCCTGAAATTGGTAGCGGGGGCAGGATTTGAACCTGCGACCTCTGGGTTATGAGCCCAGCGAGCTACCGAACTGCTCCACCCCGCGTCGGTGCGCCTAGCCTACGGGAGCCGGCACCGGCAGCCAAATCCGCGGCGGGCCCGGTACCGCCTGGTTCAGCCCTGGCCGCCAGCGGTCGGTGTGCCGGTCGGTGTGGCGGGCGCGCTCGGGGTCGGAATCGCCGTCGGCGAGCTCGTGGGGGTGGGGCTCCCGGAGGGGATCGCCGTCGGGGTCGCCCGGGCCGACGGCGTCGGCGTCGGAGTCGGCGTCGGAGTCGGCCTCGCCGTCGGCGACGAGGTCGCCCGGCCCGGTGTGGGCTGCCGGCCGGGCTGCCGGGCAGGCGGGTTCGACTGGTGGCCGCCACCGAGGTGGGTCCAGGTGACGCCGCTGCGGCTGTCGCTGCCGCCGGTGAACGACGAGACCGGCCGGCCGGCAATCAGCTCGAACACGGTGATCACCACGAAGGCCACGACGAACATGGCGGCGGTGACCAGGGCGATCCGCTTCCACGGCAGCGCGGCGAGCCGCTGCCGCCACGGGGTGGTGTCGTGCCGGGCCTCCTCCTCGGCCTCGTCGAGCTCGGTCTGGGCCCGGACCAGCTCCTCATCGGCGTGGTGCAGATGACCCTCCGCGGCCGTCTCGTCCTGCCGTTTCCGCTGGGCACGGCGTACCTCGGCCCGTGCCACGCCGACCCGGCGACGCGCCGCTTCCTGGGCGCGGCCCATCTGGGCCCGGCTGTGGGCGAGTCCCTGGCTGTACAGCGCGGTGCCCAGCGACGCCACCACGCTGCCGATCGCGGCTCCCACGATGGTGCCGCCGGCGCCCAGGGTCGAGAGGATCACGGCGGCCGAGATCGCCGCGAGGGCACCCCCGCCGATCCGCAGCCAGTCGACCTCCAGGCGTGGCGGTGGATCTTTTCCGTTGTCGCTCATCGGGCTACTTCTGGCCGGCGGCCAGTGCCTTCTGGACCAGCTGCTGGGCCTGGTGGACCAGCTCGGCATACCTGCCGAGGTGGCCCTGCTTGAGCTGCGCGTTCGCGGCGCGGAACTTCGCGTCGGCCTGTTGCAGCAGGTGCCGGGCGGTGCTCGTCAGTGCGGGGCCCTTCGCGCCCGGCTTGCCGCCGGTGGTGGGGGGCTTGGGGCCGGTCGACTTCCCGTGACCGTTCGGCGTGGTCCCGTGCGAGACCCCGAGGACCTCGTCGAGCGCGCCCGACAGCGTGGTGCCGATACCGACCTGCTTGCCGAAGGATGCCATCACGAAGCGCAGCACCGGGTAGCTGCCGCCGCCGCCCTCCTTCTCGGTGTAGAGCGGCTGTACGTAGAGCAGCCCGCCGCCGACCGGCAGGGTCAGCAGGTTGCCGTACTCGATCTTCGCGCCCACCCGCTTGAACGCCTGCAGCCGGTTGGCGACCTGGTCGTCGGAGGTGAACTGGTTCGCGATCTGGGACGGACCGGGCACCTGGGTGTTGCCGGGCAGCCGCAGGATATTGATCTTCCCGTACGTCGACGGGTCGGCCGCGGCCGCGCCCACCGCGATGAACGCGGCCAGGTTCTGCTTGTGCACCGGGGTGTAGACGCTGGTCAGCGAGAACGTCGGCTGGTGGCCGCTCTTCGTGGCCACCGAGAGCCGGTACGGCGGCTGCTTGTCGCCCGGGTTGGACGGGTCGGCCGGGACCTGCCAGTTGTCGTTGCCGCCGAAGAACGTCGTCGGGTTGCTGACGTGGTACTGCGCGAGGATGTCGCGCTGCACCTTGAACATGTCCTCGGGATAGCGCATGTGCTGCAGCAGCGCGTGCGGGATGGCCGACTTCGGCCGGATCACGTGCGGGAAGGCCTGCATCCAGGCCCGCAGGATCGGGTCCGAGGTGTTCCACGCGTAGAGCTTGACGGTGCCGTCGTAGGCGTTGACCACGGCCTTGACCGAGTTGCGCATGTAGTTGATCCGGTCGCTGGGCAGCCCCGCGAACGACGAGCGCGGGTTGATCGCGTCGGAGGTCATCTGCTGCAGGGAGCGCTTCTCGGAGTTCGGGTAGCGGTCGGTGGTGGTGTAGCCGTCGAGGATCCACACCACCTTGCCGTTCACGACCGCGGGCAGGGCGTCGGAGTCCACGGTCAGCCAGGGCGCCACCTGCTGCACCCGCTGCTTGGGTGAACGGTCGTAGAGGATCTTGGAGTCGGCGCCCACCCGCGAGGACAGCAGGAGGTTGGTGTCGCCGAACTTCGCCGCGTAGAGCAGCTTGTGGAAGAACGAGCCCAGGGAGACCCCGGTCCGGCCCTGGTAGGTCGTGGTGCTCGAGCCTCCGTTCGCGCCCTCCGGCACGTCGAGCTCCACGCCCTTCGCCCCGGGCGGGCCGCCCACGATCGAGTAGTCCGGGCTGTTCTCGCCGAAGTAGATCTGGGGCCTGAAGTGTCCCAGCACGCCCGTGGGCGGTATGTTCTTCTCCGCCCAGACCGGCGAGCCGTCGTTGTGCACCGGCTTGTCCTGGGCGTTGCGCTGGTTGCCGTACGCCGCGATCACGCCGTACCCGTGGGTGTAGACGGTGTGGTCGTTGACCCAGTTCCGTCGCCCCCTCGGGAGCCCCCCTAGGTTCAGCTCACGTGCGGCCACGACCATGTCGCGCTGCCGCCCGTCGACGGGGTAGCGGTCGACGTCGAGCACGCTCGGCACGGTGTAGAAGCCCCGCACCTGCTGCAGCTGGTCGAAGGTCGAGGCGACGATCATCGGGTCGATCAGGCGGACGCCGGGCAGCGAGGCGGCGTCCTTGCGCAGCCGCGCCTCGCTGAGCTGGGTGCGCGCGTCGTAGTCCTGCACCTTCACATCCTCCAGGTCGTACGCCGCACGCGTCGCCCGGATGTTCTGCGCGATGTAGGTCGCCTCCTTGTCAGCGGCGTTGGGCTTGACCTGGAAGTTCTGCACGATCGCCGGCCAGATCATCCCGAGCAGCACCGCCGAGACCGCGAACAGGGCGATACCGACCCCGGGGAGCAGCCAGCTGTGGCGCACCACATTGGCGAAGAACAGCAGCGCGCAGATCACCGCGATCACCATGAGGATGTTCTTCGAGGGCAGCTTCGCGTGCTCGCCGGCCCAGGTCATGCCCGTGATCAGGCTGCCGTCGGCGCTGTCGAGGTCGAACCGGTCGAGCCAGTAGTCGATGCCCTTGAGCAGCACCAGCACGCCCAACAGCACGCAGACCTGGGCCTGGGCGCCCCGGGTGAACTTCTCCCCCGCGCTCTGCAGCCGGATGCCGCCGTACAGGTAGTGCACCAGCACCGCGGCCACCAGCCCCAGCACCACCGCGGTCATCAGGAAGTCGACCAGGAAGTGGTACCAGGGCAGCGAGAAGACGAAGAAGCCCAGGTCCTTGTGGAAGTAGGGGTCGGCGACGCCGAACGACTGCCGGTGGCGCCACATCAGGTAGTCGCGCCACTGACCGGCGGCCGAGCCGCCGGCGAAGATTCCGATGAGCGCGCTGGTGGACACCAGCAGCACCCAACGCATCGGGGTGACCACCTCGCGGTAGCGGTCCAGGCCGTTCTGTTCCGCCGAACGCGGCCGGAACATCGGTCGCAGCCGGAAGGCGAGCGCGAGGTTGCCGCCCACCACGAGGGCCATCACCAGGCCGAAGACGCAGAACAGCACGACCTTGGTGACGATCAGCTTGTCGTAGACGCCGCCGTACCCGAGGTTGTCGAACCAGAGCTTGTTGGTCCAGATCGAGGTGAATACCGAGAAGACGATCAGCAGCGCGATGATGACGACCACCGTCAGCAGCAGCGGGTGCAGCCGGCCACGCGGGCGCCGTACGGCGGCCGCCGTGTTGTCGGGCTCGTCCTCGAACATGTCGCTCATTGTGCCGACCCGTCCCCGGGGTCCCGGTGGGGTTCGTCCTCCAGCGTGGCACGCAACATCTCGACCAGCCCCGGAACCAGGTCCGGCCCGACCAGCACCAATGCGTCGTCGTCGTGCTCGCGCAGCCGCAGCGCACAGCCGGTCTCGCCAGCGCGGGTGGCAGCCGCGGTGATCCTGACCTCCTGGCGACCGGGATGGGACGAGGCGAAGGCGGCCGCCTCCTCGCGGTCGGCGGGGATCTCCGCGTCGGCCTCCGGCGGCAGCACCAGGCGCTCCACCACGGCCGCACAGCCGGCCACCGAGTCCGGCCAGACGATCCGCTGCAACAGGGGCTCGAGCTCCTCCCCCGGCAGCTCGTCCTGCTGCACCGGGGTCAGCTCCCCGGCATCGGCGAGCCCCCCGGCCAGCCCCGGCTCGCGTTCGACCAGGTCACGCGTCGAGACCAGGGCGAACACCTGGGCGCGCCGGTCCCATCCCGCCGCGGCGGCGTGCCGGTCCAGCTCGCGGACCACCGCGGAGAGGTCAGCCATGGCGCCCACCGCCCGGGCGGCACGACGGTAGCGGCGCCCGGGAGTCGTGCGCCCACCTGCGCACGTCCGAGATCGCGGACCTCAGCCGGTGCACCCGCACCAGCCTCATCTTCTGGGGGTCGTAGTCGGCGCCGAGGGCCTCCGCGCAGTTGCCGGAGGGCACCAGGAACAGCTCGGCGCCGTCGCGCTGGGCACCCACGATCTTCTGCTGGATGCCGCCGATCTCGCCGACCACGCCCCGAGCGTCTATCTCGCCGGTGCCGGCGATGGTGCGGCCATCGGTCAGCGAACCGGGAGTCAGCTGGTCGTAGACCGCGATGGCGAACATCATGCCCGCCGACGGGCCGCCGATGTTGTCGGCGAGACGCAGCCTGACCCGGAACGGGAAGTGGTACGACGGCTCGATCGCCACGCCGAGGTGCGAACGCCGCCGCTCCTTGCCGGAGCTGCCCAGCCGACCCGTGGTCACCGTGACCGTCCGGCGCTGGCCGTCCCGCGAGACCGCCAGGTGGACCCGGGTGCCCGGCCGGAGCCGCTTGATGCGGTTCGCCATCGCCCCGGTCTGCCGGGCCGGGTGGCCGTCGACGGACAGCACCAGGTCCCCGGCCTTCAGGTGACCCCGGGCGGGTGCTCCCTTCTCGACCGAGTGCACCCGGACCGCCTGCGAGAAGTGGATCCCGAGCACGTGCAGCGCGGCGGCGATCGCGTTGTCCTGGGAGGAGGCCATCTCCAGCGACGACTGCTGCTGCACCGACTTCGTGGTTTCCTGCCTGGGGTAGACCGCGTCGTGCGGATACACGTTGACCTTCGGGTCCAGCCAGCCCAGCAGCGCCTCGGGCAGGCTCACCCGCTGGTCCACCCCGCTCTCGTAGACCGTCACCAGCCGCAGCTGTCCGCCGTCGTGGTAGCTCTTGCGGCCACTGACCTCGACGATGGGCTTGCCCTTGCTGGCACCGAGGATGTTGACGGTGGGTCCGGGTGAGTACAACGTGTAGCCCACGTGCAGCTGGGTGGCCCAGATCGCGAGCCCGGCGATGAACGCCACGCTGAGCAGGGCAGCGAGGTTGCGCCGGCGGGCATTGCTCGTCACCGGTGGCTCCAGCCGTCCGGACGCCCGTGCGTGCCCAGGCCGGGCACGACGGTGCGCAGGGTGCCTCTCACAGGCAGAACCCTCTCAGAACCCGCCAACCCACGGGTCAGCGGTTGCCACGCACGCGCACGGCGACCCCGGTGCTGCGCTCGCGCGGTGCGCGGCGTCGTACGGCGGCCGGGTGCTGCCGCTGGATCGCCTCGGCGAACCGCTGCTGGGCCCGCGCCCGGGCGGCCTCGCTGCGATCCTCCATCTGGGGCCGGTCGCGGCCCATCCAGCCGACCCAGAGCATGGCCACCACCGCGACCATCGCGGCGGGCACCAGCCAGAGCAGGATCTCCATGTCTCCATGGTGCCCGCTCCCGTCGGCCCGGCTGCGGAGGCGCGCCCCACATCCGCGGGCGCACCCCCGCGAGGCGGGCCGGACCACTGCCGCTCCGCCGACCGAACCAGACAACCTCAGTCGTGAAACTGGCGGTCCGCGCCCGTGGGATCGACCCACTCCTCGCTGCCGTCGATGAAGAACTGGTGCTTCCAGATCGGCAGCTCGTGCTTGAGCCGGTCGATCAGCGCACGGGAGGCCTCGTACGCCACGTCGCGGTGCGCGGCCGACGCGGCGACCAGCACCGCGACGTCGCCGATGTCGAGCCGGCCGGTGCGGTGAACCGCCGCCAGCGCCACCACGTCGTGGTCCGCGGCCACCTGCTCGGCCACCGCGCGCAGCCGGTCGGTGGCGGTCGGGTGGGCCAGGTACTCCAGGTGGTCGACGCGCTCACCATGGTCACGGTCGCGGACCACCCCGCTGAACAGGTTCACCCCGCCCGCGGCCTCGTCGGCCACCGCGTCGAGCAGCTCGACGGGGTCCAGCGGCCGCTCACGGAGGTCGAGCAGCCGGATCCGGCCCTCGAGCGTGGTCTGGGTCACATGCACAAGGGTAGGGCCTGCGGACCCGGGCGGTAGGTTTGCGCCATGGACAACGACCCGGACAAGGACCCCGGCGACGGTTCGGACGAGGGCGCCGGACAGGGCCCGTCCAACCCGTTTCAGGGCACCCCGTTCGAGCAGCTCTTCGCGCAGTTCGGCGCGGGCGGCACGATGGACCTCGGCGGCATGGACCTCTCCGGCCTGATGGGTCAGATGCAGGCGATGATGACGCCGTACGACGGCCCGGTGAACTGGCAGCTGGCCACCGACGTGGCCCGGCGTACCGCCGCCCAGGAGCCCGACCCCAGTCCCGACCACGGCGAGACGGACCGGGTGGCCGACGCATTCCGGCTGGCCGACCACTGGCTCGACGAGACCACCGCGCTGCCCTCCGGCGTGAGCACGACCCGGGCCTGGAGCCGCGCGGACTGGATCGAGCAGACCACGCCGGTGTGGCGGGTGCTGGTCGAGCCGGTGGCCGAGCACGTCGTCGGCGCCATGGGCGAGGCGATCCCCGAGGAGGCCCGGTCGATGGCCGGACCGCTGATCGGGATGCTCGGCAAGGCGGGCGGCGCGATGTTCGGCAGCCAGGTGGGCCAGGCGCTCGGCCAGCTCTCTGCCGAGGTGCTCACCGCGTCCGACATCGGGCTGCCGCTCGGGCCGGCGGGCAATGCTGCGGTGCTGCCTCACAACCTCGCCGAGTTCGCCGAGGGCCTCGATGTGGAGCCGCACGACGTGCTGCTCTACCTCGCGCTGCGCGAGGCCGCCCACCAGCGGCTGTTCGCGCACGTGCCGTGGCTGCGGCAGCACCTGATCTCCTCCGTGGAGGACTTCGGGCGCGGCGTGACCATCGACGTCTCCGGCATCGAGGAGGCGATGGGGTCGGTCGACCCGACCAACCCCGAGGCACTGCAGGAGGCGCTCGAGGGCGGGCTGTTCGAGCCGAAGAAGACGCCTGCCCAGGAGGCGGCGCTCACCCGGCTGGAGACCACGCTCGCGCTGGTGGAGGGCTGGGTCGACGACGTGGTGGGCCAGGCGACTGCCGACCGGATGCCGACCGCGTCGAAGCTGCAGGAGGCGATCCGGCGCCGCCGCGCCGCCGGTGGCCCCGCCGAGGAGACTTTCGCTGCCCTGGTGGGGCTGGAGCTGCGGCCGCGTCGGCTGCGCGACGCCTCGACCCTCTGGGGCTCGCTGCGCAGCCGGCAGGGCACGGACGGCCGCGACGCGGTCTGGGCACACCCCGACCTGCTGCCCACGGCCGAGGACCTCGACGACCCGCTCGGCTTCCGCGAGCACCTGCACGAGATCGGCGGCATCAGCGACGAGGACTTCGACGCCGCGCTCGACGAGCTGCTCCGCTCCGGTGGGACCGATCCCGACCAGACCGGCGGGGACGACGAGCCGGGGGCGTGACCGTCCCCGGACCGCACGCCGACGCGCTGGCCGTGCTCGAGGCCTGGCGCCCCCCGACCCCGGGGCAGGAGCGGCTCCGGGCGGCGTACGTCGCGCACCTGCGGCGCCACCCGGACGGGGTCTGGCGCTCCTGCCGGCCCGCCCACCTGACCGCAGGCGTGCTGGTGGCCAGCGACGACGGCCGGCAGGTGCTGCTGAACCTGCATCGCAAGGCGCGCCGGTGGTTCCACTTCGGCGGCCACCTCGAGGCCGGTGACGACACCCTGCGTGCCGCCGCACTGCGGGAGGCGCGGGAGGAGTCGGGCATCACCGGCCTGGCCCTGGCGCCGGCGCCACTGCACCTGTCCAGCCACGACGTACCCTTCTGCGGGCACGACGGCGCGGTGACCCACCTCGACGTCCGGTTCGTGGCCCGGGTGCCGGCCGGAACCGCCCCCGTCATCGGCGAGGAGTCCCTGGACGTGCGCTGGTTCGACGTCGACGACCTGCCCACGGCCGAGCCCGACATGGTCGAGCTGGTGCGGCTCAGTCGCAGTCCGCGGAGCCCCTGAGGTCGAGCGACGCGGCCCGGGCGGCCCCCTCGAGGAAGCCCTTGGCCCGCTCCGCCCGCGGGTAGGCGTCCACCCAGGCCCAGAACCGCGCATCGTGGCCGGCCTCGAGCAGGTGTGCCAGCTCGTGGAGCAGCACGTAGTCGACCACCCACGACGGCATGCCCTGCAGCTGGTGGGACAGCCGGATGGTGCGGTCACCGACGGTGCACGAACCCCAGCGGGAGGTCATGTTCGAGACCCACCGCACCGACGTGGGCTGCGCCCGGCCGTCGAGGTAGTCGCGCGAGAGCACCCCGGCCCGGCGGATCAGCTCGGCGTCGGTACGCCGACCGCGCTGCTCCGACCGCTGCAGTCGCGCGAGCATCTTCTCCACCCACTCCGCCTCCTCGGCCGCGCTGAAGCGGGCCGGGATCATCACGACGACCTTGTCCTCCTGGCGGTAGGCCGACACCGTGCGCCTGCGCCGGGGCGAGCGGCGCACCTCGACGTCCTCCCGGACACCTGCTGTCATGGCGAGAACGTACCCCGCCGGGCCGACAGCTACGTCGACAACCGGCCGGTCACGACGGCCGCGCCCAGGCCAGCAGCCGCTCCACGGGCCAGGTGTTCACGACGCGGTCGGGGTCGATGCCCAGCTCCTCGGCACGTGCACAGCCGTAGACCTGGAAGTCGAGCTGTCCGGGGGCGTGGGCGTCGCTGTCGATCGAGAACAGGCAGCCGGTGTCGACGGCCTGCCGCAGCAGTGCCGTGGGAGGGTCCCGCCGCTCCGGCCGGGAGTTGATCTCGACGGCGACGTCGTGCTCGACGCAGGCCGCGAACACCTCCGCCGCGTCGAACTCCGAGGGCGGGCGACGTCCCCGGCCGCCGGTCACCAGCCGGCCGGTGCAGTGGCCGAGCACGTTGGTGAACGGGTCGGCGACCGCCACCAGCATCCGGCGGGTCATCGGCGCGGCGTCCATGCGCAGCCTGGAGTGCACCGAGGCGACCCGGAGGTCGAGCCGGGCCAGCATCTCCGGGGTCTGGTCCAGCGCGCCGTCATCGAGGATGTCGACCTCGATGCCCTTCAGCAGCCGGAAGGAGCCCCCGTCGGCCCCGAGGTGCTCGTTGACGGCATCCACGACGTCGAGCTGTTCGGCCAGCCGCCGGGCGGACAACCCGTTGGCGACGGTCAGCCGCGGCGAGTGGTCGGTGAGTACGGCGTAGGAGTGGCCGAGCTCGATGGCGGTGAACGCCATCTCCTCGATCGGTGACCCGCCGTCGGACCAGTCGCTGTGCAGGTGCAGGTCGCCGCGCAGCGCGGCCCGCAGCGCCGTACCGCCCTCCACCAGCGGCCCACCGGCCTCGGACTCCAGCCGGGCGAGCCGGGCCGGCATCCTGCCCCCGGCCGCGGCCTCGATCACCTCCGCCGTCGAGGGGCCGATGCCGGGCAGCTCCCGCAACGTGCCCGCGCCGACCCGCTGCTCAAGCTCGCCGGGCGGCAGCCGCAGCACGGCGTCGGCGGCGGCACGGAACGCCTTGACCTTGTAGGTCTCGGCCCGGGAGCGTTCCAGCAGGAAGGCGATCCGCCGCAGCGCCGCCACCGGGCCGTCGTCGTACGGCGCGGGTGTGTCCACCCGGGCCATTGTGCCCGGTCCGGCACCCGGCTCAGGCGCGACGTCTCCGCGCCCGGTAGGCGCGGTAGTCACGCATCAGCGCCTCGCGGATGCGGGGCACCACGATCTCCTCGCGGCGGCGCACCTTCCGCCGGGCCATGACGATCGCGAACGCGCCGAACCCCCACAGCAGGTACTGCAGCCCGAACGCCCACCGGAACGCGGACAGGGAGTAGTCCGAGCCGTGGCCGGGGGTGAGCAGGTCGAGCACCACACCGATGCAGTACATCAGCACCAGGGAGGCGGTGAACCCGCCCACGTTGACGATCCCGGTGGCCGTGCCCAACCGCTCGCTGGGGTTGAACGTCCGGGCGAAGTCGAAGCCGATCATCGAGCCGGGACCTCCGGTGGCGATCGCGATCACCAGCACCCACAGCACGAGCTCGGGTGCCCGGCCCGGCCAGGCCAGGACCAGGGTCCACCCGCCGACGTTGCTGGCCATCACCCCGAGCACCAGCCACGACCGGCGCAGCGGGTGCCGTGCGGTCATCCGGCCGAGCACCGGCGAGACCACCGCAGCGACGGCGACGTTCGCGGTCAGCATCAGCCCCGCGGTGGTCCGGGCCATCCCCTCGCCGGAGATCAGGAACGGGAACCCCCACAGCAGCGAGAACACGTTCGGGGAGAACTGGGTGGTGAAATGGGTCCACATGCCCAGCCGGGTCCCGGGATGGCGCCAGGCCCCGCGCACCTGGGTGAGCGCCTGCCGCGTGGTGAGGGCGGGGCGGTGCTCGCTCTCCTCCACCCGCAGCGCCACCACCACCAGGATCGTGACCAGCACGCCGAGCCCGGCCACGGACAGGAAGGACGGGGTCCAGCCGTACGACGCCAGCATCGCGGACAGGGGCAGGGCGCTGAGGATGCCGCCGAGCTGTCCGAGGATCCCGGTCAGCTGGGTGAACAGCGGCACCCGCGAACCCCCGAACGCGTCGTTGACCACGCGGAGCACGCTGATGAAGGTGACCGCGTCGCCGGCGCCGATCAGCACCCGCATGAACAGCGCGGCGGTGACCGAGGTGGATATCGACAGCCCGACCTGGCCCAGGGTCATCAGCACCGCGCCGCTGATGATCAGCCGGCGGGACCCGATCCGGTCCAGCACCACGCCGACGGGGATCTGCAGGCCGGCGTACACGATGAGCTGGACGACGGTGAAGCTGGCCAGGTCGCTCGCGGAGGCGTGGAACCGGTGGGCGGCGGGGATCACCGCGACCCCGAACGAGGTGCGGTTGAACACCGCCATCACGTACGCCGTCAGGCCGACGACCCAGACGGCGTACGCCTTGCGGCTGGGCCGGACCTCGCCGGCGCCGGTCACCGCAGCCGCCTCGCGATCGCCTCCCGCAACGCGTCGTGCCGTGGCCCGAGGGCGTGTATCACTGAGGCTTTCAAGGGTAAGCCTAAGCGGGACGAAGAGGGCAACCTTGCGGGGTCGCTCCAGTGGTGCCGCGGGTACAGCCAGACCGGGTGGCCGACCCACTCTCGCGATTCCCAGCCGTACCGCGGCCAGACGTGGGCGTGCAGGAAGCGGTCGGTGTTGCCGAGGATCTCCAGGTTGACCCGGCGGAAGGCCGGATCCGCCTCGGCGCACGCCTGCTCCACCGCCGCGCCCAGCCGCGCCATCGACTCCAGGTAGGCGGCCCGCTCCTCGCCGGGGAGCTGCGAGAGCCTGTCGACCTCGGGCCGGTCCGACAGCAGCACGCAGTAGCCCGGCAGGAACTGGACGTCGCCGATCACCGCGAAGCCGCCCGGCATCCGGGCCAGCACGGTCGGGTTCCGACCGCGCAGGGCCGACCCGATCCGGTCCGTGCGCCAGTCGGTCATGCTCACCCTCGTCTCAGTGGCCGCGCGCCGGTTTTCCGCCGTGATCCACAGCACACGGACCCGGCTCCACAACTATCCACAGCGTTGTCCACAGGGGGTGGAGAAAGTGCCCCGATTCTCGCATTGACCCCGTGCCGGGCGCACTCTAGGTTTGCTGCCAGACGAGGCCCCCGATGGGTCCCGGCGGCGTTCGCAAGGGGAAGGCAAGCGCAGTCGGGGACACCGGGGGCCTCGACCCTTCCCGGCACGGTCGAGACCTCACGCACCGCGGAACCGGGGAGCACGCTTCTCCCGGGCGGCCGCGATCCCCTCCTGCAGGTCGGCCGTCGCCAGCGTGACCGGCTGGGCCAGCGCCTCCCACTGCACGGCGGACTCGAGGTCGGGATGGCCCTCGCGCAGCGCCACCGTGGTGTACCGGCTGGCGATCGGCGCCGTCGCGGCGACCTCCTTCGCCGTCCGGAGCACCTCGCCAGCGAACTCGCCCGGGTCGATGACCCGCGAGACCAGGCCCAGCCGGAGCGCCTCGTCGGCGTCCACCGTGCGTCCGGTCAGCAGCAGGTCGCGGGCGTGGGCGCTGCCGACCACCTCGGGCAGCAGGTACGTCGCCGCCATGCCTGCGTGCATGCCCAGCCTGACGAACGGCGCGGCCAACCGGGTCCCCGCGGCGGCGTACCGGATGTCGCAGGCGAGCGCCAGGCACAGGCCGGCACCGATCGCGGGACCGTTCACCGCGGCGATGGTGGGCACCTCGAGCTCCCGGATCCGCAGCCAGGCCCGGTAGAACGGGATCATCCGGCTGCGGAGCTCGTCGACGGTGGCGTCCGGCTCGCTGGCGATCCAGCCGGTGTTGCCGCCGGAGCAGAACGCGCTGCCCTCCCCCGTCACGACCACCACGCGGACGGCGGGGTCGGCCTCGATCGCCGTGAGGGCCCGGGTCCAGGACAGGGTCATGTCCTCCGACATCGCGTTGCGGCGATCCGGGTTGTCCAGGGTGAGGACGGCGACGCCGTCGGCCGGGCGCTCGAGCCGCAGGTGAGTCAGCGGCCGGGTCGGGCTGGTGCTGTCGTCGGTCATGGGATGAGGCTACTGACGGCCGTGCCGCCGTCGGGACACGCGGGCCGACAACGCCGCCCGCCTGCGAGGTTTGCCCGCCCGGGTGGACTAGGGTCGATAGCGGTCCTGCGGACCCCGGCGGGTCTTCCCCAGACTCCCGCCGCGACGACCACGGTAAAGGATCAAGGAGGCCGTCATGGCGGAGAGCTGGAGCGGCGAGTTCTACTGCGTGAAGTGCAAGGAGAAGCGCCAGGCCGAGGGCGAAGTCAAGGTCAACGACAAGGGCACCCGCATGGCCAAGGCCGTGTGCCCGGTCTGCGGCACCAACCTCAACCGCATCCTCGGCAAGGCCTGACGCTCCGGCCCGGCGGTCCGGCCGGGACCGAGCAGACACTCATCGTGACGGTGGGGCCCGAACGGGCCCCACCGTCTGCTGCGTGCTCCAGCTCCGCCGATGGCGCTACCCTGCCAGCGGCCTGTGGACGACCGGTCGCGCCGACGGACCCCACCGCCTACCCTTCACCGATGCCGACCACCCCGGTGCCGCCGCTGCGCTCGCCGCACGTGAGGCTTCGTCCGGGCGTGCGGGTGGTGGCCCGTGGTCGCGACCGCTGGCAGGTCGGCAGCGTCGACGGCCTGGCGCGGGTGCTCCCCCAGCAGGGGGCCGCCGACCGCGTGGTGCGGGCGCTGAAGGGCGTCGGCGAGGTGCCCGACGACCCGCAGGCCCGGCAGGTGCTCACCGAGCTCGCCGGTGCCGGACTGGTCGAGACGCGGCAGGATACCGACGAGCGGGGGCGGCGCAGGTGTGCCGCACGTGTCCGCGTCCTGGGGACGCTCGGCTGCGACCCGGCGCCGCTGCTCGGGCGGGCCGGCGTGCGCGCCGTACGCCGGCCGCCGGCCGACCTGGTTCTCCGGCTCTGTGTCGGGGAGCTGCCCCGGTCCGAGACCGACCAGTGGGTCCGCGCGCAGCTCCCCCACCTGGTGGTGCGCGCGATGGACGGCGTGGTGGTGCTCGGCCCGTTCGTGGTGCCCGGCCGCACCGCATGCCTGCGCTGCCTCGACAGCCATCGCCACGACGACGACTTCGAGCACCCCGCGGTGGTGGAGCGCTACGTCCGGGCGACCGCGGCCCCTCGTGCCGACGGCGCCCCCGAGCCCGTCGATCTTGCCCTGGCCACCCTGGCCACGGCGTGGGCGGTGCGCGACGCGCTGAGCTTCGTGGAGGGCGGCAGCCCCTCCACCTGGTCGTCCACGGTCACCCTGGGCCATGCCCTGGCCGAGGTCACCGCGGTCTCGTGGCTGCGACACCCGGCCTGCGGCTGCGCCTGGCCGGAGGACTCCGGCACCATGGAGGCATGACCACCCCACGAACCCACCCCGTGCGAACGCAGGTCGCATGCCGACGCGCGGTGGCCCCGTGGGCCGGAGCCGCTGCCCGATGAGCGACCTCCCGCGCAAGGCGGTGGCCCGCACCGCGAAACTGGCCGCGCTCCCCCTGGGGTACGCCGGCCGCACCGCGCTGGGGTTCGGCCGGCGGCTCGGCGGCGCCCAGAGCGAGGTGGTGCTGACCGAGGTGCAGCAGCGCACCGCCGAGCAGCTGTTCCGCACCCTGGGCGAGCTCAAGGGCGGGGCGATGAAGTTCGGCCAGGCGATGTCGATCTTCGAGGCCGCACTGCCCGAGGAGCTGGCCGCGCCGTACCGCGACCAGCTCACCCGGCTGCAGGACTCCGCGCCGCCGATGCCCACGATCACGATCCGGCAGCGGCTGGCCGAGGAGCTCGGCGCGGACTGGGGCAGCCATCTGGTCGACCTGGACCCGCTTCCGGCGGCCGCGGCGTCGATCGGGCAGGTGCACCGTGCCCGCTGGGTCTCCGGGCCAGGCGACGCCGGGCGCGAGGTCGCCGTGAAGGTGCAGTACCCGGGCGCCGGGGAGGCGCTGCGCAGTGACCTGCGCCAGCTCGCCCGGCTCGCCCGCTCGCTGGGTCCGATGGTGCGGGGGATCGACGTCAAGCCGCTGGTCGCCGAGCTGCAGGACCGGGCGGTGGAGGAGCTCGACTACGACCTCGAGGCCGACGCCCAGCACACGTTCGCGACGGCGTACGCCGCGGACCCCGAGATCGTGGTGCCCGACGTGGTCACCCACAGCGAGCACGTGCTGGTGACCGAGTGGCTCGAGAGCGCCGGCTCACTGGCCCGGGTGATCCGGGAGGGCACGACCGAGGAGCGCAACCACTACGCCGGGCTGTACGCCCGGTTCCTGTTCGGCAGCCCGTTCCGCACCGGCATGCTGCACGCGGACCCGCACCCGGGCAACTTCCGCCCGGTGCCGAGTCCCGACGGCGGGCCGGGCCGGCTGGGGGTGCTCGACTACGGCGCGGTGGCGCGGCTGCCCGGCCGCGGGCTGCCCAGCTCGCTCGGTGCGCTGATCCGGATCGCGTCCCTGGACGACTACGGCGACCTGGTCGGCCAGCTGCGCGCGGAGGGGTTCATCCGGGAGGGCATCCGGGTCGACGCCGACCAGCTGCGCGCCTACCTCGCGCCGTTCATCGAGCCGGCCAGCGTGCCGAGGTTCCAGTTCTCCCGGACCTGGATGCAGCAGCAGTTCCGCCGCCTCAACGACCCCCGGGGAGACGCCTACAGCACTATGCTGCGGCTGAACCTGCCGCCGGCGTACCTGCTGATCCACCGCACCTGGACCGGTGCGATCGCGGTGCTCAGCCAGCTGGAGGCCGAGCTGCCGTTCCGCTCGCTGCTCGAGGAGTCCCTGCCGGGATTCGCGGGGTAGCGCACGACCGTCGGTGCCGAGCCCTACGGTCGTCGCCATGGATCTCGAGCTCTCCGGACTGCGCGCCTTCGTGTCGGCCAGCACCGCCGGGATCGGCGCGGCGATCGCCCGCACCCTGGCCGCGGAGGGCGCCGCCGTCACGGTCCACGGCCGCCACGAGGACCGTGCCCGTTCGGTGTGTGCGACGCTGCGGCAGGACGGGGCCGACGCGGAGTGGGCCATCGGCGACGTCTCCGCCGAGGGGGACCTCCAACGCCTCGCCGACACGGTGGCCGACGGTGGCCACGACATCCTGGTCAACTCTGCCGGCCCGTACGTCGAGCACGACTGGGAGGCGGCCTCGGCGGCGGACTGGCGGACCGCCTTCGCCACGAACGTGGTCAGTGCGACGACGCTGTCGCGCGCTGCCGCGCCGGGCATGCGGGCACGCGGCTTCGGCAGGATCGTCAACATCGGCACCCGCGGGACCCGGACGCCGATCCCGACGATGGTGGAGTACTCCGCGGCCAAGGCGGCGCTGGCCAACGCCACGATCGGGTTCGCACAGGGACTGGCGGGCAGCGGCGTGACCGTGAACATGGTGAGCCCGGGCGTGGTGCTGACGCCGAGCCTCCAAGGGATGTTCGCCGCCCGGCCGGAGTACGCCGACCGCCCGTGGGCCGGGATCGAGCCGACCGTCGTCGACCACTACGCGCCCAACCCGACCGGCCGGCTCGGTCGCCCCGACGACGTGGCCGCGGTGGTGGCCTTCCTGTGCAGCCCACGAGCGGGCTACGTCAACGGCGCCGACGTCCCGGTCGACGGTGGCATCACCGGCACCCACTGAGCCCAACCACGGACAACCGCAGCTACCGCCACCACTCGCTGTCCAGCTTGGCCTCCATGTCGCGCAGGTGCTCCCGGGAGCAGTGGTCGCAGAACAGCTTCGGCACGCCCTGCTCGACCGCGGAGGTCCAGGTGGCCGGCGGGTCCTCGCCCGGCTCCGTGGTGCCGCAGAATGCGCACGTGACCATGCCGCACACCGTACGTCGTACCGGTCGGTCGACACCGCATCCGCGGCAAGCCTATGTAACGCGGGGTTATTGCTTGTCAGCCGGGGCTGTTGCCGGCGAGTCGTGACCGTAACCCCGCGTTACATGGGAATCGGACCGCGCCCCGGCCGGCACAGCTGACACGAAACCGGCCGGGTCACCACGTGGTGACCCGGCCGGTGCTTCCCGCGATCAGCGAGCGGCTCCCGTGGACCCAGCCATCTAGACGACTCGGCCGAGGGCCAGCCGCGCCTGCGCCGCGGCCCGCTCCGCCTTGCGGGAGAGGCGCCGTGCGCGGACCACCCGTTGGCCCAGCCGCAGCCGTTGCGCCTCGCTGAGGCGCGCGTTCACATGCTCGCGCGCCAGGACTTCTTCCATGTGGTTCATCTGCTTGCTCCGTTCACGCTGTTGACTGTGCTCATCTCGCACTCGTGGCGGGTGGCCGAGGGCTCACGCGGCGACGACCGGGGTCTTGCGGGGCCGGCCGCGGGGCCGCTTGCGTGGGATCACCACGCCGGCGAGGAACAGCTGACCGCCCCAGACTCCCCAGGGCTCGCGCCGCTCCAGGGCACCGGCCAGGCACTCGGCCATCATCGGGCAGTGCTGGCACAGGGCCTTGGCCTGCTCCACGTCGCCGGGCGACTCGGCGAAGAACAGCTCGGGGTCCTCTCTCCGACACGGCAGCCGCTCGGCCTCGCCCACTCTCGCGGTGTCGAGAACGCTCGTGCTCATGTGTCACCTCCTTGTGACGTCTGATCGCTGGAAGTTCCGGGAATCGCTGAGTTCCTTGCAAACAAAAGGGCCGCGGATCCCAAGTCCTGGGTTCCGCGGCCCGGAGGCTGCCGATCTGAGAGCTCATCTCATGTGATCGGTGGACTCCAGGTGCGGGGGCCCAGGTAACGGCCGAAGTCGGCGGTGGCCACGTCGAAGGCACGCAGTCCGTGCTCACGCACATCGGCCGTCAGCCCGTCGCGCATGCGCGCAGCGATGGGAGCGGACGCGACGGCGGTCGACGGGCAGACGACTGCGGTCATCGTGGGCAGGGCAATGCCGTGGGCCGTGGTCGGCTGGTTCGTGCCGGAGATCGTGGTGCTCATCGTGGTCGCTCCTTCCTCGCTGTCGGGCGCCGGACGTGTCAGGTCCGTGGTGCGCGGTGGATCGCTCAGAGGTAACCTATGCCGCCGCCGAACCGGGGCGCAAACGAATTTTCCGCCGGTGTGTCGGCGGTGTCCCGGGCACCCACGTCAGGCCAGGATCTCCAGCACGTCGTCGGCGTAGCGCTCCAGCTTGGCCGGGCCCACTCCGTTGACCCGCAGCAACGCGTCCCGGTCGGTCGGTCGCACCTCCGCCAACGCCTCGAGGGTGGCATCGGAGAACACCACGTAGGCCGGTACGCCCTCGGCATCGGCCCGGCGCCGACGCCACGACCTCAGCGACTCGAACAGCTCCTCGTCGTAGGGCACCGGGCAGTCCTCGCAGTAGCCGCGGTTGCGCTCCTTCGCGCTCCCCAGGGGCCGCCGGCACTGCTTGCACACCGCGGGCTTGCGGCTGCGGCGGCGCTTCGTGCGGCCGGCAACGGCCGGGGAGTCCGTGGCGGAGGACGGGCGAAGGCCGTCGAGGAACCGCGACGGGCGCCGGCGCGCGGCCCCGCCCGGGTTGCGGGCCAGCGACCAGGACAGGCACAGGCGTGCACGGGCCCGGGTGATGCCGACGTAGAGCAGTCGGCGCTCCTCCTCGACGGCGCCGGAGTCCTGCGCGTAGGTGATCGGCACCGACCCCTCCTGCAGGCCGCAGCAGAACACCGCGTCCCACTCCAGCCCCTTCGCGGCGTGCAGGGTCGCGATCGTGACCCCCTCGGCCACCGGCGCGTGCTGCTCGTGGGCTCGCCGGTCGAGCTCGGCGACGAAGCCCTCCAGCGTGGGGGCCAGCTCGCCGGCGGCGTAGTCGTCGGCCTGCGAGACCAGTGCCTGCAGTGACTCCCACTGGTCGCGGGCGCGGCCGCGACCGGACGGCGCCTCCGGCGACCACCCGGCGCCGGAGAGCACGGCGCGGACCCGGTCGCCCAGGGCGTCGCGGACCTGCTCCCCGACGCGCGCGTCGGCGCGTAGCAGTGCGATCGCCTGACGCACCTCGGGGCGGTCGAAGAAGCGGGCCGCGCCGCGCACCAGGTACGCGATGTCGTGCGCTGCCAGGGCCTCCTCGAAGGCCTCCGACTGGGCGTTGATCCGCACCAGCACCGCCATCTCGCGCAGCGGGACGCCCTCACGGCGCAGACCGAGGATCTCCCCGGCGACGGCGTCGGCCTCGGCGACCTCGTCGGGCAACTCACGCCAGGAGACCTCGGGCCCGCCCGGCCGCTGCGCACGCAGCTCGACCCCGGCTGTGCCGCTGCCGCGCATCAGCGCGTTGGCGGTGCCGATCACCTGGGGGGTGGACCGGTAGTTGCGCACCAGCTCGATGGAGGTGGTGCCGGGGTGTCGCGCCGGGAAGTCGATGAGGTGTTCGGGCCGGGCACCGGCGAAGGAGTAGATGGTCTGCGCCGGGTCGCCGACCACGCAGATCTCGTTGCGGCCGCCCAACCACAGGTCCAGCAGCGCCGACTGGATCGGGCTGACGTCCTGGAACTCGTCGACCACGAACCAGCGGTACTGGCGGCGTACCGCCGCGGCGACGTGCTCGTCCTCGACCAGCAGTGCCGCGGCACACAGCAGCACGTCCTCCATGTCCATCCGCCCCTGCTCGCGCTTGGCCTCCTCGTAGCTGCCGAACACGCGGGCGACACCGGACGCGTCGACACCGCTGACCTCACGGCCGCGGGCACCGGCGAGCGCCTCGTAGTCGTCGGGGCGGACGTTGCTCACCTTGGCCCACTCGATCTCGGCGGCGAGGTCGCGCAGCCGGGCCTGGTCGCCCTCGACCCGGTTGACGCGCGCCGCGCGCGCGACCAGGGAGAGCTTCGACTCGGTCAGCTGCGGTGGCGCCCCGCCGTACACCTTCGGCCAGAAGTAGCGCACCTGCCGCAGCGCCGCGGAGTGGAACGTCCGGGCCTGCACGCCGGGCGCACGGAGGGCACGCAGCCGGCTCCGCATCTCGCCCGCGGCCCGGGTGGTGAAGGTGACCGCGAGCACCTCGGTGGGCTGGTAGACGCCGGTGGCCACGCCGTAGGCGATCCGGTGGGTGATCGCGCGGGTCTTGCCGGTGCCTGCCCCGGCCAGCACCCGGACCGGGCCGCGCAGGGTCTCGGCCACCTCACGCTGCTCGGGGTCGAGCGCGGCGAGCAGCGCCTCGGGCGGCGCGGTCTCGGCTGGCACGGGAAGATTCTCCGCTGGGTGGGCGTTGGGACAACAGGCCCGAGAGTAGACGCGAGGAGCGACACGTCGATGACCAGCCCGACACAGACCCGCCCGGAGCAGGGCACCCTCACCATGTACACCACGCCGTGGTGCGGCTACTGCCACCGGCTGCAGGGCCAGCTGGACCGGGAGGGCATCGACTACCAGCTCGTCGACATCGAGCAGGACCCGTCGGCCGCCGAGACCGTGATGTCGCTCAACGGCGGCAACCAGACCGTTCCCACCCTGGTGTACGGCGACGGGACGGCGCACACCAACCCGTCGCTGAAGCAGGTCACCGAGAAGCTGTCCACGTTCGCCTGAGCATGTAGTCCCTCACGATCCTGTCCCGTACGGCGACCGAAGGCAGCAGAAACGTGAGGGACTACCGCCAGGCGCCGGGCAGGTCGTCGCCGTACCAGTGGGTGATCAGGGACCGCGAGATCGAGATGCCCGGTGGGATCACCAGGCTGCCGGCCTCGGCGGCGGCCAGCGCGTCGGCACGGCTGAACCAGCGTGCCTGCTCCAGCTCGTGGCCGTCCACGGCGATCCGGGTCCGGTCGGCCCGGCCGCAGAAGCCCAGCATCAGCGACGCGGGGAACGGCCAGGGCTGGGAGCCGAAGTAGCTCACCGGCCCGACCCGGACGCCGGACTCCTCCAGCACCTCCCGGCGCACCGCCTGCTCCACCGACTCACCCGGCTCGACGAAGCCGGCGAGGGTGGACCAGCGACCGGTCGGCCAGGACGGCTGCCGGCCGAGCAGGGCGCGATCGTCCTGGTCGGTGATCAACATGATCACGGCCGGATCGGTGCGCGGGAACTGCTCGCGCCCGCAGGCGGGGCAGGTGAGCACGTGCCCGGACCGCCGCGGCTCCAGCACTGCGCCGCAGCGGGGGCAGTGCCGGACCGAACGGTGCCACTCGGCCAGCCCGACCGCGTGCACGGCGTACGTCGCGTCGGCGGCGGGCAGCAACAGCATCAGGGAGCGCAGGGGCTGCCAGGAGTCGTCGTCTGCCAGGACACGGTCGGCCAGACCCCGGTCCGCCAGGACCGCGAACGAGACCACGCCCCGCTCCTCCCCGAGCAGCACCCGCAGCCCGTCGGGTGCCTCGTCGGGTGAACGCCAGCGCAGCCCGTCGGGTGAGCCCTGCACCCGATTGCCGGCCACCGCCAGGACGCGGGTCCCGGGGCTGCGCCAGGCCCGGTCGAGCCAGTCCCGGTCGGTGCGACGCTCGGCGACCCGGTCGTAGGGCGGTTCACCCAGCGCGATCTGCGGTGGTTCCTCGAGGCGGGCCATGTCCCGGAGGATAGTTTCTCGGTTCATGAGCACCCACATCGGCGCAGAGTCCGGAGCGATCGCCCCCACCGTGTTGCTGCCCGGGGACCCGCTGCGAGCCCGATGGATCGCCGAGACCTACCTCGACGACGCCACCTGCTACTCCGAGGTGCGGGCGATGTACGGCTACACCGGCAGCTGGCGGGGCCGTCCGGTCTCGGTGCAGGGCTCCGGCATGGGCCAGCCCTCGCTGGCGATCTACGTCCATGAGCTGTTCGCCGACTACGACGTGCAGCAGGTCGTGCGGGTGGGCTCGTGCGGTGCGCTGACCGGGCAGGTCGGACTGCGCGAGATGGTCCTCGCGTCCGGGGCCTGCACGGACTCCTCGATGAACCGGATCCGCTTCGGGGGCCTGGACTACGCCCCGGTCGCGGACTTCGGCCTGCTCCGGGCGGCCTACGACGCCGCGGCTGCGCAGGACTGCCGCACCCACGTCGGGCTGGTGCTCTCCGCCGACTCCTTCTACTCGCCACGGCCCGAGCTGGTGCAGCCGCTGGTCGACCACGGCGTGCTCGCGGTCGAGATGGAGACCTCCGCCCTCTACACCCTCGCCGCCGCACACCGCCGGCGCGCGCTCGCCGTGTGCACGGTCTCGGACCACCTCGTCACCGGTGAGCAGACCAGCGCCGAGGAGCGCGAGCGGGGCTTCGGCACCATGGTCGAGGTCGCCCTGGCCGCAGCGCTCGGGTAGGTGCGGCACCGCTTCGGCCGACAGGGAGTTGCCGGCTGCGCGGACGTCGGCGCGATCAGCCGGTGACGATCCGCTCCAGGGCGGCGCGGTCGGGCAGGCCGGGCGGCTCCTCGGTGTCGCCGGTTTGGACGTGGTGGAACGCCGCCCGCACCTGCTCGGGCGGTACGCCGACCAGCTCGGCCCAGGCGATCCGGTAGATCGCCAGCTGCAACGGGTCGGCGCCGCCACGGCCGGTCTTCCAGTCCACGACCAGGTAGCCCGGGCTGCCGTCGGGCAGCGGCTCGTCGTACACCGCGTCGATGCGGCCCCGCACCACCTGGCCCGCCAGCACCAGCGCGAACGGCGCCTCGACGGCGACCGGCACCCGGTCGGCGAACGGGCCCCGCTCGAACGCGGAGACCAGCTCGGCCAGCTCCTCCTCCCCCGCGATGTCCGGGTCGGCGCGGCCCGGCAGCTCGTCGGGGTCGAGCAGCTGCTGCTGGCCGAAGCGTGCCTCCACCCAGGCGTGGAAGCGGGTCCCGAACCGGGCCGCCGGCGAGGGCCGGCGCGGCATCGGCCGGGCCAGCTCGCGGGCGAAGCCGTCGGGGTCCTCGTGCAACCGGGCAAGCGCGGTGGCCGAGAGGCTGGACGGCATCGGCACCTCCACCACGCCGGACCGTTCCGACCGGGCCTCGGCCAGCAGCCGGTCGAGCTCGTCGTCCCACGACCGGACCCGGGCGAGCTCCCCGGGATCCAGGTCGGGGTCGGGCGCCGCGGGGTCGGC
>JBOHDO010000165.1:0-24271 GCA_050699415.1 Marmoricola sp.
GGCGTAGCGATGGCCGCCGAAGTCACGCTGCGAGATCAGGCCGTCGGGGGTGCGGTCGAACAGTGCCCCCCATTCCTCCAGCTGCTGGACGCGCTCGGGGGCCTCCTGGGCGTGCAGCTGGGCCATCCGCCAGTTGTTCAGCAGCTTTCCGCCCCGCATCGTGTCCCGGAAGTGGACCTGCCAGTTGTCCTCCGGCCAGACGTTTCCGAGGGCGGCGGCGACCCCGCCCTCCGCCATCACCGTGTGGGCCTTGCCGAGCAGCGACTTGCAGATCACCGCCACGCTCGCCCCCGCCTCCTGCGCAGCGATCGCGGCGCGCAGCCCGGACCCGCCGGCCCCGACCACGATCACGTCGTACTGGTGGTGCTCCAGCCCGCCCTCGGCCGTGGGGGACATCTCGTTGCCGGTCATCGGGTGGCGCCCGGCCCCGGGCTTGCTGGACTCGCTTGTCTGCGTCATCTCAGGCTGCGTCATCTCAGGCTGGGTCATCTCAGGCTGGGTCATCTCAGAAGAACCTCGGGTCGATGATCGTGCCGCTGGCGACGAGGCGGATGTAGAGGTCGGTCAGCGCCACCCACACCAGGGACGCCCAGGCGATCTGGCCGTGCCGGGCGTTGAGCCGGGTGGCCTGGCTCCACAGCTTGTAGCGGACCGGGTGCTTGGAGAAGTGCCGCAGCCGGCCGCCGATCGCGTGGCGGCAGGAGTGGCAGGAGGCGTTGTAGGCCCACAGCAGGATCGCGTTGATCACCAGGACCAACGTGCCCAGCCCGGCGTGGCCCCAGCTGCCCTGGTGGTCGCGGAAGGCGATCACGGCGTCGTAGGTGAGGATGGCGTTGAAGACCAGCGTGATGTAGAAGAAGTAGCGGTGCACGTTCTGCACCACCAGCGGGAACCGGGACTCGCCCTTGTAGCGCTTGGCCGGCTCCGCGACCGCGCAGGCAGGCGGGGAGAGGAAGAAGGAGCGGTAGTACGCCTTGCGGTAGTAGTAGCAGGTGGCGCGCAGCCCGGCCGGGAAGATGATCACGATCAGCGCAGGCGTGACCGGGTCGATGCTGGGGAACCAGCCCCAGCCGCCGCCGACGCAGTTGCCGGTCAGGCACGGGGAGTACATCGGGGAGATGTAGGGCTCCCAGTAGTAGTTGTTGTTGATGAAAACCGCATACAGCAGGTACAGGCCCACCACCAGCAGCGTCGCCCCGTACGCCGCCGGGATCACCCACCACCGGTCGCCCCGCAGCGTACGGGCCGCGATCCTGGCCCGTCCGGGCGCGTTCTCCCCGGTCACCTGCACGTCCGTCGACGCCATCGCCACCTCCGGTCTGGTCATCCCTCGACGTTCTTACCCTTACCAGTCCCCCAGCGGAAGGGGGCACGCAGGGTGGGCGGCGGACAATTCCCCGACGTCGCGGATCTCACAGCGGACGAGGCGCGCCACACCCCCGGATTGCCGATAGCCTGACCCCTCGTGGCAACCCAGACCCCGGCCCCCGTTCTGGTACGGGGTGCACGTGCTTCCCGCTCCACGATCGCCCTGAAGATCCTGATGGCGGTCACCGGATTCCTGTTCCTGCTGTTCGTGCTCGTCCACATGTACGGCAACCTGAAGGCCTTCGCCGGGCACGACGCCTACGACGCCTACGCGCTGCACCTGCGCACGATCGGCGAGCCCTTCCTGCCCCATGCGGGCATGCTGTGGATCGTCCGGGTGGTCCTGATCGCCTCGGTGGTCGTGCACGTCGCCGCTGCGACCACCCTGTGGCGGCGTGCCCACGCCGCCCGACCGGTGCGCTACCAGGTCAAGCGGCACACCGGGGCGACGTTCGCCAGCCGGCTGATGCGCTGGGGCGGCCTGACCATCCTGCTGTTCGTCATCTGGCACCTGCTCGAGTTCACGATCGTGCACATCAACGTCGGCCCGGGCCCCGGCTCGGACCTGCACGACCCGTACAACCTGCTCGTGGACAGCTTCAACGTCTGGTGGATGACGCTGATCTACGTGGTCGCCATGGCCATGCTCGGCGCCCACCTGCATCACGGCATCTGGAGCGCCAGCCAGACCCTGGGCTGGACCGGGTCCGCGCGTTCGCGGACCGTGGCACGCCAGGTGGCGTTCGTGCTCGCCCTGATCATCTCGGTCGGCTTCGTGATCGTGCCGATCTTCATCGCCGCCGGCGTCATCTCCAGGTAAGGCCACTTCCATGACCGACATGCCCGACACCACCTCCGCCACCGACCCGTCCGCGACCGGTCCGCTCGGCGGCCAGTACGACGACGCGGCCGGCTACTACGTGCCCGGCGACCCGATCAGCGACATCAAGGCCCCCGACGGGCCGGTCCCGGACCTCTGGGCCACCCGCAAGTTCGAGGCGCGGATGGCCAACCCGGCCAAGCGACGGACGCTGTCGGTCATCGTGGTCGGCACCGGGCTGGCGGGCGCGTCGGCCGCGGCGACGCTCGGCGAGGCGGGCTACCAGGTGACCGCGTTCTGCTACCAGGACTCCCCGCGTCGCGCCCACTCGATCGCCGCCCAGGGCGGGATCAACGCGGCCAAGAACTACAAGGGCGACGGCGACTCGGTGTACCGGCTGTTCTACGACACCGTGAAGGGCGGTGACTACCGCTCCCGGGAGTCGAACTCGTACCGCCTCGCCGAGGTCAGCGTCGACATCATCGACCAGTGCGTCGCCCAGGGCGTCCCGTTCGCGCGCGAGTACGGCGGCCTGCTCGACAACCGGTCGTTCGGCGGCGTCCAGGTCTCCCGGACGTTCTACGCCCGCGGCCAGACCGGTCAGCAGCTGCTGATCGGCGCCTACCAGGCCCTCGAGCGCCAGGTCGCGGCAGGCACGGTGACGACCCACACCCGCCACGAGATGCTCGAGCTCGTGGTCGTCGACGGCCGGGCCCGCGGCGTCATCGTGCGCGACATGGTCACCGGGGAGGTGGAGACGCATCTGGCCGACGCGGTGGTGCTGGCCACCGGCGGCTACGGCAACGTCTACTACCTCTCCACCAACGCGATGGGCTGCAACGTGACCGCGTCCTGGCGGGCCCACCGCAAGGGCGCCTACTTCGGCAACCCCTGCTACACCCAGATCCACCCCACGTGCATCCCGGTCTCCGGCACCCACCAGTCGAAGCTGACGCTGATGAGCGAGTCGCTGCGCAACGATGGTCGCATCTGGGTGCCCGGGAACAAGGCCGACTGCACCAAGGACCCGCGCGAGATCCCCGAGCAGGACCGGGACTACTACCTGGAGCGGATCTACCCCAGCTTCGGCAACCTGGTGCCCCGCGACATCGCGTCCCGGCAGGCCAAGAACATGTGCGACGAGGGCCGTGGGGTCGGCCCCGAGGTCGACGGCGTACGACGTGGGGTCTACCTGGACTTCGCCGACGCGGTCAGGCGCATGGGGCGGGAGGCCATCGAGGAGAAGTACGGCAACCTGTTCGACATGTACGCCCGGATCACCGGGGAGGACCCCTACGAGGTCCCGATGCGGGTCTACCCGGCGATCCACTACGCCATGGGCGGTCTCTGGGTGGACTACGACCTGCAGAGCAACCTGCCCGGCCTGTTCGTGGCCGGCGAGGCGAACTTCTCCGACCAGGGCGCCAACCGGCTCGGCGCCTCGGCGCTGATGCAGGGGCTGGCCGACGGCTACTTCGTGCTGTCCAACACGATCCGCGACTACCTCGCGGACGGCCCCTTCGACAAGGTCCCCGAGGACCACCCGGTGGTGCTCGAGGCCCGGCGGTCCGTGGAGCAGCGGATCAACCACTTCATGACCGCGAACGGCACCCGCAGCGTCGACTCCTACCACCGCGAGCTCGGCAACATCGTGTGGGAGTACTGCGGCATGGAGCGGACCGCGGAGGGGTTGCGCAAGGGGATCGACCTGATCCGCTCCCTGCGGGCCGACTTCTACCGCAACGTGAAGGTGCTGGGGACCGCCGACAACCTCAACCAGTCCCTGGAGAAGGCCGGCCGCGTGGCCGACTTCCTGGAGCTGGCCGAGCTGATGTGCATCGACGCGCTGAACCGTCGGGAGTCCTGCGGCGCGCACTTCCGGTCGGAGTCCCAGACCGAGGACGGCGAGGCGCTGCGCCATGACGACGAGTACGCCTACGTCGCGGCCTGGGAGTTCGCCGGCGACAACGACTCGGACCCGGACGCGCACGATCTGCTGCCGCCGGTGCTGCACAAGGAGCACCTCGAGTTCACCGCGATCGAGATGAAGCAGAGGTCCTACAAATGAAGCTGACCCTGAAGATCTGGCGTCAGCCCGACGCGACCGCGAGCGGCGCCATGCACACCTACGAGATGGACGACGTCTCGCCGGACATGTCGTTCCTGGAGATGCTCGACGTCCTCAACGAGGAGCTCAACGCGCGCGGCGAGGAGCCGATCGCGTTCGACTCCGACTGCCGCGAGGGAATCTGCGGCATGTGCAGCCTGATGATCGACGGCCAGCCGCACGGCCCCGAGGTCACCACCACCTGCCAGCTGCACATGCGGTCGTTCTCCGACGGGGACACGATCACGATCGAGCCGTGGCGGGCCGCGCCGTTCCCCGTGGTCAAGGACCTGGTCGTGGACCGCAGCCCGTTCGACCGGATCATCCAGCAGGGCGGCTACATCTCGGTCAACACCGGTGCCGCACCGGACGCCCACGCGATCCCCGTGCCCAAGCAGAACGCCGACCGCGCCTTCGACGTGGCCACCTGCATCGGCTGCGGCGCCTGCGTGGCCGCCTGCCCGAACGGGTCCGCGTCGCTGTTCGTCGGCGCGAAGGTGACCCACCTGAGCGAGATGCCGCAGGGGCAGGCGGAGCGCTACACCCGGGTGGTCGACATGGTCGCGCAGGCCGACGCCGAGGGCTTCGGTGGCTGCACCAACATCGGTGAGTGCGCCTCGGCCTGCCCCAAGGAGATCCCGCTGGACGTGGTCTCCCAGCTCAACAAGGACCTGCGCAGGTCGATGACCTACCACGCGTAGGTGGTTCCGAGGCGCTTCGTTCGCGGCACCTCAACCTCCGGCGCCCAGCTCGAAGCTGCGCACCGGCCGCCAGCCGGCCTCCCCCTCGTGCACGTAGAGGTGGAAGCGGTCGGCGCGGAAGACGCAATCGAAGTCGGCCAGGTCGACGAAGGCCTTGTCCAGCAGGGTGTCGTCGAGCTCGTGGGCGACCGTCACGTGCGGGTGGTAGGGGAACCGGGGCTGCACGGAGAGCGGGCCGGTGCGGATCCGGCCGGCGAGCTGCTCGCACGCCGAGATCCCCTCCACCACCACCACGAACACCACCGGTGAGACCGGCCGGAAGGTGCCGGTGCCGCGCAGGTGCACCCGGAAGGGCTCCGCCGACCGCGCGGCCTCGCCGAGGTGCCCGTCGACCTCTGCGAGGTGCGAGTCGTCGAGCTCGAACGGCGGCAGCAGCGTGACGTGCGTGGGGATGCCCCGGGCCGGCTCGTCACCCAGTGCCACCCGGTAGTCCTGCAGGCGAGCGCCGCACGGCTCGGGGACCGCGATCGAGACGCCGATGGTGGACACGGACTGAAACTAGCGGATCCGGATCAACCCGACGCGGTCGTAGACGTCGGCCAGGGTCTGCCGGGCCACCTCGCTGGCGCGCTCGGAGCCGCGCTGCAGGATCGACTCCAGCTGCGCCCGGTCGTCCAGCAGCTCCAGGGTGCGGTCGCGGAACGGGGTCACGAACTCCACCACGACCTCGGCGAGTGTCTTCTTGAAGTCGCCGTAGCCCCGGCCCGCGTACTCGTCCTCGAGCTCCTCGACGCCACGCCCGGTGAGCACCGAGTAGATCGTGAGCAGGTTGGAGATGCCCGGCTTCTGGTCGGGGTCGAACCGGACATCGGTGCCCGAGTCGGTCACTGCCGAGCGGATCTTCTTCGCCGACCTCGACGGCTCGTCGAGCATCTCGATGATCCCGGTCGGGCTGGAGGCCGACTTCGACATCTTGGCCGCGGGGTTCTGCAGGTCCAGGATCTTGCCGGTGCTCTTCAGGATGTAGGGCTCGGGCAGCCCGAAGGTGTCGCCGTACCGGTGGTTGAACCGCTGGGCGAGGTTGCGGGTCAGCTCCAGGTGCTGGCGCTGGTCCTCCCCGACCGGGACGTACGCCGGCCGGTACAGCAGGATGTCGGCGGCCATCAGCATCGGGTAGGCGAACAGGCCGACCGAGGCGGCACCCTCCCCCTCTCTGGACGACTTGTCCTTGAACTGGGTCATCCGCCGGGCCTCGCCGAAGCTGGTGATGCACTGCAGCACCCAGGAGAGCTCGGTGTGCTCGGGCACGTGCGACTGCAGGAAGATCGCGGAGCGCTCGGGGTCGATGCCGCTGGCGATCAGCTGCGCGACGCAGCGCACGAACCGCTCCCGCAGCTCCTTCGGGTCCTGGGGGACCGTCAGCGCGTGCAGGTCGGCGACGAAGTAGAACGCGTCGTGCCCCTCCTGGAGGTCCGACCACTGCCGCAGGGCGCCGAGGTAGTTCCCGAAGTGGAACGAGTCGCTGGTCGGCTGGATGCCGGAGAGGACCCGTGGGAGCGTGGCGGACTGGGGCATGCGCAGCATTGTTACAAACCCGGTTGCCCGGCCCGGCACCGGTTGGCAGGGTTCGGTCATGGTCAAGGTCCCCACGCTCACCGACGCCCGGGGTCCGCACCCGGTATCCCTGCGCGGACACCGTGAGGACGACGTACCGGGATGCCTGGAGCAGTGCACCGACCCGCTGAGCATCGCCTGGACCACGGTGCCGGTCCCCTACACCCGCGACGACGCGAAGCGGTTCGTCCGGCACGCCATGCCCGGAGGCTGGGAGACCGATGCGGAGTGGGGCTTCGCCCTCGAGTACGACGGGAGATACGGCGGCACGGTCTCGCTGCGCAACGAGGGCGAGGGCCGTGCGGAGATCGCCTACGGGTCGCACCCCGGCGTGCGCGGCACCGGGGCCGTCGAGCGGGCACTGCGGCTGCTGCTGGAGTGGGGTTTCGAGGAGAGGCGGCTGCACACCGTGATCTGGCTGGCCAACGTGGGCAACTGGGCGTCGCGGAAGGTGGCCTGGCGGCTCGGGTTCGACATCGCGCCGGGCGTGGTCCGGCAGTGGCTGCCGCACCGTGGCGAGCTCCGGGACGCCTGGGTGGGCACGCTGCTGGCGACCGACGAGCGCAGTCCGCGGCACCCGTGGCTGGACGTGCCGGTGATCGAGCTGCCCGGACTGCGGCTCCGGCCGCTGCGCCCCGGGGACGACCCTCGGGTGATCGAGGCCTGCACCGACGAGGTCTCCCGGCACTGGCTGGGCCAGCTGCCGTCGCCGTACCAGGCCTCCGACGCTGCCTGGTGGCGCGAGGACTGCCTGCGGCGGGCCTCGGTCGGTGAGGCGGTGACCTGGGCGATGGCCGACCCGGACGACGACCGGATCATCGGAGCGGTCAACCTGTTCGGGATGGGCGGCCGGCTGCGGGAGGCCGAGGTCGGCTACTGGGTGCATCCGGAGACTCGCGGTCGCGGTATCGGGACGGCCGCTACGCGCGCGGCGGTCCGGCACGGCCTGCTCCCGGTCGCCGAGGGCGGCCTCGGCCTGGACCGGGTGGAGGCGATCGCCGCCGTCGGCAACACCGCGTCCCGGCGGGTGCTGGAGCGGGCGGGGATGCGGCCGTGCGGCGGCGTGGAGCGGTCGGCGGTGCGGGTCCGGGACGGCCTGGTCGACGCTGCTCGGTACGACGTGCTGCCGAGCGAGCTCAGCGGGGACTGACCGTCACGCCCACCCGGGTGGCACCGGGGCGCTGGGCGACCACGAGCCAGGGTGCGTCCGGGCCGGAGACCACGGTTGCGCCCTGCACGTCGGCGGTGTAGCCGTCCGGGTACTCCACGGCGGGAGTCGCGATCCTCGTGCGGGCTCCGGCGCCGAAGCTGCCACTCCCGGCCGCCGCCTGCGTGGTCCAGGCGGCGGTGAGGACGCCGGTGCTCCGGTCGAAGGAGTACGCCGTCGGCGTACCGGAGACCGCGGCCGGGTGCGGCACCGCCAGGGTGCGCAGCTTCGCCCGCTCCACGTTGTCGCCGGTCGGCGGCTTCGACGGGTCGAGCACCAGCGCCTGCTCCGCGCCGGCACCGGAGGTGGTGGGGTCGCCGCAGCCGCAGTAGGCCCAGTACATCCAGCCGACCCGGTGCCGTGCGGCCCGGTCGACCATGTCGCTGAGCACGGTCTGGTCGGTGGTGGCGCCGAACTCGGTGAGCAGCGGGGTGGCGCCGGTCAGCCGCAGGTGGCGTTCCATGTTGGACCAGACCCGGTCGTTCATCACGTCGCACCCGGCTCCGGTGAGGTTCACCCCACCGAGCTTCAGCGAGTGCGAGATGCAGTAGTCGTGGAAGGAGAAGCCGAGGTCGGCGCCGGTGGGCCGGACATAGGTCTGCACCCCGGAGTTGAACAGCACGGACGGCTCGTAGAAGACCGGCAGGCCGGGGTCGACCCCGTGCACGGCGTCGACCACCTTCTGGGTCATCCGCTGCAGCTTGGCGTCCAGTGCGTGGCAGCCCAGCGGGATGCAGGCCGCGAACAGGCTGCCCGGCCAGGGCTCGTTGAACACGTCGATGCCCATCACGCCGGCCGTGCCCGTGAAGTACGTCGCGACGTGCCGCCACGCGGCCGCGTAGTGGTCGACCAGCCCGACGCCGTCAGGGGCGGGGGCGTTGTTCCAGAAGTTGTCGAAGGCGCGGTTCAGCGCGGGGTTGACGAAGTAGTTGGCCGGGAAGCCGGCCTGCGGCCGGTTCGGTACGCCGTTGTCGTCGACCGCCCAGTCGGGAGCACCCTCGCCCTGGAACTTCTCGTTGTAGAGGTCCTGGTGGAAGTCCAGTAGCGTGCGGATCCCGTGGGCGTGGAGTGTCTCGACGGTTCGCCGGATGTGGGCCAGGTAGTCGTCGTCGTACACGCCCGGTCGCGGCTCCACCGCCTTCCAGATCAGCCCGAGCCGGACCGCGGTGAAGCCGTTGCGGGCAAGGAACGCGGCGTCGTCGTCACCGAACCCGACCGCATCGGGCCGGTACGGCGCCAGCTTGTAGACCATGTTGACCCCGGCGATGACCAGCGCGCGCCCCCGGGAGTCGGTGAGGAAGCGGCCCGCCGTGTGCGGCCGGTCCACCGGCCCGGCCGACGACGTACCCGCGCTCCCCGCCGCCACCGCGGCCGGCAGCCCGACGGCCGCGCAGACCACGAGGACGAGGAGGACCGACCGCCACCCGCGACGTCGCATGCCCGACCAACGACCCCGTCGAGTCCGGAGTTATGCCCCGGCGAGTCGGGGGGTATGTCCCCGCGAGCACCGGGAAATGGCCGCACCTTCGGAGCAGGCCGGCATCGCGTCGTCATCGTTGGGCACACTTCCCCCGAGTCAACGAGGAATTTTCCCGCACTCGGCGGGCCATTTCCCGGAACTCAACGAGTCCGCACCAGGTGCAGGCGCGCGGAGGCGGCGACGACGAGCAGGCCGACGAGCGAGAGCCCGACACCGACCAGGGGCGGGGACCGGAAGCTGTCGGTCGCGGTCACCACCACGCCGCCGAGCCAGGCGCCCAGGGCGTTGGCGATGTTGAGCGAGGCATGGTTCAGCGCCGCTCCGAGCGTCTGTGCGTCGCCGGCGACGTGCATCAGCCGCAGCTGCAGGGTCACCACCAGGACCGAGGCGAGCGTGGTCACCGCGAAGGCGACCGGCAGCGCCCACCAGCCGCTCGGCGCGACCAGGAAGAACCCGAACAGGGCCGCCGCCGTCCCCCCGGCGCCGATCGCGAGGGCTCGCATCACCGACCAGTCGGCGAGCTCCCCGGCCAGCCAGGTGCCGGCGACCATGCCGAGCCCGAGGACCAGCAGGAACACCGGGACGGCGGACTCGGCCAGGTCGCCGACGTGGGTGACCGACGGGGAGATGTAGGTGAACAGCGCGAACATGCCGCCGAAGCCGATCGCACCGATCAGCAGCGTCAGCCACACCTGCGGCTCACGGAACAGGGCGAGCTCACGACGGCCACTCGCGTGGGGATCGCCCGGGGAGGCGGGAATGAAGCCGCGGACCAGCAGGATGGTGGTCAGGCCCAGGGCCGCGACCAGGACGTACGCCGATCGCCAGCCGGCGTGCTGGCCCAGCCAGGTGGCGGCCGGCACGCCCACGACATTGGCCACCGACAGCCCGAGCATCACCAGCGCGACCGCACGGCCCTTCCGGCCGGGCGCAGCCAGCGAGGCGGCCACCAGCGAGGCGACGCCGAAGAAGGCGCCGTGCGGGAGCCCGGAGAGGAAGCGGGCCGCCAGCAGCCAGCCGTAGCTTCCGACCAGGGCCGTGGCCGTGTTGCCGGCCACGAACGCCACCATCAGCGCGACCAGCAGGCCCCGCCGCGGCAGTCGCGCACCGACGTAGGCGAGCACCGGCGCGCCGACGACGACGCCGAGGGCGTACGCCGAGATCGCGTGGCCGGCGGTCGGGATCGAGGTGTGCACGCCGCCGGCGATCTGCGGGAGCAGTCCCATCGAGACGAACTCGGAGGTGCCGATCGCGAAGCCACCCACGGCGAGCGACAGCACCGCCCACCCGAAGCGCCCCCGCGGCACCCGAGACAGCACCGCGGCACCCTCGGGGTCCATCGTCTCGGAGCTCACCTCGGCCCGAACATTGCTCCGTCGGGAATGCTTCCCGGACGGGGTCGAAGCAGGTCGCGGCGCGACCGGCCCGTCAGAGGGCAGCCAACGCCTCGTTGAACGTGTTCGACGGCCGCATCACCGCCGACGCCCTGGCGTCGTCGGGTCGGTAGTAGCCGCCGACGTCGGTCGACGAGCCCTGTGCACCGATCAGCTCGTCGTTGATCGCCTGCTCCTGCTTGCGCAGCGTCCCGGCCAGCCCGCCGAACTTCTCCGCCAGCCCGGCGTCGTCGGTCTGCCCGGCCAGCTCCTCGGCCCAGTACAGCGCGAGGTAGAAGTGGCTGCCTCGGTTGTCGATCGAGCCGAGCTTGCGCGCCGGGGACCTGTTCTCCTCCAGCAGCGTGGCGGTGGCACGGCCGAGCGCGTCGCCGAGCACCTTCGCCTGCCCGTTGCCGGTGACCTCGGCGTACTTGGCGAACGACTCCGAGAGCGCGAGGAACTCGCCCAGGCTGTCCCAGCGGAGGTAGTTCTCCTTGAGCAGCTGCTGCACGTGCTTCGGGGCCGAACCGCCGGCCCCGGTCTCGAACAGGCCGCCGCCGGCGATCAGCGGGACAACCGAGAGCATCTTCGCCGAGGTGCCGAGCTCGAGGATCGGGAACAGGTCGGTGAGGTAGTCGCGCAGCACGTTGCCGGTCACGCTGATGGTGTTCTCGCCCTTACGGATCCGCTCCAGGGAGTACGCCGTGGCCAGCTCGGGGCTCAGGATCTTGATCTCCAGCCCCTGGGTGTCGTGGTCGGTGAGGTACTGGTTCACCTTGGCGATCAGGTTCGCGTCGTGCGCGCGGCTCTCGTCGAGCCAGAACACCGCCGGGTCGCCGGTGGCCCGGGCGCGGGTGACCGCGAGCTTGACCCAGTCCTGGACCGGGACGTCCTTGGTCTGGCAGGCGCGCCATATGTCGCCGGCCTCGACGTCGTGCTCGACGAGTACGTCGCCACCGGCGTCCAGGACCCGCACCGTGCCGGCGGTGGCGATCTCGAAGGTCTTGTCGTGGCTGCCATACTCCTCGGCCTTCTGCGCCATCAGGCCCACGTTCGGCACCGACCCCATCGTGGTCGGGTCGTAGGCGCCGTTGTCGCGGCAGTCGTCGACGACGGCCTGGTACACCCCGGCGTACGACGAGTCCGGGATGACCGCGAGGGTGTCGTGCTCGCCACCGTCGGCGCCCCACATGTGGCCCGAGGTGCGGATCATCGCGGGCATCGAGGCGTCCACGATCACGTCGGAGGGCACGTGCAGGTTGGTGACGCCCCGGTCGGAGTCGACCATCGCCAGCGCCGGGCCGGACTCCAGTCCGACGTCGAAGGCCGCCCTGATCTCCGCGCCCTGCTCGATGTTCTCCAGACCGGCGTAGATCGAGGCGAGCCCGTCGCTGGGGCTCAGCCCCGCGGCAGCGAGGACCTCGCCGTGCTTCGCGAAGACATCGGGGAAGAAGGCCCTGAGGACGTGGCCGAAGATGATCGGGTCGGAGACCTTCATCATGGTGGCCTTCAGGTGCACCGAGAACATCACACCGTCCGCCTCGGCGCGGGTGATCGCGTTGCGCAGGAAGGCCTGGAGGTGGGCGGCCTCCATGACGGTGGCGTCCACGATCTCATCGGCCAGCACCGCGATGCCGTCCTTGAGCACGGTGGTGGTGCCGTCGGCGGCCTCGTGCTCGATGCGCAGCGTGTCGTCGGCCGCCATCACGACCGACTTCTCGTTGTGGCGGAAGTCGTGGGCGTCCATGGTGGCCACGTTCGTCCTCGAGTCGCGCGACCACGGGCCCATCCGGTGCGGGTGCGTGCGCGCGTAGGCCTTGACCGCCTCCGGCGCGCGACGGTCGGAGTTGCCCTGCCGCAGCACCGGGTTCACCGCCGAGCCCTTGACGTGGTCGTAGCGGGCGCGGACGTCCCGCTCCTCGTCCGTGGTCGGGCTGTCGGGGTGGTCGGGCAGGTCGTAGCCGGCCTGCTGCAGCTCCCTGACCGCGGCCTTCAGCTGCGGCAGCGACGCGGAGATGTTGGGCAGCTTGACGATGTTGGCGCCCGGGGTCTCGGCGAGCTTGCCGAGCTCGGCCAGCGCGTCACCGACCCGCTGCCCCTCGGTGAGCCGCTCGGGGAACTGGGCGAGGATCCGGCCGGCCAGGGAGATGTCCCGGGTCTCCACGCTCACGCCGGCCGCGGCGGCGTACGCCTCGATGATCGGCAGGAAGGAGTACGTCGCCAGCAGCGGCGCCTCGTCGGTGTGGGTGTAGATGATGCTCGAGTCGGTCACCTCGCGATCGTATCGGTCGGCGTTGTCGGGGAACCGACCGCGGGGCAGCGGCACAATGGCCCGCATGACCCGACCCGACACCCTGAACGCCTGGCATGATCTCGTCGACGCGGCGGACCCCGCCGGGCTCGACGAGATGCTGGCCGAGGACGCCACCTTCCGCTCCCCCGCGGTGCACACGCCGCAGCAGGGCAAGCGGGCCACGAAGGCATACCTGTCGGCGGCGCTGGCCGTGCTCGGCCCGACGCTGTCCTACCGGCACGAGTGGTGGGATGAGTCCTCCGCCGTGCTGGAGTTCACGGCCGAGGTGGGCGACAAGACCGTGCACGGCGTCGACCTGATCGAGTGGAACGCCGAGGGCAGGATCACCGGGTTCACCGTGATGGTGCGACCGCTGAAGGGGCTGACCGCACTCATGGAGCCGATGGCGGAGCAGCTGGAACAGCTGGAACAGCAGGCTGAGCGATCCCGCGGATAGGGCGAGCCGGCGGGCTCGCGGCGCCCTGCCCTGCCCTCGGAGACTCCGAGGCTCCGCACGGGCCCGGGACGACCACGCGGAGCCGGTGCGCTAGTTTCGTGAGGAACCGTTCCCCTTCGCACGAGGAGCACCAGACGTGAGCACCACTCCCCTCAAGGTGGCCGTCACCGGCGCGGCCGGCCAGATCGGCTACAGCCTTCTCTTCCGTCTCGCCAGCGGTGCGCTGCTCGGCGCCGACCGGCCGGTCGAGCTGCGGCTGCTCGAGATCACCCCGGCGCTGAAGGCCCTCGAGGGCGTGGTCATGGAGCTCGACGACTGCGCGTTCACCACGCTGGCCGGCGTGGAGACCGGTGACGACCCCGAGAAGATCTTCGACGGCGTCAACCTGGCCCTGCTGGTGGGTGCGAAGCCGCGCGGCCCCGGTATGGAACGCAGCGACCTGCTGGAGGCCAACGGTGCGATCTTCACCGGCCAGGGCAAGGCGCTGAACAGGGTGGCCGCCGACGACGTACGCATCGGCGTGACCGGCAACCCGGCCAACACCAACGCGCTGATCGCGATGAGCAACGCCCCCGACATCGCGAAGGAGCGGTTCTCGGCGCTCACCCGGCTCGACCACAACCGGGCGACCGCGCAGCTGGCCGCCAAGACCGGTGCGACCGTCACCGACATCAAGAAGATGACGATCTGGGGCAACCACTCCGCGACGCAGTACCCGGACGTGTTCCACGCCGAGATCGGCGGCAAGAACGCCGCCGAGGTGGTGGGCGACCAGAAGTGGATCGAGGACGACTTCATCCCGACCGTGGCCAAGCGCGGTGCCGCGATCATCGAGGCCCGCGGCTCCTCCTCCGCCGCGTCGGCGGCCTCGGCCACGATCGACGCCGCCCGGGACTGGCTGACCGGCTCCTCCGAGGGGGACTGGGTGTCGATGGCGGTGGTCTCCGACGGGTCGTACGGCGTCCCCGAGGGCCTGATGTCCTCCTTCCCGGTCACCACGAAGGACGGGAGCTGGGAGATCGTCCAGGGCCTGGAGATCGACGACTTCTCGCGCGGGAGGATCGACGCCTCCACCAAGGAGCTCGCCGACGAGCGTGATGCCGTGAGGCAGCTCGGCCTGATCTGAGGCGCCCGGCCGCGCCGCCCCGCCCCTACAGCGGGGGTTGGCTGGGCACCAGCTTGGCCAGTACCACCAGCAGCACCCCGAGCCCGGTGAGGGCGACGACGTCGAACCAGCGGCTGCGCACCCGCAGCATGCCCGCGTTTCCCTCCCGGACAGTGGCCCGGAAGGCGGCTGCGACCAGGAGCATCGCCCCGATCAGCGCGATTCCCTCCCGCCACGGGCCGAACGCCACCATCACGAGTCCGGCCACGGAGGCGGCGAGCAGCAGCAGGTAGACAAGCCCGCCGAGCGTGGACGGTCGCCGCTCGCGCGGGGGCTCCGGGGGCGGCGGGGGCAGCTGGCTCGTCATGGCACCACGATTGTGGCCCACGACCACCACTCGCCGTACGCAGGACCACCCGGCCTGTCGCTACGCGTCGGCGTGTCGCCCGGCGTCCCGTTCGGCGGCGAGCACGACGTTGGACAGCAGCATGGCCCGCGTCATCGGGCCCACGCCGCCGGGGTTGGGCGAGACCCAGCCGGCCACGTCGTAGACGTCGGGGGCCAGGTCACCCGCGATCTTGCCGTCCACCCGGGAGACGCCGACGTCGAGCAGGGCGGCCCCCGGCTTGACCATGTCGCCGGTGATCAGGCCGGGCTTGCCCGCCGCGGCCACCACGATGTCGGCATGGCGGGTGTGCGCGGCCAGGTCCCGGGTGCCGGTGTGGCACAGGGTGAGGGTCGCGTTCTCGGTACGCCGGGTCAGCAGCAGGCCGAGAGGCCGCCCCACGGTCAGGCCCCGACCGATCACCACCACCTCGGCGGAGGCGATGGCGACGTCGTGGCGACGCAGCAGCTCGATGATGCCGACAGGGGTGCACGGAAGCGGGCCGGCCTCACCGAGCACCAGCTTGCCGAGGTTGAACGGGTGCAGCCCGTCGACGTCCTTGTCGGGGTCGACCCGGGACAGCAGCGCGAACTCGTCCAGCCCGGTCGGCTGCTGCACCAGGAAGCCGGTGCAGGCCGGGTCGGCGTTGAGCTCGTCGACCACGGCCTCGACCTCGGCCTGGCTCGCGGTGGCCGGCAGATCACGTCGGATCGAGGTGATCCCGATCGAGGCGCAGTCCTTGTGCTTCGCGCCGACGTACCACTGCGAGCCGGGGTCGTCGCCGACGAGCACCGTGCCCAGGCCGGGCGTGACGCCCTGCTCCTTCAGCTTGGCGACCCGCTCGCTCAGCTCGGCCTTGATCGCCGCCAGGGTCGCCTTGCCGTCGAGGATCTGTGCGGTCATCGAGGTCCTCTCAGTGGAAGAAGTGCCGGGTGCCGGTCAGGTACAGCGTGATGCCGGCCGCCTTGCAGGCCTCGACGGTCAGGTCGTCGCGCTTGGAGCCACCGGGCTGCACGATCGCCTTGATGCCGGCGTCGATGAGCACTTGCGGGCCGTCGGGGAACGGGAAGAACGCGTCGGAGGCCGCGACCGAGCCCGCCGCCCGGTCCCCGGCCCGCTCCACGGCGAGCTTGCAGGAGTCGACCCGGTTGACCTGGCCCATGCCGACCCCGACCGACGCACCGTCGGCGGCGAGCAGGATCGCGTTGGACTTCACCGACCGGCAGGCCCGCCAGGCGAACTCCAGGTCGGCCAGGGTCTGCTCGTCGGCGGCCTCGCCGCAGGCGAGCGTCCAGGTCGTGGGGTCGTCTCCGGGGGCGTCGAGCAGGTCCGAGGTCTGCAGCAGCGCGCCACCGCAGATCTGGTGGTACTCCACCCGGCCCGTACCGAAGCCGCCGGTGCGCAGGATCCGGATGTTCTTCTTGCCCTGCAGCACCTCGACCGCACCGTCCTCGTAGGCGGGAGCGACGATCACCTCGGTGAAGATCTCCGCGACCTGCTTCGCCATCTCCACCGACACCGTGCCGTTGACAGCGATCACCCCGCCGAACGCCGAGAGCGGGTCGCAGGCGTGCGCCTTGCGATGGGCCTCGGCGACATCGGCACCCACGGCGATACCGCACGGGTTGGCGTGCTTGATCACCGCCACCGTCGGTCGGTCGCCGTGACCATGGGCCGCGCGCAGCGCAGCGTCGGTGTCGGTGTAGTTGTTGTACGACATCTCCTTGCCGTGCAGCTGCTCCGCCGAGGCGAGGGTGTCGCTGGCGTCGGGGTTGCGGTAGAGCGCGGCGCGCTGGTGCGGGTTCTCGCCGTACCGCAGCACCGCGGCCCTCTCGTAGCCGATGCCGGCCCAGGCCGGGAAGCCTGCCCCGGAACCAGGGGCAGTGTCGGAGGTGTCGCTCAGGACGCTACCCATCCAGGAGGCCACTGCGACGTCGTACGACGCGGTGTGCGCAAACGCCTGGGCCGCCAGCTGCTGCCGCTGCTCGAGGGTGAAGCCGCCGCCCTTGACCGCGCGCAGCACGTCCTCGTAGCGCTCCGGCGAGGTGATGATCGCCACCGAGGGGTGGTTCTTCGCGGCGGCGCGCACCATCGAGGGTCCACCGATGTCGATCTGCTCGACGCACTCGTCCACGCTCGCCCCGGAGTCGACGGTCTGCCGGAACGGGTAGAGGTTGGAGACCACCAGGTCGAACGGTTCGACCCCCAGGTCGGCCAGCTGCCGGACGTGGCTGTCTTGCCGCCGGTCGGCCAGGATGGCGGCGTGCACCTTCGGGTGCAGCGTCTTGACGCGGCCGTCGAGGCACTCGGGGAAGCCGGTCAGGTCCTCGACCTTGGTGACCGGGACCCCCTCCTTCTCGATCAGGGCCGCGGAGCCACCCGTGGAGACCAGCTCGACGTCGGCCTCGTGGAGCGTGCGAGCCAGGTCGGCCAGACCGGTCTTGTCGTAGACGGACACCAGGGCCCGCTTGATCGGGATGCGCCCGTCGGAGTTCGGCACTGCGGAGCTCACCTGTCACCTCTCATCGTGTGTTCGGTTCGATGAGGCACCCAGGCGGTCGATGCTCTCGTGCGGTCCCTGTTGCCACAGGGCACTCCCTGGTGGTTTCCCACCCGCGCCAGTCGTGTACCGCGATCCTAGTCGCGCTCACCGTCCGAACCGAACCCGACGCCCCTCGACCGTGAACCCCTCCCGGCACATGCGCCCCACGCTCTCCACCAGCATCGCCCGCTCCGCGACCTTGACGCGTTCGTGCAGCGACTCCACGGTGTCGTCGTCCTCGACCGGCACCGGGCGCTGGGCGATGATCGGCCCGGTGTCCACGCCCTCGTCGACGACGAACAAGGTGGCGCCGGTGACCTTGGCGCCGTAGGCCAGCGCGTCCGCGGCCCCGGTGGTGCCGGGGAACGACGGGCACAGGGCCGGGTGGGTGTTGACCACCCGGTCGGCGAACTGCACGAGGAACGGCTTGCCGACCAGCTTCATGAAGCCGGCCAGCACCACGACGTCCGGGTCGGAGCCCGCCACCGAGGAGAGCAGCGCGGCGTCCCACTCCTCGCGCGTGGCGAAGTCCCTGACCCGGTGCACGAACCTCGGCACGCCCGCGCGCTCGGCCCGGGCCAGGCCCTCGATGTCCGGCCGGTCGGCGCCCACGGCGACGACCTGCGCGCCGTACGCCGGGTCGGCGCACGCGTCCAGCAGGGCCTGCAGGTTGGTGCCGGACCCGGAGACGAGGACGACGAGACGGGCGGTCATGCCGGGGTCCCCGCGAAGAGGGGCCCTTCGAGGGGTGGGTTCACGCCGATGACCCTACTGGCGGGCCCTCCGGCGCTGCCACCAGGCGGTCAGCAGCCCGCCCACCAGGCCACCGATGGCCATCCCGCCGACCGTGGTCACCAGCACCTGGCCCATCGGCGCGCCGATGTCGGTCATCCGCCCGGTGCCCAGCGTTCCTCCGGCCAGCGCGACCAGCGCCACGACCACGATCGCTCCCAGCACCCCGACCGCGAACGCACGCAGCGCGGCCGAGTCCCAGGCCAGCACTCCGGAGCCGCGCTGGGCCAACCCGGCCGCCACGGCCGCACACAGCGGGGGTACGGCGACCAGCGCCACGTGCCAGCCGGACACCGGCCCGGCCGCGGGCAGCGCGGCGGCCAGCGGGAAGGCGGGCAGCGGGCCGAGGGCGACGGTGCCGACCGAGACGGTGGTGCCGGTGCCGACCGCGAACCCGGGGCCGGCGAGGTAGGCCACGCCGAACAGGGCCGCGTTGGGGGCGAACAGCGCCGTCACCACGCACAGCATCAGCGCGTCGCCGGCGTCCAGCCCCAGCACCGAGAACAGCCGGCCGGCCTCGTTGAACGAGACCAGCAGGGAGACCGTCACCAGGCAGGCGCCGGCCGCGATGACGAGCATGACGGCGCCGAGCGCACCACCGAGCATCGAGCGCACCGACCCGGGCAACGCGTTCCATCGCTCCGGGACCCGGCCGGTGCCGGTGCCCAGGCCGGCCCCGACGGCCAGGGTGCCGAGCACGAAACCGCCGACGGCCGCACGCAGCATGCCCGGCTGCGCATCGGCCCGGCCGACCAGGAGCACCAGCACGACGGCTGCCGCCAGGTAGGTCACGCCGGCGGCCAGGGCGGCCACGACCAGCATCCGATCCTCCGCCGGCACCGGGGCAGACCGGCCGGCCCACCGGCCGCCGCGGAAGCCGCCGACCGCGATCAGCGCGGTGAGGGCGAGCGGGATGATCCCCAGCGGCGTACCCCCGGCCACGACGTGGGACCCCAGGCCCATCAGCCAGCCGTCCGCGCCGATCCTCAGTGCGTCGGTGGTCTGGCCGTGCGCGCCGGCGTCGGCGAGGAACCAGCCGATCACCGCCACCGCCATGCAGACCACCAGCGTGACCGCGACCGACACCAGCGCACCGAGTGCCGCGGCCGCCACCAGCCGCCGCAGGTCCGATGGTTCCTTCGGGCCGGGATCGATGAGGCGGGGAATTTCCGTGGTCGGGGTGGTCATCGTCACCATCTTGGCCCGTCCCGGGTACCGGACCCCGGTCGCCACGCGGGTAGCCTCGTGTCTCATGTCCCGACGCGCGGCCGAGACGTTCGGCGAGTTCTACCTCGCCAGCCGCCGACGGTTGATGGTGCAGACGCTGGCCCTGACCGGTGACCTGGTCGCGGCGCGCTCCTCGGTGCGGGACACCTTCGTGGTGGCGCGCCACCACTGGGGCAAGGTCTCCCGGCTGCCCGACCCCGAGGACTGGGTGCGCCCGCGCGCCTGGGCACGCGCCCAGCACCGGGCGGTGGGCCGGATCTGGCATCGCGGGAAGGAGCTCACCGAACGGCAGCGCAACGTCCTGATCGGGCTGCACCGGCTCCCCGACGCGCAGCGCAGGGCCCTGCTGCTGACCCAACTCGCGGCGCTGCCGCTGGACGGGATCGCTCACGAGATCGGGCAGACCCGTGCCGGGACCGAGGCGCTGCTGCAGCAGGCGACCACCGGGCTGTCGTTGTTCCTGGACTGCGACTCGGCGCTGCTGCGCGCGGAGCTGGAGTGCCTGTGGCCGCTGGTCGATCGGGTGGGCCTCCCCCGCGCCACGGTCATCGAGCGCAACGGCATACGACGGCGGCGCCGCGCCACGATGACCTGGGGCGCGGTCGTCGTGATCGCGGTGGCCCTTGTCCTCGGCGCCGGCGCCCTGCTGCGGTCGGGCCCGTCGGCACCGACCCTGCTGACCTCCGCGCCCAGCCACCCGGTTGCCGCGGCCATGCTGCTGCGTCCCGACCAGGCATCCCCGGGCCACCGGTGGGCCGTCGTCCGGGCCGGGGACAACACCGGGGGCAACGGGTCCACCACCGTCTGCCAGGACTCCCGGTACGCGGACTCCCGGGGCGTGACCGCCTTCGCCCAGACGATGCACGCCGCGGGCAGCACGCCGGCGAAGCTGGTGCAGACCGTCGAGGTTGCGACCAGTCCGGCGGCAGCGGTGCGCGCGTACCGGAGCTCGCTGGCGTGGTACGCCGGCTGCCGCCACGCGGGAGTCCAGCTGCTGGGGTCGCACCGGGTCTCCGGCCTCGGTGGCCGGGCACAGGCGCTCAGCCTGCGCGTCCCCGGCAACGGGCGGCAGACGCTGCGGGTGGTGGTGGCTCGGAGCGGCTCGGTGACCGACACCGTCGTGCTGCGCACCGGCGGCCCGGGTGCCCGCAGGCTGCGTCCGGTGCTGGACACCGCCGGCGCGAGCCTGCGGGACCTGTGCGCTGCGAGCGCCACCGGTGCCTGCCGCGTCAGCGAGCGGCCGCAGGCACATCCGGCGCTGCCGCCGCGATCCGGCGACGCCCCGGGCATGCTGGCCACGGTCGACCTGCCCCCCGCCCAGCGGCTCCGGCACGCCTGGGTGGGCACCCGGCCGGCCCCGGCCACCCACAACCCCGCCCGGACGACCTGCGACCGGGCACGGTTCCCCACCGCGACGCGCCCCCTGACCCGCACGTTCCTGATCCCGCAGGCCTCGCTGCCGAGCCGCTTCGGGGTCGCCGAGACCCGGGCCCGGTTCGCCGGCAGCGCCGAGGCAGGGGCGTTCGCCCAGCACATCCGCAAGCGAATGCGGACCTGCGAGAAGCGTGATCCGGGCAGCCACGTCAGCCACCACGTCAGCCGGCAGCACAGTCGTGCCGGCTCGTCGTACGACGCCTGGCGGCTCACCAACGAGGTCGGTGGCTCCGACACCGTGACGTACTGGATGGGCGTGGCCGTGGCCGGGCCGTACGTCGCCCAGGTGGGCTTCACCCCGACCCACCGCATCGGCACCGACCAGCACGCCTTCGCCGCGCTGGTCGAGCGCGCCCGCGACCGGCTCCTCGAGCTCCCGGGATCCGGCCGGCCGTGACCACCCCGCCCGTCACCCGCGAGGCCGCCGCCGCGCTCGACGCCGGCAGCCCGCTCGCGGGCACCCGGGACCGGTTCAGGCTGCCGGACGGGGTGGTCTACCTCGACGGGAACTCGCTGGGCGCCACCGCCACCGGCGTGGCCGCCCGGCTCGCCGAGGTGGTGGAGCACGAGTGGCAGGAGGGCCTGATCGATTCCTGGAACGCCGTGCCAAACGGCGCGGACGCCTGGATGGGCCTCCCCGCCCGGGTGGCCGCCCGGATCGCGCGGCTCGTCGGCGCGGGGCCGGACGACGTCCACGTGGGTGACTCCACGACGGTCAGCCTGTTCAAGACGATGGTGGCCGCCCGCCGGATGCGGCCCGGCCGCAGCGTCCTGGTGCTCGAGCCGGGCACGTTCCCCACCGACGGCTACGTCGCGGCCGGGGTGGCCGACCTGCTCGGGCTGGAGCTGCGCTGGTGCGACCCGGCCGACCCTGCGGCGGTGGTGGACGACGACGTCGCCCTGCTCTCACTGACCCATGTGGACTTCCGCACCGGCGCGATGTTCGACCTGCCCGCGGTCACCGCCGCCGCGCACGAGAAGGGCGCACTGGTCCAGTGGGACCTGTGCCACTCGGTGGGCGCGGTACCGGTCGACCTCACGGCTGCGGGCGCCGACTTCGCGGTCGGCTGCACCTACAAGTACCTCAACGGCGGGCCGGGCTCCCCGGCCTTCACCTGGGTCTCCCCGCGGCACCAGCCGGCGCTGCGACAGCCGATCACCGGGTGGATGGGGCATGCCCGGCCGTTCGCGATGACGCGTGACTACCAGCCGCGCGACGGCATCGGCCGGCTCGCGTCCGGCACTCCCCCGGTGCTCGCGCTGTCCGCCCTCGACGCCGCCCTGGACGCGTTCGACGGCGTCGAGATGTCCGACGTGCGCACGGTGTCGCTCTCGCTGACCGACCTGTTCATCCGGCTGCTGGACGAGCGTTGCGGGCTGGGGCCGGTGACCCCGCGCGAGCACGCGCGCCGGGGCAGCCAGGTCTCGTTCCGGCACCCGCAGGCCTACGGCATCGTGCAGGCGCTGAACGCCCGGGGTGTGATCGCGGACTTCCGGGACCCCGACATCGCCCGGTTCGGGTTCGCCCCGCTCTACGTGCGCCACGTCGACGTCCACGACGCGGTGGGCCAGCTGGCGGCGGTGCTGGAGCACGACGAGCAGCTCGACCCGGCGTACGCCGAGCGCAACTGGGTCACCTGACCTGTCGGACTCGTCTGGCGGGGACCCGGCCCGGGCCCGGGCCTTCGCAGGCTCAGGCCTGGGCGGACAGGATCTGCTTCATCAGCTCCGCGGTCTCCGAGGGGGTCTTGCCGACCTTGACCCCGGCGGCCTCGAGTGCCTCCTTCTTCGCCGCCGCGGTGCCCGAGGAGCCGGAGACGATGGCGCCGGCGTGGCCCATGGTCTTGCCTTCCGGGGCGGTGAACCCGGCGACGTAACCCACGACCGGTTTGGTGACGTTGGCCTTGATGTAGTCGGCGGCGCGTTCCTCGGCGTCACCGCCGATCTCACCGATCATCACGATCGCGTCGGTGTCGGGGTCGGCCTGGAAGGCCTCCAACGCGTCGATGTGGGTGGTGCCGATGATCGGGTCGCCGCCGATGCCGATCGCGGTGGAGAACCCGAACTCGCGTAGCTCGTACATCATCTGATAGGTCAGGGTGCCCGATTTGGACACCAGACCGATCCTGCCTGCCCCGGCGATGTCGGCGGGGATGATGCCCGCGTTGGACTTGCCGGGGCTGATCACGCCGGGACAGTTGGGGCCGATGATGCGGGTCTTGTTGCCCGTGGCGACCGCGTGCGCCCAGAAGTAGGCCGCGTCGTGCACCGGGATGCCCTCGGTGATCACCACCGCCAGCCCGATCCCGGCGTCGATCGCCTCGATGACCGCGTCCTTGGCGAAGGCGGGCGGCACGAACACCACCGACACGTCGGCCCCGGTCTCGGTCATGGCCTCCTCGACGGTGCCGAACACGGTGCGGTCCTGGCCTTCGATGGCAACGCTCTGCCCGGCCTTGCGGGCGTTGACCCCGCCAACGATGGTGGTGCCGGATTTGATCATCTTCCTGGCGTGTTTGGTGCCCTCGGAGCCGGTGAGGCCCTGCACGATGACCTTGGAGTTCTCGGTGAGGAAAATGGCCATGTCAGATACCTGCCGCTGCGAGCTCGGCGGCCCGATCGGCCGCGTTGTCCATGGTGTCCACCACTGTGACCAGCGGGTGGTTGGCGTCGGCGAGGATCGCCCTGCCCTCCTCGACGTTGTTGCCGTCCAGCCGCACGACCAGCGGCTTTTTCGCCTCGTCGCCGAGGATCTTCAGCGCCTCGACGATACCGTTGGCCACCGCGTCGCAGGCGGTGATGCCGCCGAACACGTTGACGAACACGCTCTTCACCTGCGGGTCGTTCAAGATCACGTCGAGCCCGTTGGCCATCACCTCGGCCGAGGCGCCGCCACCGATGTCGAGGAAGTTCGCGGGCTTCACGCCGCCCTGCTTCTCGCCGGCGTAGGCGACCACGTCGAGGGTGGACATCACCAGACCCGCGCCGTTGCCGATGATGCCGACCTGGCCGTCGAGCTTGACGTAGTTCAGCCCCTTCGACTTCGCCTTCGCCTCCAGCTCGTCGACCGCCTCGGTGTCGGCGTACTGCGCGTGGTCCTCGTGCCGGAAGTCCGCGTTGGCGTCGAGGGTCATCTTCCCGTCCAGGGCCTCCAGGTGGCCGTCGCCGAGGCGCACCAGCGGGTTCACCTCGACCAGCGAGGCGTCCTCCTCGATGAACGTCTCCCAGAGCGCCTTCACGACCTGCCGCGCCTCGTCGGCGACCTCCTGCGGGAAGCGGGCGGCGGCCACGATCTCCGCGGCCTTCGCGTCGTCGACGCCGGCCTGCGGGTCGATCGGAACCTTCGCGACCGCGTCGGGGTTGGTG
>JBOHDO010000166.1:0-8282 GCA_050699415.1 Marmoricola sp.
GGACTTGGCGATCCGGATAGCCGCGAGCGGGGCGTACAGCTTGTCGACGTCGTACTGCTCGGTCGCCGCCCGGTAGGTCTTGCTGCGCTGCATGGCTGGTTCTCTTTCTTCCAGTGTGGTCAGTCGGACCAGCGCGGTCCTGCCACGTTGCTGATGGTTCGGGTCGCCCGGCGTCGCAGGGGACGCCCGGCCTGCTGGGTCACTCGGTGGTGACGCCCATCGACCGGGCCGTGCCGGCCACGATCCTCATCGCCTGCTCGATGCTGTTGGCGTTGAGGTCGGGCATCTTGGTCTCGGCGATCTGGCGGAGCTGGTCCGTGGAGAGCTTGCCGACCTTGTCCAGCTGCGGGACGCCGGAACCCTTCGGGATGCCGGCGGCCTTCTTGATCAGCTCGGCGGCCGGGGGAGTCTTGGTGATGAAGTCGAACGACCGGTCCTCGTAGATCGTGATCTCGACCGGGACGACGCTGCCGCGCATGGACTCGGTCTGGGCGTTGTACGCCTTGCAGAAGTCCATGATGTTGACGCCGTGGGGGCCGAGCGCGGTGCCGACCGGGGGCGCCGGGGTGGCTGCACCGGCCTGCAGCTGCACCTTGACCAGTGCAGCGACCTTCTTCTTCCTGGGGGGCATGTCCTTCTCTTTCTCTCGTGGTCCTGACGGGGCGGGTGCCCCTGCCACTGCGGTTGCCGGTGTCGTTGCCGGGCAACCTGTCCATTGTGCCGTGCGTACGCCCGGGCGCGAAATCGACCCGTTCTTCGCTGGTCGAGTCCTGGGTCTCGATACGCCGGTTGCTCCCGCTGTCGCGGGAGCACGGCTACTCGATGTCGCGCCTACCTGGGGTTCCGGCAGTGCCGGAAAACTCAGACGCGCTGGATCTGGTCGAAGCTCAGCTCGACCGGGGTCTCCCGGCCGAAGATCTCGACGAGCGCCTTCACCCGCTGACTCTCGGCGTTGATCTCGGTGATCGTCGCGTGCAGCGTGGCGAACGGACCGTCGACCACCATGACCGAGTCGGACACGTCGAAGTCGGCCACGGCCACCTGCTGGCGCGGAGCCGTGGGGGCTCCGGCCGCGCCGGCCCCGGTCGACGGCGTTGCCGCCTGCGCCTCGGCCTCCACGGCCGGGGCGAGCATCGCCTCGACCTCGGAGAAGCTCAGCGGGACCGGCTGGTGGCTGTGCCCCACGAACCCGGTCACCGAGGGGGTGTGGCGTACGGCGCTCCAGGACTCGTCGGTCAGGTCCATGCGCACCAGGACGTAGCCGGGAAGCACGGTGCGCTTGACCATCTTGCGCTGGCCGTTCTTGATCTCGGCGACCTCCTCGGTCGGCACCACCACCTCGTGGATGTAGTCCTCCATGTTGAGCGAGACGGTGCGGTTCTCGAGGTTCGTCTTCACCCGGTTCTCCATGCCGGAGTAGGTGTGCACCACGAACCAGTCGCCGGGCTTCTCGCGCAGGGCAGCGCGGAACTCCTCGAGGGGGTCGGCCCCGGTCTCGGCGGGCTCGGAGGGCTCTCCGGGCGCGGCCGCCTCGGCCTCGGACGACTCGTCGGACCCAGCAGCCTCGGCGGAACCGTCGGCCCCCGGCTCGGCCGTCTCCGGTTCGGCCGCCTCGGGCTCGGCCGCCTCCGGCTCGGTCGTCCCCGGCTCGGTCGTCCCCGGCTCGGCCGTCCCCGGCTCGGCGTTCGCGGCGGCCTCGGCCTCGGCGGATGCTGCGGCCGGCTCGACCAGGCTCCCCGCCTCGGTCGTGGCCGGTGCGTCCGGGGCCGGCTGCTGCTCGTGGTACTGCTCTGACACGCTCTCTCCGTCGCTCTCCGTGGTCTGGTCGCTCATCTGGTGGTCTCCGTCCGTGGCTCGTGGTCCGGGTGGCTCAGCCGCTGCCGAAGAGCCAGAACACCAGCTTGCCGAAGCCGAGGTCGAAGCCCGCGACGATCCCGATCAGCACGACCACGAAGACGACCACCACGATGAAGTAGGTGACCAGCTCATGCTGGGTGGGCCACACCACCTTGCGCAGCTCGGCAATCGCCTGGCGGTAGAACGTCAGGGGGCTGGTGCGCTCACGGCCCTGCCTGGTGCGGACCGAGGGGCTCTGCGACACGACGTCCTCTTCCGTGCTGGTTGGTTGGTGCTCGCTGGTGCGGGTCCTGTCTCGCAGGGCACGAGGGACTTGAACCCCCAACCTTCGGTTTTGGAGACCGATGCTCTGCCAGTTGAGCTAGTGCCCTACGGTGGCGCCCCTCCAGGTCGCGCCGGCACGTCGGGGACGTGTCCCTATCTGGGTAGGGGAGCACGACCACGGGTCGGAGACCACCGAAGGGCCAGTGTACGGGGCCCACCGAGCGCAAGTCGAACCGACGGTGGACGGGGCCCGACCCGTCCGGGCCGGGTGATGGGACCATGGTGGGGTGACACAGCAGACCTCACAGACCCAGCCGCTGGCCGACCGGAGCCCCGGGGAGGTCGAGACGTTCCTGCGCGAGCAGCGGGCGGCGTACGACGAGCTCACCGGCAGGGGGCTGGACCTCAACCTCACCCGCGGCAAGCCGTCCACGGCGCAGCTGGACCTGTCCGACGCGTTGCTCGACCTGCCGAAGGGCGCCCGGGACGCCGACGGTGTCGACACCCGCAACTACGGGGGGCTCGCGGGCATCCGCGAGCTGCGGGAGATGTTCGCCGAACTGCTCGCGGTCGAACCCGGTCAGGTCGTCGCCGGCGGCAACTCCAGCCTGGTGCTGATGCGCGAGGTGCTCACCGACCTGTGGCTCAAGGGGGGCGTCGACAGCGAGCACCCGTGGAGCCGGGAGGACACGGTCAGGTTCATCTGCCCGGTGCCCGGCTACGACCGGCACTTCACGCTGCTGGACTGGTTCGGGATCGACATGGTGACGGTGCCCATGAACGAGGACGGGCCCGACGCGGACGCGGTCGCCGAACTGGCCGGGAAGGACCCCTCCGTCAAGGGCATGTGGGTGGTGCCGACGTACGCCAACCCGACCGGGTCGATCACCAGCCAGGAGGTCGCCGAGCGGCTGGCGTCGATGCCGACGGCCGCACCCGACTTCAAGATCCTGTGGGACAACGCCTACGCGTTCCACCACCTCACCGAGGACGAGGCGAAGAGCGCGGACCTGCTGTCGCTGGCGTCGACCGCGGGCCACCCACACCGGCCGATCATGTTCGCCTCGACCTCGAAGATCACCTTCGCCGGCGCCGGGGTCGGGTTCCTGGCCGGCTCCCACGAGACGGTCGACTGGTACGTCACGAACCTCGGCAAGGGCGCGATCGGCCCGGACAAGGTGAACCAGCTGCGCCATGCCCAGTTCTTCGGCTCCGCGCAGGGGGTCCGGGACCACATGGCCCGGCACCGGGAGATCGTGGCGCCGAAGTTCGCCGAGGTGGACCGCATCCTCACCGACCGGCTCGGCGGCCTGGGGATCGCGACGTGGACCCGGCCGACCGGTGGCTACTTCGTGAGCCTGGACGTGCTGCCCGGGACCGCCGCCCGCGTGGTGGAGCTGGCCCGGGACGCGGGCGTGGCCCTCACGCCGGCGGGCGCGGCGTTCCCGTACGGCGATGACCCCGACGACCGGAACATCCGCATCGCGCCCACCTTCCCCGATCTGCCGGCCGTGACCGCGGCCATGGAGGCGGTGACGACCTGCGTCCGGCTGGCCGCAGCCGAGAAGGTGCACGGCTGACCGGCGTGGCGGCCGCCGAGGACGGCCGTGCTCGCAGGGACCTGCACGCCCTGCCGAAGGCCCACCTGCACCTGCACTTCACCGGCTCGATGCGGCACGCCACCCTGCTCGAGCTGGCCAAGCGGGAGGGGATGGTGCTGCCCGACGCGCTCGTCGAGGACTGGCCGCCCCGGCTCTCGGCGGCCGACGAGAAGGGCTGGTTCCGGTTCCAGCGGCTCTACGACGTCGCCCGGTCGGTGCTGCGCACCGGGGACGACGTACGGCGGCTGCTGCGCGAGGCGGCCGAGGACGACGTACGCGACGGCGGGCGGTGGCTGGAGATCCAGGTCGACCCCAGCGGGTACGCCGCGGTGTTCGGCGGGATCACCGCGTTCACCGAGCTGGTGCTCGACGCGGCCGCGGAGGCGACCCGGGACACCGGGCTCGGCATCGCCGTCGTGATCGCTGCCAACCGGACCCGGCACCCGCTCGACGCGCGCACGCTCGCGCGCCTGGCCTCGCAGTACGCCGGTCGCGGTGTGGTCGGCTTCGGGCTGTCCAACGACGAGCGGCGGGGGAACACAGGCGACTTCGCGGCCGCCTTCCGGATCGCCGAGCGGGCGGGCCTGCTGCTGGACCCCCACGGTGGCGAGCTGCTGGGACCCACATCGGTGCGGACCTGCCTCGACAAGCTGCACGCCGGACGGCTGGGCCACGGGATCCGGTCGGTGGAGGACCCGGCCCTGCTCGGCCACATCGTCGACCGGGAGGTGGCACTCGAGGTCTGCCCGGTGTCGAACGTGGCCCTGGGGGTCTACTCCGACCTCACCTCGGTGCCCCTCCCCCAGCTGATGGCCGCCGGCGCCACGGTGGCCCTCGGCGCGGACGACCCGCTGCTGTTCGGGTCCCGGCTCGCCGGGCAGTACGCGACGATGCGCGCGGCCCACGACCTCACCGACGTACAGCTGGCCGCGCTCGCGGCATCCTCGGTCAGGGCCAGCCGGGCCACCGCGGACGACCAGCGCCGCTGGCTCGCCGAGATCGACACCTGGCTGGCTTGAGCCGACACGCCCGTTGAGTTGGGAGGAATATCCCTACGAGTTCGGCCACGTTTCCCCGCGAGCTGGGGAGGATGTCCCGTAACCGGCAGCGTCGGCTCTGTCATGACCGGAACATCTTCCGCGACTGGACGGTCGATCTTCGCCAAGTCAACGGAGCATTACCCCGAACTCAACGGGTCAGAGGGTGCAGCCGACCAGCACCGGCTCGTTGACCAGCTCGATGCCGAAGCGGGTGCTCACCCCGCCGCGGATCTCCCGGGCGAGCGCGAGCAGGTCGACGGTGCGGGCGTCGCCACGGTTGGTCAGCGCGAGGGTGTGCTTGGTGGACAGCCGCGCCGCCGGGCCGCCGTACCCCCTGGTGTAGCCGGCATGCTCGATCAGCCAGGCGGCGCTGGTCTTGACCAGGGCGTCGCCCTGCGGCCACGTCGGCGCGCTGTCGGGTACGACGTCCGGCGGGACCACCGGGTTGGTGAAGAACGAGCCGGCGCTCCAGGTGTCGTGGTCGGCGGGGTCGAGCACCATGCCCTTCGCCCGGCGCAGCCCCAGCACCGCCTCCCGGACATCGGCGAGGGGAGCCCGCTCGCCCAGCGGGACTCCCAGCGCCCGGGCCAGCTCGGCGTAGGCGACCGGTGCCCCCAGGGTGCCCTGGCGCAGCAGGAAGGTGACGTCCAGGACGAGGTAGCGACCGGGGTCCTGCTTGAAGCGGCTGGTCCGGTACCCGAAGCCGCACTCGGCGGCGGCGAACGTGCGCTGGGTCCGCTCCCGGCGGTCCCAGGTGCGCACCGAGGCGATCGTCTGCGCGACCTCCTGGCCGTAGGCACCCACGTTCTGGATCGGGGTTGCACCGACGGAGCCGGGGATCCCGGACAGCGCCTCGACGCCGGTCCAGCCCGAGGACACCGCGAGCGCGACGAAGTCTTCCCAGCTCTCCCCCGCGGCGACCGTCGCCGAGACCGCGCCCAGGCAGGCCAGGTCGTCGCCGTGGTCGTCGGCACCAGCGTCGGCGTCGGCGACCACGCCGAAGGTGGCCAGCTCGACCACCGTTCCCGGGAAGCCCTCGTCGGCCACCACCAGGTTGCTGCCGCCCGCCAGCAGCAGCAGGGGTACGTCGTCCCGGTCGGCCCGGTCGACCGCCGCGACCAGATCCTGCTCGGACTCCGCGCGCACGAAGGAGCCCGCCGGACCGCCCACGCGCAAGGTGGTGTGGTCGGCCAGCAGCTCAGGCACGCAGCACCGCCACCGGGTTGCCGAGCACGGTCTCCCCGGCGCAGGTCACCGTGAGCGCGATGGTGCGCTCGTCGCGGTACCGGCCCTCGACCCGCACCTCGGTGCCCTGCTCGGGCACCACCACCGGGCGGGTGAACTTCGCGCCGAGCTCGGCGATCCGGCCGGGCTCGCCGAGCTGCTCGTCGACGTAGCGCGCCGCCAGCGCCAGGGTGAACATGCCGTGGGCGATCACGTCGGGCAGCCCGACGCTGCGGGCCACGACCGGGTCCTGGTGGATGGGGTTGGGGTCCCCGCTGGCCCGTGCGTAGGCGACCAGGTCAGCCCGGGTGACCGGGTACGTCGTCGCCGGCAGGTCCGGGGTCTGCCCGGTCACTGCTCCCCCGCCCGGTGCACCAGCGTTGCCTCGGCCGTGCAGACGAGATCCCCGGTCTCGTCGGTGACGGCGCTGGAGGTGGTGACGATGTCGGTGCCGGCGATCTGGCGCAGGCCGGTGACGGTCAGCTCGGCGCGGAGACGGTCCCCGACCACGATCGGGCGTCGATGGACGAACTTCTGCTGACCGTGCACCACGCGGTGCAGCTCGATGCCCACCTCCGGGTCGGCCATCAGCTCCTGCATCGCGGTGAAGGCCACCACGATGGGGTACGTCGCGGGCGCCGGGTCGCCCCCGGCGTACGGCGTCCCGGTGGCCGCCGCGAACGCGGCCACGGAGTCGGCGCTCACCTCGTGGACCACGGTCGGCGGGAAGGTCCGCCCCGCCAGCGACGCCGCGACTGCCATGGCGGAACGCTAGCAGCGCCGCCGGCGGGGCCCGGCGGCCCGCCCGGCGACGACCCTGGCGTCCGCGTGGGTGTCCGCGTCGGCCCGGGTCCCCGGGGCCGGGTCAGCGAGTCTCGCGGTGCTCGGTGTGTCGGCGGCAGCGCGGGCAGAACTTCGACAGGCTCATCCGGTCGGGGTCGTTGCGCCGGTTCTTCTTGGTGATGTAGTTGCGTTCCTTGCACTCGACGCAGGCCAGGGTGATCTTGGGGCGTACGTCGGAGGTCTTGCTGGCCACGGTGTGCCTTCTTCCTGGTCTGGCGGTGCTGCCGGTCTGCGCACGAGCCGGCTGGGTGCCTGGTCGTCGGTGGTGCCAGTAGCGGGGGCGGGACTCGAACCCGCGACACCACGATTATGAGCCGTGTGCTCTAACCACCTGAGCTACCCCGCCTCGGCAACGACGGCCCACCCAGCACACATGGCCGGAGCGGCGCCGTTCCCGGAGCCCCTTTACGGAATCGAACCGTAGACCTTCTCCTTACCATGGAGACGCTCTGCCGACTGAGCTAAAGGGGCGCGACCCCACGGCTTCGAACCCGGCGGGGCCGTCGTGAAGGATACACAGGCGCGAGGGGATAGATGAAATCGGCGGAACCGGTGGCGTTCTACACCTCGACGACACCCTCCGGGGGCTCCCGGGAGATCGTCGAGTCGACCCCCGCCACGGCCGGGCCCTGGAACCCGCGGGCCCAGCACGGCGGCCCGCCGGCGGCGTTGCTGGTGCGCGCCCTCGAGCGCGTCGAGGAGGGCACCGACCGCGTGATCGGCCGGTTCACCATGGACCTGCTCGGCCCGGTGCCGGTCGGGCCGCTGTGGGTCGAGGCCCGGGTGCTGCGCCCGGGCCGTTCGGTGTCGCTGCGCGAGGCCGTGCTGTACGACGCTCGAGACCGGGCGGTGGCCCGTGGGCAGGCCTGGGCGTTCCCGCAGCATGCCGACGGCCCCGCCACTCCGTCCGCTCCCCCGGCCCACGGCCCCGAGGACGGTCACCCGGCGGACCTGCCGGCGGGCTGGCACCGCGGCTACCTGGACGCGGTGGAGTGGAGCTGGATCGAGGGGTCGGTCACCACGCCCGGCTCGGCAGTGGTGTGGATGCGGCCGCTCCACCCCCTGGTCGACGGTGAGCAGATGACCCCGTGGCAACGCCTGCTTTGCTGCGTCGACTCGGCCTCCGGCGTCTCGGCAGCGCTCGACCCCGCCGCGTGGGCCTTCCTGAACACCGACCTGACCGTGCACGTCTTCAGGCCGCCGGAGGGCGAGTGGGTCTGCCTCGAGGCGCGCACCGAGCTGGGGCCGGGGTCGGTGGGTCTCGCCGCCGCCAGGATCAGCGACCGGAACGGCGCCGTCGGCCGATCGGCCCAGGCGCTGCTGGTCACTCCCGTGCGGTGACGGCCACTGCGCACCCCGCGGCGAGCTCACCCCTGGATCCGCGGGAACGGCTGGGCCTCCTCCAGCTCGTAGGCGAGCTCGAGCAGCCGCGCCTCCCGGCCCCAGCCCGAGG
>JBOHDO010000167.1:0-7224 GCA_050699415.1 Marmoricola sp.
CGCCCCCGGCTCGACGAACCACTCCTGGCTGCTGATCGTGCTGGCGCCGATCCTCGGTGCACTCGTCGTCGGTCTGATGGCCCGCTACGGCTCGGAGAAGATCCGCGGCCACGGCATGCCCGAGGCGATCGAGGCGATCCTGCTCGGCGGCAGCAAGGTGCAGCCGCGGGTCGCGGTCCTCAAGCCGATCTCCTCGGCGATCGCGATCGGCACCGGCGGCCCGTTCGGCGCCGAGGGCCCGATCATCATGACCGGCGGCGCGATGGGGTCGCTGTTCGCCCAGTTCCTGCGGCTGACGGCAGACGAGCGCAAGACGCTGCTGGTGGCCGGGTCGGCCGCGGGCATGGCCGCCACCTTCAACTCCCCGTTCGCGGCGATCGCGCTGGCGGCGGAGCTGCTGCTGTTCGAGTGGCGGCCGCGCAGCCTGGTGCCGGTGACCGGCGCGGTGGTCGTGGCCACCCTGGTGCGCTTCCCGCTCCTGGGCAGCGGCGCGATCTTCCTGGCCGATGCCCCGCTGCACGTCCACATGTCGACGTACGGGCTGTGCCTGGTCTCCGGGGTGATCTCGGCCCTGCTGGCCGTGTTCGCCACCGTGCTGGTCTATGCATCCGAGGACGTCTTCCGCCGGATGCCGATCCACTGGATGTGGTGGCCGGCGATCGGCGGCGTGATCATCGGCATCGGCGGCCTGTTCGTCCCGCAGGCCCTCGGAGTGGGCTACAACATCATCCGGCTCGAGCTCACCGGGTCGATCGGCATGGGCCTGGTGATCGGCATCCTGGTCGTCAAGACGCTGATCTGGTCGCTCTCGCTCGGCTCGGGCACCTCCGGCGGCGTCCTCGCACCGATGTTCATGATCGGCGGTGCGATCGGGGCCCTGGAGGCGCACGTCTTCCCACACGTGGGCCTGGGCTTCTGGGCGCTGATCGGCCTGGCCGGCGTCCTCGGCGGGGTGATGCGTTCGCCGTTCACGGGGATCATCTTCGCCCTCGAGCTGACCCACCAGTGGGATGCGCTGCTACCGCTGATCATCGCCGCGATGACCTCGACCGGCCTGTCGGTGCTGATCCTCAAGCGCTCGGTGCTGACCGAGAAGATCGCCCGGCGCGGCTACCACCTGTCCCGCGAGTACGACGTGGACCCGCTGGAGATCCTGTTCGTCAGCGAGGTGATGACCGACGACATCGTGGAGTTCGCCCACGACCTCGACATCGCCGAGGCGACCGCCACACTCGACGTACCCGACGACGACTACCGCAACTGGCGCCAGCAGCTCTACCCCGTCGCCGGCGCCGACGGCACGCTGGTCGGCGTGGTGACCCGCGGAAACCTGCTCGCCGCACGGGTCCACCCCCAGGGCACCGTCGCCGACATCCTCACCACCGAGCCGGTGGTGACCCACGGCGACATGACGCTGCGGCACGTGGCCGAGGTGATGGCAGTCAACGACGTCACCACCCTGCCGGTGGTCGACCGGGACGACCCGACCCGCACGATCGGGATCGTCACGCTGCCGCAGCTGCTGCACGGCCGTCGTCGCGACCACCAGGAGGCCGGGGAGCGGGAGCGGGTGCTGCGGATCCGGGTGGTCACCCCGAGCCGCTGAGCGCAGCGTCGTACGGGCGGCCGGGGCGGGGCCACGGCGCGACACCGTGCCGTTTGGTCCCAAACCGCACGTTCCGGGCCGGGATTCCTGCGGTTTGGGACCAAACCGCGACCTCAGCGCAGCGTGGCCAGATGCTCCGCAATCCGCCCGATCGCCTCTTCCAGCACCTCGACGTCGGGCAGCGTGACCAGCCGGAAGTGGTCGGGCTCGAACCAGTTGAACCCGGTGCCGTGGGTGACCAGGATCTTCTTGGCCTGCAGCAGCCCGATCACGAACGCCTCGTCGTCCTCGATCGGGTAGACCTCCGGGTCCAGCCGCGGGAAGCAGTACAGCGCGCCGCGGGGCTTGACCGAGCTCACGCCCGGGATCTCGTTGAGCAGCCGGTCGGCGAGCATGCTCTGCTCGTAGAACCGGCCGCCGGGACCGATGTACTCCTCGATCGACTGGTAGCCACCCAGGGCGGTCTGGATCGCGTGCTGGGCGGGCACGTTGGAGCACATCCGCATGTTCGCGATCAGGGTGAGCCCCTCGAGGAAGTCGGTGGCGATCTCCTTCGGGCCGGAGACCATCACCCAGCCGGCGCGGTAGCCGCACACCCGGTAGGCCTTGGACAGCCCGCCGAACGTCAGGCACAGCACGTCGTCGTCGGCGTACGTGGCTGCGTGGTGGTGCTCGGCGCCGTCGAAGAGGATCTTCTCGTAGATCTCGTCGGCGAAGACCACGAGCTGGTGGCGCCGGGCGATGTCGACCAGGCCCTTGACGGTCTCCGCGCTGTAGACCGCGCCGGTGGGGTTGTTCGGGTTGATGACCACCAGGGCGTGGGTGTTCGGAGTGACCTTGGCCTCGATGTCGGCCAGGTCGGGGTTCCAGCCGTTCTCCTCGTCGCAGCGGTAGTGCACCGGCGTACCCCCGGACAGGCTGACCGCGCCGGTCCACAGCGGGTAGTCCGGCGCCGGGACGAGGATCTCGTTGCCGTCGTCGACGAAGGCCTGCAGCACCATGCTGATCAGCTCGGAGACGCCGTTGCCGATGAAGACGTCGTCGACGGTGGTCTCGCGCAGCCCCTTCTGCTGGTAGTACTGCGCCACCGCGGTGCGCGCCTCGTAGACGCCCCGGGAGTCGCTGTAGCCCTGCGCCTCCGGCAGGTGGTGCACCATGTCGGCGACGATCGCGTCCGGCGCCTCGAACCCGAACGGAGCGGGGTTGCCGATGTTGAGCTTGAGGATCTTGTGCCCCTCGGCCTCCAGCCGCTGGGCCTCGACCAGGATCGGCCCCCGGACGTCGTACCGGACGTGTTGCAGCTTCTTGGACTGGACGATGCGGCGCACAGGGCTCATTGTCGCAGGAGCTACAGAGTCCGCTGACGAGTTCCCAGTCGGTGTCGTTGAGCGAGGCGAGGTACGCCGGCTGGCGTGCCGACTCCGAGCTCAGGCGTTCGAGCCCGGGAGCTTCGGGAAGTCGAAGTCCGGCGCCACCGGGTCGGTCGTCTCGAGAAACGGGACGCCTTGTGCGGTGAGGAACTCGCGGACCGGGCCAGGGTTGCGGACGGGCAGCACCCACACTCGGCTCGGGCGCATGTTCACGTCGTAACTGTCCCGCGGCCGCCGGGTGGTCGGCACGTCGGCGCTCGCCAGGTCGACCCGGAAGGCCAGATGGTACCGGCGCCAGCGCACCGGGTAGTAGCCGAGAAGAACGCTCGGCTGCTTGATCATGAACCGCGGCCGCGACACCTTGGTCATCTTCCGCGCAGCCGAGCGCCCGTCGACGATCTGCACGTCGTCGACGGCCTGCCAAGGTGCACGATGGCGCTGCTTGGCCGCGAACGAGACCTGGCCGCGGGGGCGGCTTCTTGGACCGCCGAAGCTGACCCGCTCGCGGTCCAAGCGCAGATTGGCGCCGCTGAACCAGACCACCCACCCGACCGTGGACACGAGGGCAGGAAAGCAGAAGATCGCCCACGCCGTGGCCGCGAAGCCCGCCAAGTTTCGGCCGAAAACCGCCCACCACAGCACCGCACCGGCAATCGCCCAGGCAACGCCGAGCAAGGCCAACATGGTCACACCCGACGAGCGCTGCACCACCTCGTCACCCGACACCGGCGCGCCGACACCCCAGCTCGATTGCCTGGTCGATGATCGCCTGAATCTCACTGACGACTTCCTCCCTCTCCCGCGGATCGAACCTGCGGCGAGTCCCGCCGAACCGCAGCGACGCGCCACGCGGCGAGCCCTTGCCGGCACGGATCGTGACCGCCGCAGCCTGTGGCTGTTCCTCGTCCAGACGCATGACCTCCACCATCGCCCCCTCCGAGGTCGCGTCACCAGCGCCGACCCCACCCACGGTGAGCAGCCAGTCGGCGAAGCCCTCCGCCGCCTTGCAGCTCGACACCAGCGTGTACTCATGGGAGCCCGCACCGCGTACCTCTGAGACGATGCCCCGGAGACCGTCGACCTCGTCGAGGATCGCGTACCCGTACGGCGTCACCGCAGGTGCCGTGGGCTGGATCGTCGCGGTGATCAGGAAGTCGGCGCGCGTCCGGGCAGCCTCCACGATGCCGAGGGCCGTTGACGTCACGGCCCGGACGCGCTCGGGTTGCACATCAACGCCCGAGACCAGACCCGCACCGTCCAGCGATCGCAGCGCAGCTCCCGTCGCGAACTCGCGCTCCGCATCCGGACGAGCCAGCCACTCCCGCCATACTCCGGCGTCGGTGAAGGCCCAGCGGCCGTTGCCGAGGACGCACTCCTCGTCGTCGGTCAGCGAGCACAGCCAGACCGAGCCCATGATTCCGGCCTGGGCGAACAGGGCCCCGGTCTCGGCAACCCGCGCTTGTGCATCAGGACCCTCCGGCCCGATCACGAGAACATTCCGCCGATGTCGTCCGCCAGCCCGCCCAGCTTGTCCTTGGCCGACGAGGCCACGTCTTCCGCACCATGGGCCACGTCGGATACACCAGATGCCACGTCATGGTATCCCGACTCGAACGCCTGCCCGGTGTCGACGGCGAGGTCCGCAACATGATGCCCCACGTAGTCGCAGGCGTCGTGGAACGCGCCCCAGTGGTGGTACAGGTAGTCGCCGGCGAGGTAGACGCCGGTGCCGGCCATGACCACCTCGCCAGCCACTGGGATCTCGTCCATCGTCATGTTGGCTACCAGAAGTGCACCGTTGACGCCGGCGGCGGCCCGGTCGACGTTGCCCATTGCACCGCTGTCCTCAGGATCGGCAATGGTCATCAGATCGCCCACAAAGCCAAGACCATCCACCGTCTTGGTGACCCCCTCGAGCTTCTCGAAGAACTTGGCCTGATCGATGCCGCGCTGCAGTCCACGTTCCAGGCCGGCGGTGCGGTCCAGGCCACTCGCGGCCCGCTCCGCTTCGGCTGCGGTCTGCGGTAGCACCTCCTGACCGGTACTCTCCAGGGCCTCCACCATCTGCAACTTGACCTGCATCTCCTGTCGGTCACTCCTGAGCGCGCTCAAGGTCTCTTCGGCCTCGCCCAACCCCATGTGCAGCAGTTTGTTGGCGTGGTTGGTCCACGACCCCAGGCCGAGGCCGTTCCAGACGCTCTGGAATGAGTCGTTCCAGCCCCGGTAGGGCTGGGTGTGCTCGAGAAGCTTCTCAAGCGGACTGGACTCAACCTCGGCCGTGGAGCCCTTCGCGGTTCCCTCCAGCTGGTGGACGGCCCGTTCGCACGCCGCGTGGTAGACCTTCCACCCACGCCGAGCATCATCAACCGCGTCCTGCGCGGCTCGGTCGTGCGCGTCGACCTCCTGCTGCGCCACCCGGACTTGGGCCTCCGTGCGGTTCGGGTTGCTGTTCACCCGCTCGCGGATCGCGTTGGCGCTCGCAACAGCGTGGTCGTAGCGCTCCTTGGCGGCAGCGATCTGCTTCTGTGCCGTGTCGAGCGCGTCGGCGTAGTCATCCGTGGCCGCGCCGATCTCGGTCAGCGGCGTTGTCAGCCCGCGGCCAAGCGTGTCCACCCGTCCGGCAAAGCCGTTGAAGGCGTTCGAAGCTGCTCCCGACCAGGTGTCGAGCCGGCCGTCGTGGGCCGAGCGGGCGGATTTCGCCAGATCGTGCATCGAGTCGGACTTGGCCTTGACGCGGGCCGCGGCGCCCCGGATGGCGCCCGGCGATCCCTGGGGAGGCGTGAAAACGCTTCCACCGCCACCTCCGGTCGATGCTTCACGCATCGGGGGACCCCCCAAACAGCCCCATCAATCCACTGTGGGCCAAGCGGTCGGAGGCGTCGTACGCCGCGGCGGACGCCTCAAGCTGGCTACCGGCATAGGTGACGCCGCCGCCGAAGAGCCGCAGCTCATTGGTGACCGCGAGCATCGCGGTGGCCACCGCTCCCGAGACGCCGCCCTCTTCGATCGCCATCCCCAGCTCATGCCCTGCGGATGCAGCTTCCTTGCTGGCTGCGAGGCAGTCCTTCGCAACTGCGTCATAGGCCTGCGCTGCCGACCTCATGTGCCCAGTGACAACGGAGAACGACACGTTCCACCTTCCCGCGCACTCCCGGAGTATGCGCCCGAGATCCGAACGGTGAGAGCCTTCCCATCCTAGGCGCTCCTAAACATCTGGCGACGAATGCCGGTCTGGGTCTGCTCACCCCAACGGCAGGTACGGCGACAGGTCGGTCCTCTCCCCACTCGCGTGCACCCGCGCCTGCGCGACCGCCTCCGACCAGGCCAGCTCCCCACGCGCCAGCGCGACCCAGGTCGCCGCGTCGGTCTCGACCACCGCGGGCGGGGTGCCGCGGGTGTGTCGCACGCCCGGCACCACCTGCACCGCGGCGTACGGCGGCACCCGAACCTCCACCGAGTTGCCCGGCGCCTTCGCCTGCAGCAGAGCCAGATAGTGCTTGGTCAGGGCGCGCATGTCGTTGCCCGCAACCGCGTGCGCGAGCTCCGGATCGCTCAGTGGAGAGAGCCGGCGGGGCATCAGGACTCCTCCGGCAACCCGTGGTCGCGCAGCCAGGAGGTCGCTCGCCGCCGGGAGGCGCGCGACAGCCAGGCGTCCTGGACCAGCTCGGTGATCTCGGCGCGGCTCACCTCACCGAGCCGACCCGCCCGTACCAGCACCGAGGGGTGCCCCTCGAAGTGCGCGGTGGTGAAGTACGGCGTCGACTCGTCCTCCACCAGCACCTGCTTGTCCTCGTCCGAGCCGACCCAGATGATGATCACGTCGTCGTACTTCTCACCGGTCCGCGGGTCGACCGCGTCGGGTCGCGGCGTGCGGAAGTAGACGAACGACCTGCCGCCGACCTGGTAGACCGGGTTGTGCCGCGACCCGTGCTCGACGGTGACGTGCGGCATCGCCAGCGCCGTCCGGTGGACGTCCGCCTCGGTTGCCCTCATCGGCTCGGCCTCACGGTGCCGGGTCGCCGGGCCGCGGCATCGGCTGCAGGATCTGCAGCAGGTGGTAGGTACGGCGGTCCGCGGCGCCGTCCGCCGCCTCGCGGCCACGACGCTGCCACTTCTCCTGCAGGGCGAGCAGCTCCTCGGCGTACGCGCCTGCCTCGGCCTTGGTGAGCCGCACCCAGTCGTCGCTGACCATCACCCGGGCGTCTTCGGGATGCTCCAGGCCGTAGGCCCGCTCCACCGCGGCGTGCG
>JBOHDO010000168.1:0-92656 GCA_050699415.1 Marmoricola sp.
GCCGGCCGCGGGCCGCCTCGAGCCGCCCGGCGTGCAGCCCGCGGGACCGGCCCGCGGTTTCCTGCGCGGCGCGCTTGCGGGCGTACGCCACGATCCTGGGCAGGCCGCCCGAGGCGGCGACCTTGCGACCCATGCGATCGCGTCGGGCCTGCTTGACCTGCGCCTCAACCAGGTCGCGCTGTTCCCGCCGGACGTCCGCGGCGGCCGAGGTGACCGCGCGCTCCGCCGCCGCCTGCTCGGACTCGAGGAGCTCCTCGTAGGCGTCCAGATTGCCGCCGTACATGCGGATCTCGCCGCCGGACAGGTCGGCGATCCGGTCCATCAGGGCGAGCAGCTTGCGGTCGTGGCTGACGATCACCATCACCCCGGTCCACGACGCCACCGCGTCGTACAGCCGCTTGCGCGCGTCCAGGTCCAGGTTGTTGGTCGGCTCGTCCAGCAGCAGGATGTCCGGGCGGCGCAGGAACAGCGCGGCCAGCGCGACCAGGATGGTCTCCCCGCCGGACAGCCGCTCCACCCGGTCGTCGAGGGTCAGGTTTTCGAGACCGAGCCGGTCCAGCCAGGCGCGGGCACGCTCCTCGACGTCCCAGTCGTCCCCGATCGCCGCGAAGACGTCCTCTCCCGTCTCGCCCGCCTCGATGGCGTGCAGCGCGTCCCTGGCGGCGGTGATGCCGAGCAGGCCGGAAACGCTCTGGTGGGTGCCGAGGATGATGGCCTGCGGCAGGTAGCCCACCTCGCCGTGGGTCTTGACCGTGCCGGAGCCTGGGCGCAGCTCCCCCGCGATGAGCTTGAGCAGGGTGGACTTGCCCGAGCCGTTCACCCCGATCAGCCCGGTACGCTCCGGGCCGAACGACACGGTCAGGCCGGACAGCACGGACGCTCCGTCGGGCCAGCTGAAACTGAGATCTGAGCAGACGATTGCTGCGGTCATGAGGCGTGGCTCCCAGCACGTAGGAAAGATTTCCGGTACGTGTGGCGACACCACGCCGCGTGGGCTCAAGCAGAGGTCACGCGCACAAGCGCGGTATCGCTGACCTCACAGCCTCAACGCACTCTCCCACCGCCGACAGCAGAGACGCATCCATGCTAGCCCGGCCCTTTGCTCGCGCCAAACACCTTTCCGGCCGCCCTTCCAGCGATAGGACACGGGTCGCGGAGCGGGCCCTGGGACTGGTGGGGCGTGAACGGACACCTTGCGGAGCCTCAGCCCCGCGAGGCAGGCGCGGAGTTCATGATCGTGAACAGTTTCGGGCATATAGCACCGCAAACTGTTCACGATCATGAAACCGCCCCCCGGGAGGGCTCACGGCGTGGGGGCGCGAGGGTGCGGGGCGGCGTGGAGAGTGGGGCGGCGCCGGTTTAGGGGGTCGGGGTGCCGGGGGTGGGGGTGCCGGGGGGGGGGGTGCCGGGGGTGGCTTGGACTAGGCGGGCTGGGCCGGTGGCGTGGAGGGGGCCGTCGGCGAAGGGGATGAAGCAGGAGTCGCCCCGGGTCAGGTCGAGCTCCTGGCCGGAGGCGGCGCGCAGGGTGCAGGTGCCGTCGAGGCAGAGCAGGATACTGGGGCCGGCGCCGGGCAGGGGGAGGGAAGCGGCGACGTCGAGCAGGTAGAGGCGGAACTCCTCGGCGGGGGTGTCGAAGGTGGCGAGGCCATCCGCGAGGGGGCGCGGGGAGAGCAGGGGGACGGCGACCGCGGGGTCGAGGAGCCTGAGCAGCTCGGGGACGTCGATGTGCTTGCCGGTGAGGCCGGAGCGGACCACGTTGTCGGAGTTGGCGAGCAGCTCGATCCCGGTGCCGTGCAGGTAGGCGTGCAGGCCGCCGGCCGGCATGAACACCGCCTGGCCGGGCTGCAGCACCTCGTGCCGCATCAGCAGCAGGGCGACCACGCCGACGTCGCCCGGATGGTCGGCGGCGACCCGGACGGCCGCGGCGCAGGCATCCGCAAAGGGACTATCCGAGGCGGCAAGGCGCTGGCAGGCGGCCACGACCGAGGCGACGAGAGGGCGCGGCTCGGGCCACTCCAGGACGCAGGCCAGGGCCGCGCCGAGGGCGTCCTCGCCGACCGCATCCGCCAGGGCCGCGGCCAGTGGCTCGAGCTCGTCCACCTCCAGGGCACGGAGCAGGCCAGAAGCGTCGGCGGGAGTGCGCAGGCCGGCCGCCACCTCGAACGGGGTCAGGGCGTAGAGGAGTTCGGGTTTGGGCCAGTCGTCCACGTAGTTCCTGGCCGGGTCGTCCGCCGCCAGGCCGCGCGCGTTCTCGGCGGCGTAGCCCGCCTCGGCCTGCGCGCGCGAGGGGTGCACCTGGATCGACAGCGCCTTCTCCGCCGACAGCACCTTGAGCAGGAACGGCAGCCGGCCGCCGAACCTCGCCGCGCACACAGCGCCCAGCTCTCGCTCGGGGTCCCCAGCGATCACCGCGTCCAGAGTGACTGAAGGGGTGGAAGGGGCCGGAGGGCGATGGAGGGTGGAAGGGGCCGGAGGGCGATGGAGGGCGGACGGAGCCGACGGGTGCGCGCCCATCCACAGCTCGGCTTCGGGGTCCGGCGCCGGGACCGGCCGTCCCTGCAGCGCCGCGATCGCGGTGCGGGTGCCCCACGGATAGGGCCGGATCACCGGGCGAAGAAGATCCATCCGGGCATGGTAGCCGGGACAGGCTAATCGGGGCCGGAGGTGTCGGCGGGGTGCTCGACCAGGGCGACGACGCGGCTGGCCATGAAGCGTGCGGTCCTCACCGCGGTGCCGGTCCTGGTCACCTCGCTGACCTCGATGATGCCGCGGCGGTTGGCGATCTCCACGCGACGGCCCGCCCTGCTCGCCCTCACCTCGTAGGTGCGCGTCCCCTCGCCGGAGTCGATCACGATCTCGACGCGATCCCCCTTCATGGGCGACCTCCCGGGCGGAGCGTAAACCGGCGGGCCAGGCGAGATACCCGGCCCGTTCGGTACTAATAGGACGGAAGTGACGGGTCGACCTGATTGATCCAGGCTAGTACCCCGCCGCCGACGTGCACCGCGTCGGAGAAACCGGCGTTCTTGACGATCGCCAGCGCCTCGGCCGAACGGGCGCCGCTCTTGCAGTGCAGCACGATCCGCTTGTCCTGCGGCAGCTTCTCCAGCGCGGCCCCGGACAGGAACTCGCCCTTGGGGATGTGCGTCGCGCGGGGGATGGAGACGATCTCGTACTCGTTCGGCTCGCGGACGTCGACGAGGAAGATGTTGTCGCCCGCGTCCAGCATGGCGGCCAGGTCCTTGGCGCTGATCGTGGAGCCCATGGCGGCCTCGGCGGCCTCTTCCGAGACCGCTCCGCAGAACGCGTCGTAGTCGATCAGCTCGGTGATCGTCGGGTTCTTGCCGCAGACGGCGCACTCCGGGTCCTTGCGCACCTTGACCGTGCGGTAGGTCATCTCGAGCGCGTCGTAGATCATCAGCCGGCCGGCCAGCGGCTCGCCGATCCCGGTGAGCAGCTTGATCGCCTCGTTGACCTGGATCGACCCGATCGAGGCGCAGAGCACGCCGAGCACGCCGCCCTCGGCGCACGAGGGCACCATGCCGGGCGGCGGCGGCTCCGGGTAGAGGCACCGATAGCACGGAGCGTCCTCGGCGAGCGACGGTGCGAACACCGAGGCCTGCCCGTCGAAGCGGTAGATCGATCCCCAGATGTAGGGGATGCCGAGGAAGTACGCCGCGTCGTTGACCATGTAACGCGTGGCGAAGTTGTCGGTGCCGTCGAGGATCAGGTCGTAGCCGCGGAAGACGTCCATGACGTTGTCGTTGTCCAGCCGGCCCTCGTGCACCACGACGTCGACCAGCGGGTTGACCTCGGCGACCGACTCGCGGGCGGACTCGGCCTTGGACTTGCCGATGTCGGACTGCCCGTGGATGACCTGCCGCTGCAGGTTGGACTCGTCGACCTCGTCGAAGTCGGCGACCCCGAGGGTGCCCACCCCGGCGGCGGCCAGGTACAGCAGCGCGGGGCTGCCAAGGCCACCGGCACCGATGACCAGCACCTTGGCGTTCTTCAGCCGCTTCTGCCCCGTCATCCCCACGTCCGGGATGATCAGGTGCCGGCTGTAGCGGCGTACCTCGTCGGTGCTGAGTTCGGAAGCGGGCTCGACGAGCGGTGGCAGCGACACGATCTCTCCTCGGTCTCCTCACGGTGCGGACTGTGCATTCACGCGTCTCCATGGTCCAACACCACCGGGCCCGGCGGTGTTCCCGTCCGTACGCCGGTCACCACGGGCGCGGGCTGGTTCCCGTGTCGGGCCGCGCGCGAGCCAACCGATGAGTAGGGTTTGCCCCGTGACCACCGACGCGCCCACGAGCGGGACCGAGAAGCCCCGGGGTGGCCGGTTGCCGCGCCGTGCCCGGCGTACCCAGCTGCTGGGGGCGGCCCTGGAGGTCTTCGTGGCGCAGGGCTACCACGCCGCCGCGATGGATGACATCGCCGAGCGGGCCGGGGTCTCCAAGCCGGTGCTCTACCAGCACTTCCCCGGCAAGCTGGATCTCTACCTGGCGCTGCTCGACGAGTCGTGCGTCGAGGTCATCGAGGGCACCAGCAAGGCGCTGGAGTCAACCGAGGACAACAAGCAGCGGGTCGGGGCGACGATGACGGCCTTCTACGACTACGTGGCCTCCGAGTCCGGGGCCTTCCGGCTGGTCTTCGAGTCCGACCTGACCAACGAGCCGGCCGTCCGCGAGCGGGTGGACCGGGTCACCATCGAGTGCGCGAACCTGATCGCGCCGCTGATCCGTGACGACACCGGCCTGCCCGAAGACGCCTCCCGCCTGCTCGCGGTCTCCCTGGTGGGGATGGGACAGGTCAGCGCCCGGTTCTGGCTGGACGACCGGCTCGGCGACCGGGCCGGCATCGACCAGCGCCAGGCGGCGGCCCTGGTGGCAGGACTGGCCTGGCGCGGCATCGGTGGCTACCCGCGCACCGACTGACCGCGCGCAGCCCCGGGTCGGACCGGACGGTCGGCCCGACCAGTAACCCGTGACCAAGCAACCCGAGACCAAGCAACCCGAGACCAAGCAACCCCGAGACCAAGCAACCCCGAGGAGGTCCCCACAGTGGAGGTCAGGATCGGCGTCCAGCACGCCAGCCGCGAGCTCAGCTTCGAGAGCCGGAGCACGGCCGAGGAGGTCGGCAAGCAGGTCTCCGAGGCGCTGTCCGGCGGCGGCGTGCTGCAGCTGGAGGACAGCAAGGGACGGGTCGTGATGGTCCCGGCCGACAAGCTCGCGTACGTCGAGATCGGCAGCGGCGTGTCGGGACAGGTCGGCTTCCGCGGCTGACCGGGCTCACCGGTGCGGCGCGACACGCCGTGACCGGCTCGTACGTCGAGAACGTGCTCCCCGGCTCCGGTTCGGGAATGATGGTCGCCGTGGGGGCATGGACGTGCCTCGGTAGTGGTCGGGACCTGACACTGCTCACACTGGGCGACACTGCATCGAAAGGACACGGAACATGCTGGGTTGGATTCTGTGGGCCATCATCGGCGGAATTATCATCGGGCTGCTCGGCAAGTGGCTGGCCCCGGGCAGCAAGGACAACATCCCGCTGTGGCTCACCATCGTGTGCGGCATCGGCGGCGTGATCATCGGCAACTGGGTCTATGCCCTGATCTGGCACAGCGGTGACACCAGCTTCAACGGGCCGGGCTTCGACTGGTGGCGGCACATCTGGCAGGTCGTGGTCGCGATGGTGCTGGTCATGATCGCCTCCGGTGTGACCGGGAGGTCGAAGCAGCGGGCCTGACCGGCCGACCAGACGGGTAGTCCGGCACGTACGGCACCGGGACACGACCAGAACCGGTGCGCAACGTGCCGGACTACCCATGTCCAGGGGCGAGGCCGGGCCGGCTGGGCCGGGCTCAGGAGGCCAGGCCGGCCTGGCTGGGCCCGGCTCAGGAGGCCAGGCCGAGCTCGGACATCCGGCGGGCGTGGTTCTCGGTGAGTCGGGAGAACATCCGGGTCAGCGCGGCCAGGTCCATGCCCGGCCGGTCCACGCCGCCGGCGAGCATGGCCGCCAGCGAGTCGCGCTCGGCGATCACCCGCTGGCCCTGGGCGAGTGCCTCCCCCATCAGCCGACGGGCCCACAGTGCCAGGCGCCCGCCCACGCGGGGGTCGCCCTCGATCGCCCGCCCGACCCGGTCGATCGCGAAGTCAGCCTCCCCGGCATCGGCGAGCGAGGCCACGATCAGCTCGCGGGTCCCGGCGTCGACGAACGTGGTGATCTCCCGGTAGAAGTCCGCGGCCAGCCCGTCCCCCACGTAGGCCTTGACCAGCCCCTCCAGCCAGTCGCTCGGGGCGGTGCTGGCGTGGAAGGCCTCGAACGCCTCGGCGAACGGGACCATGGCGGCGATCGGGTCCGCCCCGAGCTCGGCGATCCGGTCCAGCAGCGGCTGCACGTGGCCGAACTGGGTGGCCGCCATGGTGCCGAGCTCGATCTTGTCGGCGAGGTTCGGGGCCAGCTTGCCGTCCTCGACCATCCGCTCGAACGCGGACAGCTCGCCGTACGCGATCGCCCCGAGCAGGTCCACCACCGCGGCCCGGTATCCGGGGTCGGAGAACGCGACGGGCTCGGTCGGTTCGGTCATGGAGGCAGGTTACCGATACCATGGGAGTGCCGCCCCGGGCCCTGACCGAGATCGGGCGGCAAGGTTGGGACGGATGTGACGCCCCAGAGAAGACGAGGGCCCACCACATCCACAAACCAAGAGAACAGGCGAGATCCTGACCACCTTCAGAGAGCTCGGGGCACTCCCCGAGATCGCCGACGCCCTCGAGCGCGTCGGCATCGTGACCCCATTCCCGATCCAGGAGATGACGCTGTCGGTCGCCCTCATGGGCACCGACCTGATCGGCCAGGCGCGCACCGGCACCGGCAAGACGCTGGCCTTCGGCATCCCGGTGCTGCAGCGCAGCGTCGCTCCCCACGACCCCGACTACGCCGAGCTGGCCGCACCGAACAAGCCGCAGGCCCTGGTCGTCACGCCCACCCGCGAGCTCGCCGTGCAGGTCTCCGGTGACCTCACGCTGGCGGGCGCGGACCGCGGCATCCGCGTGCTGACCGTGTACGGCGGCGTGCCCTACGAGACCCAGCTCGAACCCCTCGCCGACGGCGTCGACGTGGTGGTCGGGACGCCCGGCCGGCTGATCGACCTGATGAACCGCCGGGCGCTGGACATCAGCCATGTGAAGTCCCTGGTGCTCGACGAGGCCGACGAGATGCTCGACCTGGGCTTCCTGCCCGACGTGGAGCGGCTGATCTCCGGCACGCCCGAGACGCGGCAGACGATGCTCTTCTCCGCCACCATGCCGGCCGCGATCGTGTCGCTGGCGCGCACGCACATGCGCCACCCGATGAACATCCGGGCGGAGTCGTCGTACGAGACCGAGACCGTGCCGACCACGGCCCAGTTCGTCTATCAGGCCCACGACCTCGACAAGCCGGAGATCCTGGGCCGCCTGCTGCAGGCCGAGGACGCCGGCCTGGTGCTGGTGTTCACCCGCACCAAGCGACAGGCACAGCGCGTCGCCGACGACCTCGTCGAGCGCGGCTTCAAGTCGAGCGCACTGCACGGTGACATGGCGCAGGCGGCCCGCGAGAAGGCGCTGACGCGGTTCCGCGAGGGCAAGCTGCAGGTGCTGGTCGCCACCGACGTGGCCGCCCGCGGGATCGACGTTCACGACGTCACCCACGTGGTCAACTACACCTGCCCCGAGGACGAGAAGACCTACATCCACCGGATCGGGCGCACCGGGCGTGCCGGCGCGTCGGGGATCGCGATCACGCTGGTGGACTGGGCGGACCTGCACCGGTGGAAGATGATCAACACCGCGCTCGACCTCCCCTTCGGCGAGCCGCCGGAGACCTACTCCAGCTCCGAGCTCTTCCTCCACGACCAGGGCATCCCGCCCGGCACCAAGGGGCGGCTGGTGCCCGAGGGCACGATCGCCGTCGAGCGCAGCTCCCGCGGCGGGCGTGGCGGCGGGGGCTCCCGGTCCCGCGGCGGCCGGAGCCAGGCGCGCGGCCAGGGCCGGACCCAGTCCGGGGAGCCGGGCCAGCGGTCGCAGGGGAGTCGCGACCGCAACCGGCGCCGTCGCCGTACCCGTGGCGGCAAGCCCACCACCCAGTCCTCGGAGAGCTGACCCGCCAGGCCGGGGCCACCCCCGGCACCGTCAGGCGACCACGACCACCCTGGTGCCGATCGCTGCGAAGTGCCACAGCCTGATCGCGTCCGGCTTCGCCTGCCGGATGCAGCCGTGGGACTGCGGTGTGCCGAGCTGGCCGCGGGTCTGCAGCGGGTGGCCGTCCTTGGTCGGGATGCTGTGGAAGCCGATGGCCGCGTTCTGCCCGTGGGCGAACCGCACGAAGTACTGCATCACGCCGGAGTCGTCGATCCCGGTGGCCCAGGGTGAGCGCGAGTAGACCCGGTAGTGGCCGGGGTGCAGGTTGTGGTCGACGCTGCCTGAGGCGAGGTACGTCGCCGCGACCGAGCCGTCCCGGTGGACCAGCCACACCCGCTGGGCGGAGATGTCGAAGACCACCCGCCGCCCGTGGCCGGAGGCTGCCGGGACGGCGCGCCCGTGACCGGTCGAGCGGTAGGCCACCAGATCCGGGCCCGGCGGACGGGGCCGGTGGACCGGGATGCTCCCGCCCACCGGCAGCCCGCGGGAGTCGTGGGGGCGGGACGCCGCCGTCGCGGCCCCACCGGACGAGACCAGCCCCAGCCCGCCGAGCACCGTGAGCAGGGTGATCCCGGCCGCTCCCGCGGCGGCCACGAGACGGCGGTAGCGCGGCCGGAGCGGGGCCGATGGGTGCGGTTGGCGGCCGGGCACGGGTCAACGCCGCCCGAGCAGGGAGGACGCGAGCTCCCGGTAGGCCGCGGCACCCTTGTTGCGCGAGGAGGTGCCGAGGATGGAGCGGCCCGCAGCCGGTGCCTCGGCGAACCGGATGGTCTTGGGGATCGGCGGCTGCAGCACGTCCAGCCCGTAGGTCTCGGAGATGTTCTCCAGCACCGCCCGGGCGTGCCGGGTGCGGCCGTCGTACAGGGTGGGCAGCACGCCCCACACCTCCAGGCCCGGATTGGTGAACCGGCGCACGTCGTGCACGGTGTCGAGCAGTTGGCCCACACCGCGGTGCGAGAGGGTCTCGCACTGCAGCGGGATGAGCACCGCGCCGGCCGCGGTCAGCGCCGCGACGGTGAGCACCCCGAGGGACGGGGGGCAGTCCAGCAGCACCCAGTCGTACTCGTCGAGGTCGGCCAGCGCTGCCCGGACCACGTACTCGCGGCCGGTCCGGGTGAGCAGGTCCACCTCGGCCCGGGCCAGCTCGATCGTGGCCGGCAGCAGGTCGACGCCCTCCTCGCTGGTCACGATGACCTCGGTGGCGCCGAGCCCCTTGGTCAGCACGTGGTGCAGCGACACCTCGAGGTCCTCGGGGTCGATGCCGAGGCTGAACGTCAGGCAGGCCTGCGGGTCCAGGTCGACCAGCAGCACCCGCTGGCCGAGCTCGGCGAGCGCCGCGCCCAGGGACGCCACGGTCGTGGTCTTCGCGACGCCGCCCTTCTGGTTGGCGACGGCGACCACGCGGGACGGGGGCAGACTGTCGGACACGGACATCGGTTCCCATCATGCCGCAGCCGGGGCGATACGCCTCGGCAGGCTCGCTGGGCGACAGCGCAGGACCGGGTCACCAGTCCGGCGGGGTACCGCCGAACGGCATCTCGACGGCCTGCGGCCCAAGCCCGGAGACGTCGGCCAGCAGCCACTCGTCGTGCAGCAGCAGCGCCGCGGACGCCGGGCGCAGCACCAGCCACAGCCATCGGCCGTGTGCCTCGCCTGCGAACACCGCCCGGGTCAGCGGGTCGTCGTCGCTCACGTCGACCGACCACAGCGGGACCGGCCGCCCGGCCGCCCGCACCCGGACCACCGGGGTCCCGGCCCCGATCTGGTCACCGGGGTCGACGTACGGCGCTCCCGCGCAGCGCGCACCCAGCCCGACCCCCGGGTCCTCGGTGACCACGCAGACCGACACCCGCCCGTCGGGATCGCTGCTGCCCACGGTGGTGGTGACCGCTGCGGACCGGACCGAGCCGTCCCCGACACAGCCGAAGTCCGCGACCGACCATCCCGGGCTCATCGGCCAGGGCAGGTACGTGGGCAGGCCCCTCAGCCGGCCGAGCACCTCGGCGAAGGACTCGTAGTCCGCCCGATTCGGGCGCCACAGCGGGTCGACGGTGCCGTGCTCGCCGCAGCGGAAGCACCCGTCCTCCTCCGCCAGGGGAGCCGGACAACGCGGACAGGATGCCTCGAGTCCCACGCGCACGAGGCTAGGCGATCGAGCCCCGGGGCGCTACGCGTTCCAGCGCAGCACGGCCGGGGCACCGTGCTCGGAGCCCAGCGCGGAGACCGTGGCGGTGCCCAGCACGAAGATCCGGCCGTCACGGACAGGCAGGTCCACCCAGCGGGCCGCCAGCGCGCGCGAGGCATGGCCGTGACCGAACACCAGCACCCGGCCGTGCTGCTCCCGGACCCGGTCGACCACCCGGTCCAGCCGCCGGGCCACCGCGTCCGGAGCCTCGCCGTTCGGGCAGGGATGGGTCCAGACCGTCCAGCCCGGGACCCGTTCCCGGATCTGTGCGGTGGTGACGCCCTCGTAGTCGCCGTACCGCCACTCCACGAGGTCCTCGTCGGGGACGGCGTCGGGGAAGCCGGCCAGCCCGGCCGTCCGCCGGGCACGGCCCAGCGGGCTGGTCAGCACCAGGTCGAACCCGACTCCCCGCAGCTGTTCGGCCACCGCCCGGGCCTGGGCCTCGCCCCGGGCGGTCAGGGGCACGTCGGTCGTCGAGGTGTGCTTGCCGTCCCTGCTCCACCCGGTCTCGCCGTGCCGGACCAGCCACAGCTCGACGTCGGGCGGGAGGGTGGATCCCTCGGCTCCCGGACCCATCGGGAGTCAGGCCCCGGCCGGTCCCGGCCAGTTCCGGTCCGGCTGAGGGGTCGGCCGGCCGGGCTGCTCCCCGCCACGCTCGTCGAGGTACTTCTGCCGGGGCACCATGACCTTGCGGCGGAAGATGCACACGACCTTGCCGTCCTGGTTGTAGCCGATGGTCTCGACGTGGACGATGCCCCGGTCATCCTTCGACTTCGACTCCTGCTTGTCGAGCACGGTGGTCTCGCCGTACAGCGTGTCGCCGTGGAAGGTCGGGGCGACGTGGCGAAGCGACTCGACCTCGAGGTTGGCGATCGCCTTGCCGGAGATGTCGGGCACGCTCATGCCGAGCAGCAGGGAGTAGACGTAGTTGCCCACGACCACGTTCTTGCCGAACTGCGTGGTCTCCCCGGCGTAGTGGCTGTCGAGGTGCAGCGGGTGGTGGTTCATGGTGAGCAGGCAGAACATGTGGTCGTCGAACTCGGTGACGGTCTTGCCCGGCCAGTGCCTGTAGGTGGCCCCGACCTCGAACTCCTCGTAGCTGCGTCCGAACTGCACGTCTGCGCTCCTCGACCTGGGGTACGGCGCTCGCCGATGACCCGCTCATGGTGCCCGAAGCCCGCTCCGACGGCGACCCGGCCGGCGGGTGGGATTGCTCACGGCCGTGCTCGAGGCGCCCCCGTCCCAGAGGTCGAGGTGGCAGCGAGGCGCGCCTCGGGACGCGCAGCCCCGGGCGTGCGCGGGCCTACGAGCCCCCGCCGCCCGCCTTGCGGCGGTGCATCTTCGGTGCCGCGCCACCGTTGACCTCGGGGCCGTTTGCCTTCTCGTGGCCCTGCTGCTCCCCGGAGTCGTCGGGGTGCGAGGCGCCGCGCTTGCGCTCCAGGGCCTCCCGCATCTTCGCCTTCAGGTCCTCGTTGTCGGTCATCTGCGCTCCCTGGCCCGTCCGGTGGGTGTACCTGCCCCCAGCCTCGCACCCGACCCGGTTCGCGGTCGACCGGTTTCGTCTCCGGCTTCTAGGCTCCTCGTAGGTTGGGCCCGTGCAGCACCCGTCCCGCCCCCTCCGGAGTCTCCGCCGAGCGACGGTGCTTGCCCTGGTCGTCGGGGTCGCGGCCGGATGTGGTTCGGGCCCCGGGACCGGCTCCGGCACCAGGCGGGCCAGCTCGCCCCCGACCGCGAGCCCGGAGGTCGCGCACCCGGGTCGCCCGGTCACGGCGGCCCCTGCGAACGGCCAGGTCCTGCACGGGTCCGGCTACCGGGTCCAGGTGCCGGCGAACTGGCACCAGGTCACGCACCGGCGCCTGAGCAACGGCGTGGACCGGGCGGCCGGTGCCGCACTCCCGGTCCACGGCTTCGCCAGCAACCTCAGCGTGGTGGTCACCCCGGACGGCTTCGCGGTGCCGGAGCTGGCCGCGGTGACCAGGAGGATCCGGGCACGCATGGGACGGGCGGGCCCGCAGGTCTCGATCCTTCCCCAGGCGCAGATCGCCGGGATGCCGGCCGGGCATCTCGCGGGCCTGCGGAAGAAGTCCGGCACGACCTACTGGCTGGACCAGTACGTCGTCGCACACGGTGGCCACGGCTACGTGGTCAGTTTCGCGTTCTCCCCGTCCGTACGGCCGGCGAAGCGGAAGCAGCTGATCGCCTCGGTGCTGGGCACCTGGACCTGGCGGCGGTGAGAACAGCGCGCCGGGCCGCGGTGGTGGCAAGATGACCCGCATGGGCGAGGTCACGGGCAAGCGCCGTCGAGCGGCCACCAGCGCGTCGTACTCCATCACCATGCGGCTCTACACCGAGCTCGATCCCGGCCTGATCGGAGCCGTGGCGACCTGCATCGCGGGAGAGGGTGGCATCGTCACCGCGGTCGACGTCGCGGAGTCCCGGCACGACCGGCTGGTGGTGGACGTGACCTGCTCCGCGACCGACTCGGGACACGCCGACGAGATCGTCGACGCCGTGGAGTCCCTCGAGGGCATCACCGTGCACAAGGTCTCCGACCGCACGTTCCTGCTGCACCTCGGCGGCAAGATCGAGATCAGCTCCAAGGTGCCGCTGCGCACCCGCGACGACCTCTCGATGGCCTACACACCCGGCGTCGGGCGGGTCAGCCTCGCGCTGGCGGAGCATCCCGAGGACGTGCCGAAGCTGACCATCAAGGGGAACACCGTCGCGGTGGTGACCGACGGCTCCGCCGTGCTCGGGCTGGGCAACGTCGGGCCGGGCGCAGCGCTCCCCGTGATGGAGGGCAAGGCCGCCCTGTTCAAGCGGTTCGCGAACATCGACGCCTGGCCGATCTGCCTTGCCACCCAGGACGTCGAGGAGATCGTCACCGCGGTGACCGCGATCGCGCCCGGGTTCGGCGGAATCAACCTCGAGGACATCGCCGCGCCCCGCTGCTTCGAGATCGAGACCCGGTTGCGCGAGCAGCTGGACATCCCGGTCTTCCACGACGACCAGCACGGCACCGCGATCGTGGTGCTGGCCGCCCTGACCAATGCCCTGCGGTGCGTCGGCAAGCAGCTGGACAGGGTCCGCGTCGTGGTGTCCGGGGCCGGGGCGGCGGGCACGGCGATCGTCACGCTGCTGCTGCACGCCGGTGTCGGTGACGTGGTGGTCTGGGACCGGGAGGGCTGCCTCTCCCGGGACGACACGTCGCTGACCGGGGCGAAGGCGGAGCTGGCCCGGCGGACCAACCCGCGCGGGGTCACCGGGGACCTGCAGCAGGGACTGAAGGGGGCCGACGTGTTCATCGGCGTGAGCGGGCCGAACCTGCTCGAGCCTGCCTGGATCGACGACATGGCCGACGACGCGGTGGTGTTCGCGCTGGCCAACCCGGACCCGGAGGTCGACCCTGCCGAGGCCGGGAAGCGGGCCGCGGTCGTCGCCAGCGGACGCAGCGACTACCCCAACCAGATCAACAACGTGCTGGCGTTCCCCGGTGTCTTCCGGGGGCTGCTCGACGCCCGCGCCTCCGACATCACCCTCGACATGCTGCAGCGGGCCGCGGAGGCGATCGCGCACGTGGTCACCGACGAGGAGCTCAACCGCAGCTTCATCATTCCCAGCGTGTTCAACCCGGACCTGGCCGGGGCCGTGGCCGCGGCGATCAGCGGCCGCGAGGAGTCGCGGGAGCGCGCCGGCGCATCCTGACCGCCGCCCGCCACGCGGTCGCGCAAGGCATGGCCGCCACCTCCCTCATGAGAGCATGACCCCCCGGGACTCCGGGCTACCGACCGAGACCAGCGAGACGTGAGGGGTTGCGCGTGGCAAGCCGGGTGATCTGGCACATCGGGCTGATGAAGTCGGGCACGACGTTCATCCAGCGGCGGCTGACGGCGAACCGGGCCGACCTGCGCGGCCAGGGCATCCTGTTCCCGGGCCCGTGGCGGCGGCAGGTCTCGGCGACCAAGGACCTGATCGGCCGGCACCGCGGCATGACCGAGGCGGAGTACGGCACCTGGGAGACGATGCGCTCCCAGATCGAGGCGCACCCGGGGACCGCGGTGATCTCGATGGAGTATCTCGGCTCGGCGCGACCGACGGCGGTGGCCAGGGCCCCCGAGCAGTTCCCGGACTCGGAGAACCTTGTCGTCCTCACGGTCCGCGACCTGGGCAGGTCGGTCCCGGCGATGTGGCAGGAGGCCCTGAAGAACCGCGGCGACACCGGCTGGTCGGAGTACCTGCGGGCGATCCGCAAGGGCGAGGGTCCGGGTCGGCACTTCTGGGGCCAGATGTCGGCGGGCGCGATCACCGACCGCTGGGCCGAGGCGTTCGGCCCCGAGGCGCTGGCGCTGGTGACGGTCCCGCCGCCAGGGGCACCCCGGGGACTGCTGTGGGAGCGGTTCTGCGGCGTCACCGGAGTCCCGGTGAGTGCCGACCGGGAGGGGACGCGGGCCAACGCCTCGCTCGGTGTCGGGTCGGCACTGCTGCTGCGCGAGCTCAACGCCGAGCTCGAGGGTCTCGGCGGACCGGCGTACAAGCGGCTGGTCAAGCACGGCCTGGGCAACACCACCCTGACCGGCCTGCGCGACACCGATGACCCGATCGGCTTCACCGTGCCCGGCTGGCTGCACCGGCGGGCGGGGAGGATGCAGCAGCGGCTGCGCGACAGCGGGGTCCGTGTGGTCGGCGACCTCGACGAGCTGGAGCCGCAGGACGTCCCGGGCGTGGACCCCGACGAGGTCTCCACCGAACGGATCCGCCAGCTCGCCGTCCGGGCCCTGGCCGCACAGGTGCGCACCGCCGCGCAGCACGAACCGGACCAGGCGGCCGATACGTCGCGGCCGCGCGCGGTCAGGTGACGCGACCGCTCGACGGGTGCGCCACGGCACGACGCAGCAGCACGTGCCGGACCAGGCCATAGGCTGCGACCGCGAACACGCTCCCCAGGACGAGGAGCCCGACGACGTCCCAGAGGACTGCCTGGCTCCCGGGACGGGTCACATCGTGGTCGGCGGCGTCGGCGTAGGCGCGGACCCGGCGGCCGAGCGGCAGCCGGTCACCGTTCCAGATGCGTACGTCGTCCCGGTGGATGCTGCCGTCGTTGCTGGTGAAGTCGCCGTAGCAACCCCCGTGGCTGTCACACCGGCGTACGACCACGTGACCCCAGCGCGGGCTGTGGGCATCCGGAGATCCGGTGACGATGGCGTCCACGACCAGGATGATCAGCAGGCCCGAGACCAGCGCGACGAGCAGGAGCAGAAGGACGTGGCGCAGCGGCAGCCCCGGACGACGGGGAGGGCCGCCGCAAGCCCGCCGTCCCCATCATCAGAGCTTGTAGTTGTCCAGCAGCCGGCGGCCGATGATCATCCGCTGGATGTCGGCGGTGCCCTCCCCGATCAGCAGCATCGGAGCCTCGCGGTAGAGCCGCTCGATCTCGTACTCCTTGGAGAAGCCGTAGCCGCCGTGGATGCGGAAGGAGTCCTCGACCACCTCGGCGCAGTACTCGCTGGCCAGATACTTGGCCATGCCGGCCTCGAGGTCGTTGCGCTCCCCGGCGTCCTTGAGCTTGGCCGCCTTGACCATCATCTGGTGGGCGGCCTCGACCTTGGTGCCCATCTCCGCGAGCCGGAACAGCACCGCCTGGTGCTCGGCGATCTTCTTGCCGAAGGTCTTCCGCTGCTGCGCGTAGGACACGCCCAGCTCGAAGGCACGGTTCGAGACACCGACTCCGCGCGCTGCGACGTTGACCCGGCCGACCTCGACGCCGTCCATCATCTGGTAGAACCCCTTGCCGGGCTCCCCACCCAGGACCTGGTCAGCGGAGATGCGGTGGCCGTCGAAGACCATCTCGGTGGTGTCGACGCCCTTGTAGCCCATCTTCTCGATCTTGCCCGGGATCGTGACGCCCTGGGCGGTCTCGCCGAACCCGGACTCCTTCTCGACGAGGAAGGTGGACATGTTCTGGTGCGGCCTGGAGCGGTTCTCGTCACCGAGGTCGGTTCTCACCAGCACCGCGACCAGGTTGGCCGAGCCGCCGTTGGTCAGCCACATCTTCTGGCCGTCGATCTGGTAGGAGCCGTCGTCCTGCTTCACGGCCTTGGTCTTGATCGCGGCCACGTCCGACCCGAGCTCGGGCTCGGACATGGAGAAGGCGCCGCGCACCTCGCCCGTGACCATCTTCGGCAGGTACTTCTGCTTCTGCTCGTCGGTGCCGTGCTGCAGCAGCATGTAGGCCACGATGAAGTGGGTGTTGACGATGCCCGAGACGCTCATCCAGCCTCGGGAGAGCTCCTCCACGGCGAGCGCATAGGTCAGCAGCGACTCTCCGAGGCCGCCGTACTCCTCGGGGATGGTCAGGCCGAAGATCCCGAGCTCCTTCATCCCCTCCACGATCTCGGTCGGGTACTCGTCGGCGTGCTCGAGCTCCGTGGCGACCGGGAGAATCTTCTCCTCGACGAACTGCCGCACCGTCTTGAGGATCTCTTCCTGGATGTCGGTCAGTCCTTCGGTCTCGCAGAGGCGGCCCATGTGCCGTCGTTCCTTCCGTCGCGGGTGGGTCGGCTCCAGTATTGCCGGTCCCCGCACCCCTGAGACAGCAGGTGTGACCCAGCGCATGCCCACCTCACGGGTCCGGACGGCGAATCGCGACGTGCGGGCGCGTGGCACCATGTGGCCACCGCAACAGCCCCCGCAGGAGGAGGAGCAGCGTTGGACCAGCAGGGCACCGGCAACGACCCTGGGGGCCCCGGACGCCCGCCGAGCCAGCCACCCCTGGTCGTGGCACTGCTCGCACTCGGGGCGGTGGCGGCCCTGGTGGGTGCCGGGCTGGTCGTGCTGCACCGGGTCGGCGGCCAGCCGGCCGCGAGTCCCACGAGGTCGTCCACGTCGCCCTCGCCGAGCACGGCCTCCGGCACGCCGCTGCCGACCAGCCCGCCCCCGCTGTCACCCAAGCCCTCGATCGCGCCCCTGCCGGGCGGGTCCCTGCACAGCATCGAGCGCAGCATCCAGCGGGTGTTGCAGCAGGTCCCGTCCCGCCCCACGCGCAAGCCCCGGACCCCGACCACGTTCACGATCAGCTCGTTCAACCAGCTGGGCTTCTCCCACACCACGCGGAGCGGAACCCACCACGGCTATGCCAACGGCCGGAAGCGGATGCACGACTCCGTGGCCGAGCTGCTGGGGCACGGGGTCAGCGTCGCCGGGCTGCAGGAGTTCCAGGCGCCCCAGTTCCGCACCCTGGAGGCGCTCGCGGGCCGGCAGTACGACGTCTACCCGGGCCTGTCTGCCGGCCGGGCCGCGGTGCAGAACTCCATCATCTGGCGTCGTGCCGACTGGCGCATGCTCAGCGGCAGCACCGTGCGGATCCCGTACTTCCACGGCCGTCCCATGCCGATGCCGTACGTGCTCCTGGAGAACCGGCACACCCACCAGCAGGTGTGGTTCGCCAACTACCACAACCCCGCCGACGTCTACGGTCCCGCACAGCGCTTCCGCAACGCGGCCACGCGGATCGAGACCAGGCTGTTCCGCACCCTGGTCGGCACCGGTCGGCCCCTGCTCGTCACCGGCGACATGAACGAGCGAGGCAGCTACTTCTGCCGGCTCACCCGCGGCGTCGCGATGCACTCCGCCAACGGCGCGGTCCGCAACGGCGGCTGCCGGCTGCCCGCCCGGACCTACGTCGACTGGATCCTCGGCTCTCCCGGCGTGCAGTTCACCGGGTTCGACGCCAACCGTGACCCGCTGGTCCGGCGCACCAGCGACCACCCGATGATGCTCGCGAGCGTCCGGATCGAGCCCGGCAGCCACTGACGGGCTGGCGCAACTTCCGGCTCAGTCGCCTTCCCAGGCCGGGCCCGCCGGTCGCGGCTGCGGCACCAGGAGAGTGTCGCCGGGTCCGTCGATCAGGTCGCCCGGGTTCTTCGCCAGGCCGCCCAGGTTGTCGCCGCCCATACGCGCCGACATCGACATCCGCGCGGAGCGGTGCGGCTGGTAGTGCACCGGGTGGGAGTAGTGGTACCAGAGGTTCTTGAAGTTGCGGGTGTAGGCGTTGTACGCCGGGTGCCGGTGGATCAGGAACAGGATCTCGTCGCCGGTGAGCCCGTACTTGTTGTAGTTGCTGGACCCGGTGACCACCATCCGGTACTTGCTCTGGCTGCCGTAGTGGCCCGAGATCATCAGCTCCTTCTGGTGGGAGTAGAGGTCCAGCTCCCCGTCACCGTTGGTGTCGTAGCCGTTGCTGCGCACCGGCACGTAGCCGTGCCTGGTCTTCCCGGCCAGGATGTTGCGGACCTTGGCGCCGCCGAAGCCGTACATCAGCTGGACGTGGCAGCCGTGCGCGTACAGGTACCGGAGCCGCTTCGCGATCCACCCGCCACGGGCGGTGTTCCAGGTGTGCATGCTGACCCGCACGATGGTGCGGTTGCCCGATCCGCCGGTCCCGCCGGTCGCGCCGTGGCAGTGCACCCGGCGCAGGATGTCCATGATCGGGTCGTTGCGGCTGCTGAAGTTGGGCCACGGGATCGCCTGCAGCAGCAGGGAACCGTGGGCCGAGGACCTGGTCAGCCGGCCGGGGATCGTCGCCGCACCGGTCTTCGGCCAGTTCTCGTTGGGCGGGTGCGGGGGATTCTGCTGCCCCGCCGGCTTGTCCTTGGCCAGCTGGTCGAACAGGTCGTTGAACCACATGAACGTCCGCTTGTTGGGCTTGGAGATCCACAGGTCGTTGTACTGGTTGTGCACGGAGTTGTAGGTCAGGTTCAGCGACCCGGCCATGCTCGTGTAGTGGGCCCCACCGGTGTGGGAGAACAGGAAGAACTTCGAGTGCAAGATGTCACCGCGCGACCGGCAGCCGTGGGTGCACATGTAGCTCCAGCTGCGGTGGTGGCGGTTCGCGCCCAGGCCCCGCTTGAGGATGCGCTGGGCACCGGTGAACTGGTGATCGTTGAGCAGCACCCGCACCGTCACCCCGCGCCGGTGGGCGCGCACCAGTGCCCGGGCCACCGGCCTGCGGTCGAAGGAGAACAGCGCGATCTTGATGTAGGAGCCCTTGTGCGCATGGTTGATCGCGGCCACCACCTGCCGCTCGTTGTTCCACTGTGCCGATCGGGTCCGGGGGATGTTGAAGTGCGCGCCCGAGTTCGGCATCCAGTGATGGGTGCCGGCCGTGGGCTGCGCCGCCTGGCGGACGGGCTCCGCCTGCGCCTGGGTGACCGAGAACAATGAGAAGACAAGTGCCGCTGCGGCCGGCAAGCAGAGCCGTTTCATGGCAGGGTCTACCCCTTTGCTGTCCTTGTTCCGGCCCCGAGTCCGGGAGCGGAGAGCCCGAAAAAGCCCGGAAAAAGTAGCATGCCGCGGGTCCTTCTTCCGGGATGTGGGCACGGACATGTACGGCCGTGTCTGAAGCGGCGCCGTCCGGGTGCGCCCTCGCAGGCGGCTCCCGTGAGTGTTCCCGGGTGCCGGTCAGTCGCCTTCCCAGGCCGGCCCCGCGGGACGCGGTTGCGGCACCAGCAGGGTGTCGCCGGGCCCGTTCAGCAGGTCGCTCGGCGTCTTCGCGAGCCCGCCCAGGTTGTCGTCGGCCATACGATCCGCCAGCGACATGCTGGTGGAGCGACGCGGCTGGTAGCGCGTCGGGTGGCTGTAGTGGTCCCAGATGGTGTTGAAGTTGCGAACGTAGGCGTTGTACGCGGCGTGCCGGTGGATCAGGAACAGGATCTCGTCGCCGGTCAGGCCATGGTCGGCGTAGTTGCTGGAGCCGGTGATCGAGAGCCGGTACCCGGACTGGCTGCCGTAGTGCCCGGAGATCAACAGCTCCTTCTGGTGGGAGTACTTGTCGAGCTCGTGGTCGCCGTTGGTGTCATAGCCGTCGCTGCGGGTCGGGACGTAGCCTCGACTGGTCCGCTGGGCGAGCACGTGCCGCACCTTCGCGCCACCGAAGCCGTAGAGCAGCTGCACGTGACAGCCGTGCGCGTACATGTACCGGAGCCGCTTGGCGATCCATGCCCCCCGATCCTGGGTCCAGGCGTGCATGTTCACACGCACGATGGTGCGGTTGCCGGAGCCCCCGGTGCCGCCGGTCGCGCCGTAGCAGTGCACACGGCGCAGGATGGCCATGATCGGGTCGTTGCGGCTACTGGGGCGGGGCCACGGGATCGCCTGCAGCAGCACCGAGGAGTGCGCAGGGGACGCCGTCAGCCGGGCCCGGATCTGGGCCTCGGTCGACTCGGTCCCCTCCGACTGACCGGGGTGCGGCCAGCTCTCGTTGGCCCGGTGCGGGGGGTTCTGCCGCCAGGAGGGCTGGTCCTGGGCCTCCTGGTTGAACAGGTCGTTGAACCACATGAAGGTCGACTTGTGGCTGTTGGAGATCCACAGGTCGTTGAACTGGTTGTGCACCGAGTTGTAGGTCATGTTCACCGAACCGACCATCGACACGTAGTGGGCCCCGCCGGTGTGGGAGAACAGGTAGAACTTCGAGTGCAGGATGTCGCCGGAGGAGCGGCAACCGTGGGTGCACATGTAGCTCCAGCTGCGGTGGCTGCGGTTCGCCGTCAGCGCATTTCTGAGCAGGCGTTGGGCTCCGCTGAATCGGTGGTCGTTGAGCAGCACTCGCACGGTCACCCCGCGATGATGGGCACGGATCAGTGCCCGGGCCACCGGCTTGCGGTCGAAGGAGTAGATCGAGAACTTGATGTAGGAGCCCCTGTGCGCGTGGTTGATCGCCGCCACCACCCGCTTCTCGAGGTTCCACTGTGCGACTCGCGTGCGCGGGATGTTGAAGTGCGCCCCGGGGTCGGGCATCCACGACCGGGTGGCCGTGGAGGGGTGGGCCAGCTGCGGGGGCGGCTCCGCCTGCGCCGGTGACTGGAGCACGGCAGGAACCGAGAACACGAGTGCGGCGGCCAGCAGCCACCCCAGCCTCTTCATGACAACCATTGCCCCCTGACGGGCCTCGCCCCGGCCCGGAACTCGAGACCCCCCGCGGGCCCCGAAAAGCGGGCACAGGCTAACACCTCCGCGCCGACGACGCAGGTCGGCGTGGCAGGACCGGTCAGTCGCCTTCCCAGGCCGGGCCCGCCGGACGCGGCTGCGGCAGCCAGCGCGGCTGGACCCCGGGGGGCAGCTGGCCCTGGTCCATCTGGCCCGGGTCGAGCAGGCCCTGGTCCAGCCGGCCGGGGTCGTGCTGGGTGTCAGGGGCCAGCAGCGTGTCGGGGGCCAGCTGCGTGCTCATCCGCATGTTCGTGCTGTGAGGGATGTAGCGCGCCGGGTGGGACCGGTAGCGCCAGACGTACTTGAAGTTGCGGACGTAGGCGTCGTACGCGGGCGTCCGGTGGATCAGGAACAGGATCTCGTCCCCGGTCAGCCCGTAGGTGTCGTAGTTGCTCGACCCCGTGATCGCCAGCTTGTAGCCCTTCCGGGCGCCGTAGTGGCCGGAGATCATCAGCTCCTTCTGGTGGCTGTAGAGGTCGATCTGGCCATCGCCATTGGTGTCGTAGCCGTTGCTGCGAATGGGGATGTAGCCCCGTGCGGTCCGCTTGCCGAGCACCGGGCGGACCTTCGCCCCCGCGAAGCCGTACATCAGCTGCACGTTGCAGCCCTGGGCGTACAGCGAACGGAACTTCTTGGCCAACCAGGCGCCGCGGTCGGTGTCCCAGGCGTGCATGTCCACGCGCACGGTGGTGCGACCGTTACCGGTGCCGGTCGCGTAGTGGCAGCGCACCTTGTCCAGGATGTCGATGATCGGGTCGTTGCTCGCGCTGTAGCTGGGCCACGGGATCGCCTGCAGCAGCAGCCCGCCCGCGGCCAGCGGTGTGGTCAGTCGCGGGACGATCGTGGCCTGCGAGTTGCCCTTGCCGGCGGCGTCCCAGTTCTCGTTCGGCGGGTGCGGCGGGTTCTGCTCGCCCGACGGCTTGTCCTTGGCCATCTGGTTGAACAGGTCGTTGAACCAGCCGAACGTCTGCTTGTCCGGCGTCGAGGTCCACAGGTCGTTGTACTGGTTGTGCACTGCGTTTCCGGTCATGTTGTCCGACCCGACCATCGACACGTAGTGGGCCCCACCGGTGTGGGAGAACAGGTAGAACTTCGAGTGCAGCACGTCACCGTGCGACCTGCAGCCGTGGGTGCACATGTAGCTCCAGCTGCGGTGGGTCCGGTTCGCGGTCAGCGCGTTCCGGAGCATTCGTTGTGCTCCGGTGAACTGGTGGTCGTTGAGCAGCACCCGCACGGTCACGCCGCGGTGGTGTGCACGCAGCAGGGCCTGGGCCACCGGCTTGCGGTCGAAGGAGAAGATCGAGAACTTGATGTAGGAGCCCCTGTGGGCGTGGTCGATCGCGGCCACGACCTGTCGCTCCAGCCGCCACTGCTTGTCACGCGAGCGCGGCAGGTTGAACAGCGCGCCCGGGTTCGGCCGCCACACCGTGGAGGTGGCCGTGGCCACGGGTGCGGCCCCCGGGACAGGCGCGGCCAGCGCCTGGGACTGGAGTGCTGCGGGAACCGAGAAAACGAGTGCTGCGGACAGCAGCCACCCCAACCTCTTCATGACAACCCTTACCCCCTGGCGGACCTGATCCGGTCCCGGATGCGGGACCGGGCGGTCCCGAAAAGCGCGGAAAGATTATCACCTCCCCGACCTCTCCTGGCCGCCTTCTGCAGGTTGTCCCGTCGCCTGCTGACCGCACGCACCTTCACCATCAGCGCGGCCACCACCTTGACCGCGGCATCGAGCAGCTCGGTGTCGGTCACCTCGGAGGGGTGCCGGTAGCCGGAGACGTCTCGCGGCTCGAGCTGGGCGAGGTCGCCGATGACGTCATACCCGCCGGTGCGCAGCATCACGAGGGAGCGCTCCCCTCGCCGTTGCAGGTCGGCCAGCTTCTCCGGGCCGGGCCGGAACCTCTCGCCGGTCGGGGACATGACGTCGGGCCTGGCGAGGAAGCCACGGATCCAGTGGCCCCGGTCGAAGGGCTTCCGGAAACCGGTCAGGTGTGGGTTGACCCGCCGGAGCAGCTCGGTCTCGACGATGCCCAGCGAGCGGTTCATCTCGGTCACCGACGCGTCAACGCTGTCGGGGTCGACGCCGACCAGCGTGGCGAACCGCCGCCAGAGGTCGGCCGGGTCCGACCCTCCCGCCATCGGCAGCACGTGGATCCGTTCTGCCGGGACCGCACTCCCCCAGCGGTCCAGGACGTCGGCCAGGTCGAAGCTGCCCCAGCCCCAGGCATCGGTGGGGTCGTAGTCGTGGCGAGGCGGGTAGGAGTCGATGTCCTGGACGCCGCCGTTGCGCACCCACTCCTGCCACCGGGAGATGCCCAGGTTCACCATCGCGCGGGCGGTGACCACGACGTGCACCTCTGCGTCGGGGAAGGCCGCCAGGCCCCGGCGTACCTGCTCGGGCGACGCCGCGCAGAAGAACTCGTGGGTGATCAGGACGTCCCCGCCCCAGCCCTGGGCCTCGGCCACCAGCTTGCGCCAGGGCTCGCGCACGTCGCCGGGCCGGTTGCGCAGCGTCGGGTCCTCGCGCAGCTCCAGGCTCGCGAGCAGGTGCCGGCGGTGGCCGGGGCCGGGCAGCAGCAGCCCCTGGCGGGCGAGGGCCCGCTTGTTGGCCCAGAGCAGCCCCTGCAGGTAGGTCGTTCCGGTCTTGGGCAGGCCGATGTGCCAGTAGACGCGCTTCGGCCCCGCCCGCCGGTCCCGTGGTCCCGGAGTCACCTGCTAGCCCTGCTCGCGCCAGCCGATGGGGTCGCTGACGTCCTTGCGGTAGCGCTCCAGGATCGCCGCGACCTCCTTCTCGTCGCGGTCGGCGACCGGCAGCAGCAGCTCCATCATCACGTCGCACAGCTCGGCCAGCCGGAGGTTGAGCTGACGGTTCTCCTGAACCTCCGCCTCCAGGTCCTGGATCCGCTGCCTCACCTCCACCAGGGACTGGTAGGGACGCATCAGCCGTCTCAGGTTCTGCGGTGCCATGTGACCACCAATCTGCACAGGATGGGCCTGCTGCCCGGGTCGGACGTGGGACCGGTCGGGTCGGTCGGACGTTCGCGGTCCAGCTGCTGCACCTGCTCCACGACTCCCCCGGCGCGCTCGACCTGCTCGCGCAGTTCGCCCAGGCCCTGGAACCCGCCACGGTCGTCGGCCGGGCCGAGGCGGTTGGTCCGGACCTGCAGGTAGAGCCGACCCGAGTCGCGCACCACCATCTTCGCCAGCCGGAGCAGGTGGTCACGGCCGGGGTCGTCGGTGTTGTCGGCGACGTGGCGTGCCATCGCCACGCGGGGGCCGGGCTCGCGGCTGAGCAGGGCTCCCGTGGCCAGCACGGACCGAAGCTGGCTGAGGCTGGTCCACTCGAACCGTGCGGGCAGGTCCTGACGCGTCGCGTTCCGGTCCGCGCTCCGGAAGGCGCGGGGGAAGTGGTCCAGGCCCCAGCTGTTCACTCCCTGCCCGGCCAGCCAGAGCACGTCGGCGCCGTTGCCGCAGCCGATGTCGACGGCGGTCGCCATCCCGGGCTCTCGCTCATGCACCCACTCGGCGAAGCCGGTGGGGCCGACGGACGGGTCGTCGTCCGGGCGGCGGTGGAACCGCTTCCACCGGGCGTCGAGCCCGACCCGGGTGCCGCGGAACCAGCCGTTGAGCCGTCGCTGTGCGCTCAGCGGCGTCTCGAACTTGTACGCCGGGTCGGGCACCCGCCAGCCCTCGCCGTACATCACCTCGAGCAGCCGCTCGGGCACCGCGGGTGCGGGGAACTCGCGTCCCTCGAGCGTGACCCGGCTCCGCGGCTCGATCCACTCCTGGCGGAAGGGGTGTCCCACCTCCCCCATCAGGTACAGGTGGTCCTCGAGCATGAAGCCGCCGAAGACATCCAGCCCCCGGGGCTGACCGTCCGACTCCCGCACGGTCACCTTGAACGCCAGCCCGCTGTAGCGGTGGATCTCGTAGCCCATCGCGAGCAGCCGGCGCTGCACCCGGAACGACTCGAGCACCGCGTCGAACGGGTGCCGATGGCGGCTGACGTAGCCGATGTCGGCGTCGGAGTCGTGCCCGATGAAGGCCCGGTCCCGGACCGCGCCGAGCAGGGTGCCGTACGCCAGGAAGGGCTGCAGGCCGGCCTCCTCGACCGCCTCGAGCACGGTGCCGATGGAGTCCAGCAACGGCATCAGGTGCTCGCTGCTGCGGCTGTCGAAGAGCCGGGACAGGCGCATGCTCTTGTCGAGGCCCATCGGGTTGCCGTGGGCGTCCTCGACCCGGATCCGGCCCTCGCCGCCGCCGAGCCGGACCGTCCCGGAGTACAGCGGGTCCCCGCTGACGTGGTCGACCAGGCTCATCTCGGTGGTGCCGTCGAGGAACCGGCGCAGCGGCTGCGGCCAGGAGAACACGTAGTCGTCCCCGCTGCGCTCGGAGTCCCGCTGCCACCAGAACGAGAGGACCCGACGATCGTCGAAGAGTACGTCGACGGGCAGGTCCCTCTCCCCTTGCAGGGTGATGCCGCGGTCGTCGATCCCGACGCAGCGCACGGACCCGGTACCGGTTGCTCGCTGCGCCACGCCCCGCAGGCTACCCCGAGCCGGTCCGCGGGAGACACCACGGTGAGGCGGTCCAGGAGGATCGTCCGACGTACCGGGCGCAACGGTGCCGAGGGGCTAGCCGACACGCCGGGAAAGTTCATGGGGGCGCGCCGGAGAATCAGGTCACGAAAAGGTCACGGTTTCACATCTGCCGCATCAACCCCACCCGACACGCGCCTATCGTGGCGCCGTTCCCCTTGCCCCCAACCGTTGTGAAGGGACCCTGATGGTTTCCCGCGCCGGTACCCCCCGCGCCGGTGGCCGCGCTCCTCGGTGCGCGCTCATCGCCCTGCTCGCCCTCGGAACCGCGCTGGCGCTGCAGCCGCCCGGGGTCGCAGCCTCGACCGTCCCCCAGGCGCCGGCGTCCACCGGTGTCCCGACGACCGCCGGCTCCCCCGGAGACATGCCCGACGAACCGACCAGCCTGCGGATCAGCACGTTCAACCTGCTCGGCGCCGACCACACCGCACCGGGCGGAAACCGGTCCGGCTGGGCCTCCGGCAACCAGCGCATGCACTGGACGGTGCAGCTGTTCAACAGCCACCACATCGACGTGGTCGGCATGCAGGAGATGCGCACCTCGCAGTACGACGAGTTCAACAAGCTCACCGGATCGCAGTTCGACATCTACCCGGGCTCCCAGGCGGGGAGCGCGCTCAAGTCGAACTCGATCGCGTGGCGCAGCTCACAGTGGCAGCTGGTCGAGGCCCACACCATGAAGGTCTACTACTTCAAGGACCAGGTGCCGATGCCGTACGTGCTGCTGCGCAACCGGACCACGGGCCGGGAGGCCTGGTTCTACAACTCCCACAACCCGGCCGACACCCGCGGCAACGCGCAGTGGCGTCGCAACGCCGACGTCAAGCGCGAGATCGGCCTGGTCAAGCGGCTGAGGTCCGCCGACCCCGACATTCCCGTGTTCGACACCGGCGACAAGAACGACCGCAGCCAGTACATCTGCCCGATGGTGACCGGCTCGGAGATGCGAGCGGCCAACGGCGGCGGGGTGTCCCACGGCCGGTGCGTGATGCCGTCCGGCACGGTCCCGGTCGACTGGATCACGGGCAGCTCCGACGTCCGGTTCAGCGGATACACCGCCCTGAGCAACAGCCTGGTCCGCAAGACCTCCGACCACCGGCTCGTGTACGCCGACGCGTTCATCCCGTCCCAGGAGTCCGAGCAGTCCGGGGTGAAACACGTCGTCCTGGTCACCGTCGACGGCCTGCGTCCCAGCGCCATCGAGGAGACCGGCACCAAGGGCACCCCGCAGCTGCACCGGATGATCAGCAGCGGGGCATCGACGCTGAATGCGCGCACCGACTACCGGTCGGTCAACAAGCTGAGCAACGCGGCGAGCATGCTCACCGGGCGCAACGTGCCGCCGTCCGCCGGCGGCCACGGCGCCGGCTGGCCCCGACGGCCACAGTCCACGCTGCGGGCCTCGGCCGGCCACTACGTCTCCAGCGTGCTCGGCGTCACCCACGACTTCGGACACCACACCGCGGTGGTCACCAGTGACCCCGCGACGCGGATCGTGCAACACAGCTACGACAGCAAGCACGGCGCGACGGACCCGTACGAGCCCAACAACGGCAGGTCCAAGATCTCCCACTTCGTGCTCGCTCGCGACAACGCCACCGTGGTCCGGCGGACCATCGACCTGATCAAGGGGGACGACCCCGCCTTCACGTTCGTGCAGCTCGACTGGGCGGCCACCCAGGGCGCCCGGTTCGGCTGGCACAGCCAGCGGTACCACCAGGCGGTCACGATCTCGGACAGGCGGGTCCACCAGATCGTCTCCGCGATCGACAGCACGCCCGGCGCCGCGAACCACACGGTCGTCATCGTGACGGCCGAGCGCGGCGGCAGCCGGGCCAAGGGCAGCGACGTCTCCCAGTTCACCTGGTACCGCGTGCCGGTGATCGCGACCGGCCCGGGCGTGGCCCAGGGGGCGAACCTCTACGACCTGAACCCCCAGCTGCACGGGCCCGCCCACCGGCGTACCTCCTACGCCGGCACGCAGCCGATCCGCACCTCCTACCTGGCCAACCTCGCCACCCGGCTGCTGGGCGAGCCCCCGATCCCCGGCGCCAACCGGGACCCGGGCCAGGAGCTGTCGGTGTTCCCGGCGGCGTGACGATCGCGACCGGCGCCGGCAGGATCACTCGTCCCCGGGCGCGTCCGACGGAGGCACGGACCTGCTGAGCGACGGTCACACTCCACCGGACACGTGCTTGGTGGTGCGCCTACGCTTTCCCGCGTGAGCACCGAGGGCAGTCCGTGCTGCGTGCCGGTCGTGCCGGACAGGGCACACCGGGCCCACCAGCGTGTCTCCGAGCCGACGCCACCCCCGACACACCGTGACCGGCCGCTGCGAGGCCAGGTCGCGGTGCCGGGCGGTGCCTACCGCCTCGGGGACTCGTTCGGCGAGGGGTACACCGCCGACGGCGAGACCCCGGTCCACGAGGTGGAGCTCACCGGGTTCTTCCTCGATGCGACCACGGTCACCAACACCCAGTTCGCCACGTTCGTCAAGGCGACGGGTCACCTCACCACCGCCGAGCGGGAGGGCACCTCCGCGGTGTTCCACCTCGCCTACGAGGCCAACGGGGGCGACGGCTCCGACGTGGCCGGTCAGGCCGCCGGCGCCCCGTGGTGGCTGGTGGTTCGCGGCGCCGACTGGCGCCACCCGGAGGGGGCCGCCTCCGACATCGGTCGCCGCCAGAACCACCCGGTCGTGCACGTCTCGCACGACGACGCCCTCGCGTACGCCGCGTGGGCCGGCAAGCGGCTGCCCACCGAGGCCGAGTGGGAGGCCGCCGCGCGGGGCGGGCTCACCGGTGCCCGCTTCTGCTGGGGCGACGTACTGCTCCCCCGCGGACGCTGGCAGTGCAACATCTTCCAGGGCGAGTTCCCGGTGCAGAACACCCTCGAGGACGGCTGGGCGACCACCGCGCCGGTGAAGACGTTCTCGCCCAACGGCTACGGGCTGCACCAGATGGCCGGGAACGTGTGGGAGTGGTGCGCAGACTGGTTCGACGCCGGCTACTACGCCCGATGCCCGCGGACCGACCCGCCGGGCCCGGGGTCCGGTGGGGCGCGGGTCATGCGGGGCGGCTCCTACCTGTGCCACGACTCCTACTGCCACCGCTACCGGGTGGCCGCACGGTCGTCCTCGCCGCCGGACTCCACCGCCGCAAACCTCGGGTTCCGCTGCGCGTCCTGACCCCCAGAACGCCGTCCCGGGCTGCTTGGCCCGGCTGCTAGGTTGACCGCGCCCCCGAGGAAACGAGCCGACCTGCCCATGCCCCACTCTCTGCGACGGTCACGGCTGCTCGCACTCGCCGCGGCGGCGACGATCGGAGTCACCGGAGTGAGCAGCTGCGCCGGGCATGGGACGTCGCCACAGAGCCAGCCGAAGCCGCACAGCCGGCCGAAGGTGCACCTGACGGTGCCTCCCGGCAGGCAGCCGGTTGGTGGCCCCTCCGGTCACGGGCTCGGCCTGGGGCGCCCGGTCCGGGGCCACCCGTTCCACTCCCCGGTACGGCGGCCCAACCTGCTGATGATCACGGTCGACGACGCGCGGCATCTCGACATGCAGTACATGCCGCACCTGAAGCAGCTGCTCGCCCACCAGGGCGTGACCCTGACCAACGGGATGTCTCCGACCCCGATCTGCGTGCCCGCGCGCGCCTCGCTGCTGACCGGGCAGTACGCCCAGAACCACGGCGCGCTGACCATCAGCGGCATCGGCGGCGGCGTCGGGTCGTTCAACGACGCCGACACGTTGCCGGTCTGGCTGAAGAAGGCCGGCTACCACACCATGTTCATCGGCAAGTACCTCAACGGCTACGGCCAGCAGGACGACCCGCACTACGTCCCCCCCGGCTGGGACGACTGGCATGCCACGGTCGACCCGTCGACGTACTTCTTCACCCACGAGAAGGTCAACCACAACGGCCACCTCAGCCACCACCGCACCTACACCACGACGCTGCTCAGCCGCTACTGCCGGCAGGAGCTGGGCAGCCCCCGGCGCCAGAAGAAGCCGTGGTACATGTGGGTCAACTACGTCGCCCCCCACGTCGGCGGTCCCGACCACACCGTCCCGTCGACCCTGGACCCCCACGACCGCCGCCCGGTCAAGACCACCACGCCGTCCCGGCGCGACATGGGCACCTTCCAGTGGCTGAAGCTGCCGCACACGCCGGACATGTTCGAGAACCCCGCCGACAAGGTCATCATCCGCCGGACCCACCAGAAGTGGCCGCCCTTGCGCCGCGCGGAGCTGCGGCAGGCGAACCAGCAGCGGGTCGAGGCGTTGCAGGCGGTGGACCGGGCCCTGGCCCGGACCGTGCGGACGCTGCGTCGCACCCACCAGCTGCACCGGACCTACATCGTGCTCACCTCCGACAACGGCTACGTGCTCGGCGAGCACAACATCACCGGCAAGCTGTACTACTTCCGCAACATCGTGGGCGTCCCGATGTACATCCGCGGCCCGGGCCTGCCGCACGGCTACACCAGCCGGACGCCGGTGACCAACGCCGACTGGGCGCCCACCTTCGCCGCCCTCGCCGGGGCCCACCCAACCCGCTCCGAGGACGGGGTCGACGTGCTGCCGTGGCTGACGCGGCACGTGAGCGCCCGCATGGTGCCGATCGAGGGATGGCACGTGCACGGTGGCACCAAACCGATCTACCGGGGAGTCGTCGCGGGTCCCTGGACCTACGTCCAGGGGCAGCACCACGAGGCGGAGATGTACGACCGGACCGTCGACCCGTGGCAGAACCACAACGTGATCCGCGACCCGCGCTTCCAGCACCAGCGCCACCTGCTCGCCCGGATGACCCGGAAGGACACCCGCTGCGCGGGCCACGGCTGTCCCCACAAGTTCTACCGCTGAGCCGCTTTCGGCGCTGAGCCGCGCTGGTGGGCCGGGGCCTACGGCCGGGGCGGCACGGCGATCCGGCCGGACGCGATCGCGTGCACCCCCCCGGCCACACTGACCCGGGTCTCGTCGTCGGCGTGCACCCGGCCGTGGAGCACCGACGCCCGGCCCAGCTCGGCGCCCTGGCGGATCCGGTAGCCGCCGTCCTCGCCGAGTGCGCCGGTACGGCGCAGCACCAGGCCCAGGCCGGTGGCCGCGGAGCCGGTCGCGGCGTCCTCGCCGGTCCCGACATCGGGAACGAACACCCGCGCGTGGACCTCGCCCGGCCCCTCCACGGCGTACACGTTGACGCCCTCGAGCGGGTCCCGGCAGCTTATCTCGTGCTCGGCCAGCCGCAGCCGGGCCGGCCGAGCCAGACGGACCGCCGGCGGTGGCACCCGCAGGTGCACGAAGCTGAGCCCGGTCCCGGCGCACCAGGCCTCGCCGTGGAGCCGCTGACCGGCGAGCCCGAGCTCGGCCAGCAACACGTTGGCCACCACCGGGTCGACCGGCGCCAGGTCGCGCCGGACGGCGGTCAGCTCGACCGCGTCGACCGTGAAGCCGACCCGGATCTCCCCGGCGCCGCACTCCTGGACGGGGTCCGTGGTCGTGGCGAGCAGGCCACGCTCGCGCAGCACCCAGGCGGTGCCCAGGGTCGGGTGGCCCGCGAACGGGATCTCGCCCGCCACGGTGAAGATCCGCACCCGGTAGCGGTCCGGCCCCACCGGGGTGGGGAAGGTGGTCTCGGAGAACCCGAACTCGCGGGCGAGCGCGAGCAGCTGTGCGTCGGAGAGGTCACCGGCGCCGTGCACCACAGCCAGCTGGTTGCCACGGAAGGGTCGCTCGGCGAAGACGTCCACGACGTCGTACTCCAGACCGTCCTGCATGCGCCCACCCTGTCATCTGCGGCGCACGATGGGGTCCAGCCGGGGCCAGCCCATTAGGGTTTCCTCCGTGACCACCACCCCCAACCGCGTCTTCGCCGCCCGGCTGGCCGGGCTGGCGGTGTTCGACCCGCGCGGTGACCAGATGGGGAAGGTGCGCGACGTCGTGGTGGTGCTGCGCACCGATCTGCGCCAGCCGCAGGTGGTCGGCCTGGTCGTCGAGGTGTTCGGCCGCCGCCGGATCTTCGCGCCGATGACCCGTGTCACCAGCATCGACGCCGGCCAGGTGATCTGCACCGGCCTGCTGAACATGCGCCGGTTCGAGCAGCGCTCCACCGAGACCCTGGTGATCGGGCAGATGCTCGACCGCAAGGTGCGCATCCGCAGCACCGGCGTCGAGGGGGTGGTCTTCGACGTGGCCATGGAGCGTGCCCGGACCCGCGACTGGGTGCTCTCCCGGGTGGCGATCGCCGAGCAGCGCAAGGGCACCAAGCCGTTCAGCCGCCGTCCGCAGACCCACGTGGTGGAGTGGGGGGACGTCGCCGGGCTGCAGCGCACGGGCTCCCACGAGGGTGCCACCCACCTGATCGCCTCGCTGGCCGGGCTGCGGGCGGCCGATGCCGCCAACGTGATCCGGGACCTGCCCACCGACCGCCGTGACGAGGTGGTCAAGGCGCTCGACGACGAGCGGCTGGCCGACATCCTCGAGGAGCTGCCGGAGGAGGACCAGATCGAGATCGTCGAGCGGCTCGAGGTGCAGCGCGCCGCCGACGTACTCGAGGAGATGTCTCCCGACGACGCCGCCGACCTGATCGCGGACCTGCCCGAGGACGCCGCCCAGCGGCTGCTGGACCTGATGCAGCCCGAGGGCGCCGAGGACGTACGCCGGCTGCTGGTGTACGGCGAGGAGACCGCGGGCGGGATGATGACCCCCGAACCGGTCGTGCTGCCACCGGACGCCACCGTCGCCGAGGCGCTCGCACGCGTCCGCCAGCAGGAGCTCCCGCCGTCGCTGGCCGCGGTGGTGCACGTGTGCCGGCCGCCGCTGGAGCCGCCGACCGGCAGGCTGCTCGGGATCGCGCACATCCAGCGGCTGCTCAGGGAGCCGCCGTCCACGCTGGTGGCCGGTGCCCTCGACACCAGCATCGACTACCTGCGCCCGTCGGCGACGCTGGAGGACGTCGCGGCCTTCCTGGCCACCTACAATTTGGTCGCCGCCCCCGTGGTCGACGACCAGGGCCGGCTGCTCGGCACGGTCACCGTCGACGACCTGCTCGACCACCTGCTTCCCGAGGGCTGGCGCGACCGGGCGATCGGGGGCCGCTCGTGACCACCAACCCGGAGCGGCACACCGAGCGGCACACCGAGCGGCGCGCCGAGCGCAAGGCCGAGCGGTCGCTGGAGGAGCACTCGCGCCAGGCTGCCCGGCTGGACACCCCGCGCGAGCTCCGGCGCCGGCTGCTCCGCCGGCCGCTGCGGGGGGAGGACCGCTTCGGTGTCTTCGCCGAGCGCTTCGCCCGCTTCATGGGCACCGCCAGGTTCCTGATGTACATGAGCGGGTTCGTGGTGGTCTGGGTGCTGCTGAACCTGATCGGGCTCTACGGGCTGCGCTGGGACCCGTACCCGTTCATCCTGCTCAACCTGTTCTTCTCGGTGCAGGCGTCCTACGCTGCCCCGCTGATCCTGCTCGCACAGAACCGCCAGGAGGACCGTGACCGGGTGGTCGCCGAGCAGGACCGCCAGGCCGACGCCGCCGCCGACGCCGACATGGAGTACCTCGCCCGCGAGGTGGCGTCCTTGCGGATGGCGGTCGGCGAGGTGGCCACCCGCGACTACCTGCGCTCGGAGCTGAAGGGCCTGCTCAACGAGCTCGAGGAGCGGGCCACGCCGAGCACCGACCCGGACGACACCGAGGCCGAACGTGACCAAGACGACGCGGTCCGCACCGGCCGCAGGGCGGATCCGGGCTCGGTCTGAGCAGGCTCGCACCGTAGTCTTGGGAGCATGAGTGAGCGAACTGCGGGGCACCGTGCCCCCGCGCCGGGTGGGAAGCGAGGGCATCGATGAGCGGGCCGGACATGGAGCAGGTGCAGGCTGCCCTGGCCACGGTCAAGGACCCCGAGATCAAGCGGCCGATCACCGAGCTGGAGATGGTCGACCGGGTCGATGTGGACGACGCCGGGAACGTGTCGGTCACGGTGCTGCTCACGGTCTCCGGGTGCCCTCTCAAGGACACCATCACCAGCGACACCAAGGCGGCGGTCTCCGAGGTCCCGGGCGTGGCGTCGGTCGACGTCCAGCTCGGCGTAATGACGGCCGAGCAGCGCGCGAAGCTGCAGGAGACCCTCCGTGACGGCAGGGCCCAGCGGGAGATCCCGTTCGCCCAGCCGGGCTCGCTGACCAAGGTCTACGCAATCGCCTCCGGCAAGGGCGGCGTCGGCAAGTCCTCGGTCACGGTCAACCTGGCGCTCGCGCTGGCCCAGCAGGGGCAGAAGGTCGGCCTGGTCGACGCCGACGTCTACGGCCACTCGGTGCCGGCGATGCTGGGATTGGCCGACAGCCGGCCCACCCAGGTCGACGACCTGATCATGCCGGTGCCCACGCCCTCGGGCGTCTCGGTGATCTCGATCGGCCAGCTCAAGCCACGCCGGGAGCAGGTGGTGGCCTGGCGCGGCCCCATGCTCGACCGCGCACTGGTGCAGATGCTCGCCGACGTCTACTGGGGCGACCTCGACGCACTGCTGCTCGACCTGCCCCCGGGCACCGGGGACATCGCGATCTCGCTCGGCCAGCACCTGCCCAACTGCGAGGTGCTCGTCGTCACCACCCCGCAGGAGGCGGCGGCCGAGGTGGCCGAGCGTGCCGGCACGATGGCCTCGATGATGCACCAGCGGGTCATCGGCGTGGTCGAGAACATGGCCTACCTGTCGTGCCCGCACTGCGGCGACGAGCACCGCATCGACGTGTTCGGCTCCGGAGGCGGCGAGCGGGTGGCCCACACGCTGAGCACGCGCTTCGGGTACGACGTACCGCTGCTCGGGCAGATTCCGCTGGACCTGTCACTGCGCGAGGGCGGCGACACCGGCAAGGCGGTCGTCGAGGCCGACCCCGCATCCCCGGGGGCGGTCGCGATCTCACGGATCGCGGAGGGCCTGGCCAGCCGTGGCCGCGGGCTCGCCGGGATGCAGCTCGGCCTGTCCCCCACCGGGAATCAGTAGGCCGCATGTTCGGGATCGGGTTGCCGGAGGTGATGGTCATCATCGTGGTGGCCGTGCTGGTCTTCGGCCCCGACCGGCTGCCCGAGTTCGGCCGTCAGGCCGGCCGCCTCGTTCGGCAGGTGCGCGGCTTCGCCCGTCAGGCACAGTCGCAGCTGCGCGAGGAGCTGGGCCCTGAGTACGCCGACCTGCGGCTGGCCGACCTCGACCCCCGGCAGGCCATCCGCCGCCACATCCTCGAGGGGCTCGACGACGAGGACGACGAGGCGGCCGACCCCGCGGCGTACGACGAGCTGGCCGAGGGCGAGCGGCCGCCGTTCGACTCCGAGGCGACCTGAACCTCACCGTCACGGGTTTCGCCCGACCGACGTCGTGAAACCGACCGCCGGGGTGGCCGACCACTCAGCCGGTCTTGGCGTCCAGCTTGACCCGGACCTTGTGGGGCGTGCCCGTGCCGTGCCGCCGGACGGTCAGGGTGATCGTCTCGCCCGGGACATGGCTGCGGATCGCCACGACCAGGTCGATGGATCCGGTGACCCGGTGGCCGTCGACCGCGGTGATCACGTCGCCGGGCCGCAGGGCGCTGTTCGCGGCGGGCTCGCCCGGCTCGATGCTGTCCACCACGGCGCCGTCCTGCTTGCGCGTCCCCCGGACGCTGGCGCCGATCACCGGGTACTCGGCGTGCCCGGTGCGCATGATCTGGTCGGTGGTCACCTGGACCTGCTCGATCGGGATCGCGAACCCCACGCCGATGTTGCCCCCCTCGCCACCGACCGCGCTCCCCAGGGACGCGATGGCGGAGTTCACGCCGATGACCTGTCCACGCAGGTTCACCAACGGTCCGCCGGAGTTCCCGGGGTTGATGGCGGCGTCAGTCTGCAGCGCGTTGATGTAGGAGTTGCTGCCGTTGTCGCCGGTCGTGACGGGCCGGTCGACGGCGCTGATGATGCCCGAGGTGACCGTCGAGGAAAGACCCAGCGGTGACCCGATCGCCACCACGGTCTCCCCGACCCGCATCTGCTGGGAGGAGCCGATCGCAAGCGGCCGGAGCTTCCGCGCTCCTGCCACGCGCAGCACGGCGATGTCGTAGACCGGGCTCCGGCCGATCACCGTTGCGTGGTGGTGCCGGCCCTTCTGGTCGATCACGTCGATGGGTCCGTGGTCGCGGGCGGCAGCCGCGACCACGTGGTTGTTGGTGATGACGTGGCCCTGCTTGTCGAAGACCCAGCCGGACCCGGTCGCGCCACGCGCCTCGCCGTGGTACTCCGCGACGATCTGGACCGTGCTCGGGAGCACCTTCCCTGCCACCGACGCGACGCTGCGGTTGTTCGCCGGCAGCGGGGGCGCCGTACGCCGCTGCACCTTGAGTACCCCGCCGGAGGTGTCGCCCCCGCCCGAACCCCCCACGAGGAGACCACCGACCACGCCGCCCACCAGGCCCAGGACCAGGGCGAGCGCCGCGACCGCCGGCCACAACCAGGGCGGGGTCCTGGCGCGACCCGACTGCTGCGGCGGCTGGCCGTACGGCTGCTGGTACTGCTGGTACGGGTACTGGTACCCCGACGCGTACGGGTACGAGCCGTACGGCGCTGGATACGGCGGCTGGTACCCGCCCTGGGGGGGAGGCGGTTGCCACTGCCCGGCCCCCGAGCCCTCGGCGGGCCGGTCCCACGCATACGGCTGCTGCCACGTCGGCAGCGGTGCCGTGTCGTCGTCGTGGGGATCCTCCGGGTCCGGCCCGGACCCGGGTTCGCGCGGGTCGTCGCTCACACGGTCATCTTGACGCATGCCGCCCAACGGGGTCGGCCCCGGCCCCCGGCCGGGCTCCCAGCTCCGCGCCGGTGCCGGCGCCGAGGCCGGAACCACCGATCTCGGAGCGGATCATCGCCGGCGAGGGCGGCCCGGGCAGCTCGCCACCGCCCACCGGCGGGCTGGTGAGCGCCACCATCCCGAACACGGCGGCGCCGATCGAACCCGCCCCCACCATCGCAACCACCGCCCGGCGGCGCCGCGAGGTGCGTTCGAGCTGGTCGACCTCGGCCCAGGCCTCGACGTGGTACAGCGCACCGATCAGGCTCGGCGGCGCCTCGAACTCCCGGGGCCCGGAGAGCCCCAGCCGGGTCTTGGTCCACCCCTCGCGCTCGACGAGCCGGCGACAGCCCGGACAGCCCAGCACGTGCTGCCAGACCTGCTCCTCGGCCTCGCGCGAGAGCTGGCCGTCGACCAGGGCGGACACCGAGTTGCCGATGTGCCCGCCGAGGTTCAGCGCGCCGAGGCCGGGGACGTGCCGGGAGAGGCCCTTGCCGGCGATGCCTTCCGAGGGCGACCTCATGTCACCCATCCGCTCAGGCTGGGACCGAGGTACCGGACCCGGCCACGGGTGGGAGCCCGGTGCGACAGCGCCTCCCGCAGCATCGTCCTGCCGCGGTGGATGCGCGAGCGCACCGTCCCCATCTTCACGTCCAGGACCTCGGCGATCTCCTCGTAGCTGAGACCCTCGACGTCGCAGAGCACGACCGCGGCGCGGAAGTCGGCCGGTAGCGACATCAGGGCCTGCTCCACGTCGGCGTCGAAGGTCTGGTCGAGGTTCGCGGCCTCGGGGCCGGAGCCGCTGCCGGGCAGCCGGTTGTCGGCGTCGTCGGGCAGGCCGTCGAACCGGATCCGGGACTTCCGGCGGGCCTGGTCGAGGAACAGGTTCGTGGTGATGCGGTGCAGCCAGCCCTCGAAGGTGCCCGGCGAGTAGGAGGACAGCGAGCGGAAGACGCGCACGAAGACCTCCTGGGTGAGGTCCTCGGCGTCATGCCGGTTGCCGGTCAGCCGGTAGGCGAGCCGGTACACCCGGTCGGAGTGCCGGGTGACGATCTCGTCCCAGGTCGGTACGCCCTGCTGGCGCTCGGTCTCGTCGCTGGACGGGTTCGCGGTCACGGCTGCCTCCCTCGCCGGGCGGTGCCCCTCATCTCGAGGGGTACGACGCATCGCCATCAGCGGTTCGACCTCCACGGTGTCAGTGGACCCTGAGTTGACTCTGAGACCCGGCTGAAGCATGCCCGGCAACCTGCACAACGCGCGGGGTCGCGGTGATGTTCCCGGCGCCGGACGGCCGGTCCGGTGCCGGGCGTTGCCGCTGCGCACCAGCGCCCTCGAAGCGGTAATCTCCGGTTAGCCTGAGTCGGATCCGTCGTACCAGGCGCAGACCGCAACCCGGGAGGTCGCCATCACCACACCCACGGTGCCCAAGCCACCGAAGCCAGCGAGCTGGAGCTACGCCGACGCGTACGTCGCCGAGGACGAGATCCTCACCCGTGCCCGCGCGCGGGCCGAGGAGGTCGGCGTGGTGCCGATCGGCCCCGGGGGCGGTGCCGCGCTGCGGATGCTCGCCGCGGTCCTCGACGCCCGGGTCGCGGTGGAGATCGGCACCGGAACCGGGGTGAGCGGGCTCTGGCTGCTCCGGGGCATGCCCGGTGACGCGGTGCTGACCAGTGTCGACATCGAGGCCGAGCACCAGCGGCTGGCCAAGGAGGCGTTCGGGGAGGCGGGCTTCCCGCCGCAGCGGGCCCGGCTGATCCCCGGGTCCGCGCTGGAGGTGCTGCCCCGGCTCACCGACGGCCACTACGACCTGGTGTTCTGCGACGGCGACAAGCGGGAGTATCCCGACTACCTGACCGAGGCGATGAGGCTGCTCCGCCCGGGTGGCGTGGTGGCGTTCGACAACGCCCTGTGGCACGACCGGGTCGCCGACTCCTCCAACCGGGACGAGCAGACGGTGGCCGTCCGCGAGCTGCTCGGCGCCGTCGCGGAGCACGAGAGCCTGGTGTCGGCCCTCCTCCCGGTCGGCGACGGGCTGCTGGTGGCCCGCAAGCACTGAGCACCTGCCCGGGTGCTCAGCGGACCACCACCGGGACGCTCAGGTTTCCGCGGATCACGCGGTCGACCGGCGCCGTCCGGCGGGTCAGGTGCACCCGGCCGCTGCCACCGTAGACGTTCATGTCCACGTGCGCCTGGTCGTTGCGCACCATGGTATGGGCGAGGTCGAGCACCTTGGCCAGGGTGTGCGGCTGGCTCCACTCGAACGGGTACGGCGTACTGCGCTCCAGGGAGAGGTCACCGCTGCCGCCGGCCGCCTTTCGGGGCACCGACAGGTTGAAGCGGTCCCACTTGTTCCCCGTGGGGCTGGTCAGCACCAGCCGCAGCTTGATGACGTGACCGGCAGTGGCCAGGATCGGGTGCCTGCGGTCGACCGTCGACCACCGCCGTTGCCGGTACTGCTGGACCCATCCCATCCGGTAGACGGCGTCGGAGAGGTCTGCGTCGGTGCTCTCGGTGACCGAGTCCACCCGGACCCCTGCGAGGTTGGTCAGCAGCTGGACGAGGTCGGCGAGGTCCCACGCCGAGTCGCCGGTGATGTCGGACGACGACACGTACCGGTTGCCGCCCCGGAACGTGAACGGCTGCCCGTCGGCGCCGGTCCCGGTGATCTTCCAGGTCTGCGCCTCCGACCCCCTGGCCGTGGCGTCGAGCACCCGGTCGCCGTTGGCCAGCGCCTCGTAGAAGGTCACTGCGGGGACCTGGTCCGGTGAGTACACGTCGGTCCCGCCCGTGCGCGAGCCGGCTCCGAGCGTGACCGTCGACTCCACCGTCGACGTGGCGGGAGCCGGGCCCAGGTCGCCGGAGATCCCCGTGGTGCGGTCCTGGTCGATGGTCCCGAGCGGCACGCCGATGTTGGCGACCTTGAAGGGCACGCCCAGCGGGTCCTCCTGCACGTAGATCGCGTCAGCCCCGTCGAGCCCGTAGGTGACCTGGCCGGCGAAGTTCATCGGATGGCCGAACCCGAGCACGTGGGTGCCGCAGACGGTGGTCGCCGTGCCGACACCGGCCATGGTGACGTCGCCGTACGACATGGTCGCGGCGAGGTTGCCCCCGGCCACGATGTCGGCGGCCGTCGGACCGCCGGCAACACCGTGGCTGCCGGTGGCGTAGGTGTCGGTCGGCAGCCAGGGCCGGTGCCGCGCGCCCGACTGGTCCAGCCGGGCCAGCCGCTTCGGCCCGACACCGGCCACCCCGAGCGGGATGTCCAGCGCGGCGAAACCCTCCGCCGCCTGTGCGGTGGTCACATCGGAGCTCGCGGCGATGTGGCGGGCCTGTGCCCGGCTGACCGTGACCTTGTTCGGGGTGTCCAGGGCACCCTGCATGTCGGCGTACGGCGTGACCCCGGCGACAGGTGTGGAGCCGTAGGCCAGCCCGTAGGCGACCGCGCCGATCAGCTTGCCGTTGGCGGCGTAGACCGGCGACCCGGACATGCCCTCCCAGATCCCGCCGACCCGGTCGATCTCCGGCGAGCTCAGCCGCACCATCACCATGTCGATCCCGGGCGCGATGCCGTCCTGGAGCGTGCCCAGCACCTCGCCCTTGAAACCTGTCGGCGTGGTGCCGCTCGACACGGTCAGGCCGGTCACCTTGTCACCCTGCGCGAGCTGGTCGACGGGGTACGCCTGGTCGCAGGAGGCGACCTTCGACGCCACCGCGCCGGACGCGACCGGCGTCGTCAGCACCACGGTGGCGCCCAGGCACAGCCCGAGCGCCGCTATCGTCGACGTCGCTGCGCGACCCCTGACCCTGACAGATCCCATGGACCCCTCCCCCGACCAGGCGCGTGCGCGCGGCTGATGGCGGGAGAACCCAACCATGCCGGGTGCCGCCGACGGCAGATGCCACGCCGGATTTCCCCAGAACTGGGGACCGACGCGCAGCCCCGACCGGGGTCAGCGGTCGTACGCCGCGGTGCTGGTGAAGCCTGAGCCGCCCTCGGCGACCGCCACCACCCCGCAGGGCTCGATGAGCACCGGCGCGGCGCCCACGATCCGTGATCCCGGGGACTCCGCGGCGTTCACGGTGAACGAGGTCTGGAAGGCGTCCCGGGCCGGGTCGTCCACGAAGACGTAGCAGCCCTCGAACCACTCCCCCGGTCGCATCCGCCAGGTCTTGAACCGCAGGCCGTCCATGCCCGAGAAGCGCGCGTGCGAGGGATCCTCGACGTAGGACCGGAGCCGGTCGGCGATGTCGGCCGGGGCGTTGGCCAGGGACCAGCGCACGGTCAGCCCACTCATGCTCATCGGGGTCCCCGCGAAAAGGCGAGCGGAGCGTCCGCGGAGCGCGCCGTCAGGAATCGGCGCAGCCTGGGGTGATTCATCGGTCGAGTCCTTCCAGCTCGGGGTCCGACAGCCAGCGCAGCAGCAGCCGCGGGCCGAACCCGGTCGGCCCCTTGGTCCACTCGAAGTCGTCCTCCAGGGAGTCCCCGGCCGAGCCGATGTCGAGGTGCACCCAGGGCAGGCCGGCCGTGAACGGCTGCAGGAACAGGGCCGCGGTGATCGCCTTCGCGGACTCGGGGGCGTTGACGGCGTCCGCGACCGCGGAATGCAGCGACTCGGCGTACTCCTGCGCCAGCGGCATCCGCCACAGTGGCTCACCCGCAGCGTCACCGGCCGCAAGGAACTGCCGGGCGAGCGCGTCGTGGGTGCTCATCATGCCGCCCAGGCCGAGTCCCAGCGCCACCTTCATCGCACCCGTCAGCGTGGCGATGTCGACGACCACGTCCGGGGACAGCTTCTCCACGGCGTAGGCGATCGCGTCGGCCATGACCAGCCGTCCCTCCGCGTCGGTGTTGACCACCTCGGTGGTGCGCCCGCCGTAGTGGCGAAGTACGTCGCCCGGCCGCATCGAGGAGCCCCCCACGGAGTTCTCCGCGATCGCGAGCAGGCCGGTGACCCGCACCGGGCAGTCGACCTCGCGCAGGGCCGCAAGCACCGAGAGCACCACCCCGGCCCCGGTCATGTCGCGCTTCATGCTCACCATGGACTCCCCGCGCTTGAGCTGCAGGCCACCGGTGTCGAAGGTGATGCCCTTGCCCACCAGCACGACGTGGGCCGCCCGGCGGGCACCCCGTGCGGGGCGGTAGTCCAGCTGCACCAGCCGGGGCGGGTTCGCCGAGCCCTGGCCCACCGCGCAGATGCCGCCGAACCCCTGTGAGGAGAGCTGTCGCTCGTCCCACACCCGGCACTTCAGCCCGGCCTCGCCGGCCACGGCCTCCGCCTGCTGGGCCAGCCACCGCGGGGTCTTGATGTTGGACGGGACCGTGGCGAGGGTGCGGGCGCGCCAGCCTGCCGAGGCCATGGCCACCGCCTTCGCGAGCACGTTGTCGTCCGCATCCGTGGTCTGGGCCAGCACGATCCGCTCGACGGGGGACGGTGGCCTGTCGCCGCGCATGCTGAAGGAGAACGACCCCAGCACCGCACCCTCGACGAAGGCGGCCACGCAGTCGTCACCGCCCACCGCGTGGACCGACGAGGCCACGGCGGTCACCCCGGCGGTGGTCCGGGCAAGCGCGGCACCGCCACGGCGGCAACCTGCGGCGGAGCCGTCCCCCACGCCGACGCACAGCAGGATGCGCAGCGAGGGGTTGGCGGACTCGGCCCGGCGCGCCAGGGGCAACCTGGTGACCGCGCCGGCGCGCCCGGGGGCGTCCGCGGCGTCGAGCACCGGCCAGAGGTCGATCTCGAGGTCCTCGAGAACCTCGGCGGCGCCGGGCCCGAGCTCCAGGCCCTCGTCGTGCTCGAGCACCGGGACCGCGACCACCACCGCCCCGATCACCCGGCTGGGGGGCGCATCGGAGAAGGCGAAGACCGGTCGGGCAACCTGTGCCGGGACGCCGGTGGGCGTGGACGGACCTGGGGGCGCGGCTGAGGCGGTCACCGCTCGACCATACCGAGCGGGCGAACCTTGAGGCGCGCAGCGCCGAGGACCTGAGGGGGTTGGGCGTTCATCGTGATCGTGACGACGTCCCGTGGGCGCCGACGCACCCACGGGACGTGGGGGTAGGGCCCGACCGCGGACGTCGCTTCCACGGGTCGGGCGGCGCGGGGGAGGGAAACCGATGCGCCGTACCACGACCGCCCGACAACGAGGCGTCCGTGGTGCGGCGCGCACCAGGCAACGGGCTCTCCCGAAGCGTTCTAACCGACGACGTCGTCCAGGGCCTTGCCGAGGGCACCGGCCTCCTCGGCGTTGAGCTCGACCACGAGGCGGCCACCGCCCTCGAGGGGGACCCTCATGACGATGCCCCGCCCCTCCTTGGTGACCTCGAGCGGGCCGTCGCCCGTCCGCGGCTTCATCGCCGCCATCCGAACACCTCTTCCTGTCACGGTCCGTGCGCCGTGTGCGCGCCCATCGAATGCCATTATCCCCTATGCCATCGGCCCCGCGCACCACCCGGCGTGGCAGGCGGGTGACTCGACCGTCACGGGTTGGGGCAGACTCGGTCCCATGACAGCTGCGAACACCGTGCGGTACGACGACACCGGGGCCCCCGAGGGCACGGCCACGATCACCGTGGACCGCCCCGACGCCATGAACGGCCTCGACGTCGCGACCAAGGACGCACTGCTGGACGCGGTCACCCGCGCCGCCGAGGACGACTCGGTCCGCTGCGTCGTGCTGACCGGCAGCGGCCGCGCCTTCTGCGTCGGGCAGGACCTCAAGGAGCACCGGGCCCTGCTGGACGTCGGGTCCGACCAGCTGTTCACCACCGTGGAGCAGCACTACAACCCGATCGTGCGCACCCTGCTGGAGATGGAGAAGCCGGTCGTGGCCGCGGTCAACGGCGTGGCAGCCGGTGCAGGCGCCAGCCTGGCTTTCGCCTGTGACGTCCGGGTGCTGGCCGAGTCCGCCGGGTTCAACCTCGCCTTCACGGGGGTGGCGTTGTCCTGCGACACCGGCTCCTCGTGGACGCTGCCCCGGCTGGTCGGGCGCGCGAAGGCGCTGGAGCTGCTGTACTTCCCGCGCACCATCCCGGCCGCCGAGGCCCTCGACCTGGGCCTGGCCACCCGGGTGGTCCCCGACGCCGACCTCGGCGGCGAGGTGCGGGAGCTCGCGGCCCGGCTGGCGGCCGGCCCCACGGTCGCCTACGGCGCCGTACGCCGTGCGGTGACGTACTCCGCCGGCCACGAGCTGGCCGAGTCCCTCCAGTTCGAGCGCCGCATGATGGACCTCACCGGGGCGACCTCCGACCACCGGGCGGCCGTGGCCGCGTTCGTGGCCAAGCAGAAGCCGGAGTTCGAGGGCCGCTGAACCACTGCGGTTTGGGACCAAACCGCACCGTTTCGTGCCCGGGGGCTGCGGTTTGGGACCAAACCGCAGCCCTCAGGAGTCGGGCTGGTCCCCCTCGTCGGCCCAGCGCTCCCGTTGGTGCAGCTCCCAGGCCAGCCGCTCCAGCAGCGCGTCCACCTCGTCGGCCCGGTAGCCCCGGACCGCAGTGGTGAACCTGATCCGGCGCAGGTCGTCGGCGGTCAGCAGCCCGTCGGGCCGCAGCTGCAGGTCCGGCCGGTCGTCGGTGGCCGGGGCGAGCGATTCTCCGTGGCCCGCGGCCACGACCACGATCGCGCCGATGAGCAGCACCACGAGCACGGCGAAGAACCACACCATGGGACCAGCTCCTCACTCCGGCCGTTTCGGCTCGGTCGGCTGGTCCCCGGTCCCGGGGGCCAGACCACGTTCGGCACCCGCCTTCACCATGATCCTGACCGCCTCGTCGATGTCGTCGGTCAGCTGGATCATCGCCAGGTCCTTGCGCGAGATCTTCCCGGCAGCCAGCGCGGTGTCGCGCAGCCACGCCAGCAGGCCGGACCAGTAGTCCACCCCGATGAGCACCACCGGGAACGAGGTGACCTTCTCGGTCTGCACAAGCGTGAGCGCCTCGAACAGCTCGTCGAGGGTCCCCAGCCCGCCGGGCAGGACGACGAAGCCCTGGGAGTACTTGACGAACATCGTCTTCCGTGCGAAGAAGTACCGGAAGTTGATGCCGATGTCGACCCAGTCGTTGAGCCCGTTCTCGAAGGGGAGCTCGATGCCGAGCCCCACGCTGACACCCCCGGCCTCTGCGGCCCCCCGGTTGGCGGCCTCCATGGTGCCCGGTCCGCCGCCGGTGATCACGGCGTACCCCGCCCGCGCCAGCCCGTCCCCCAGCTCCACGGCCGTGGCGTAGAACTGGTCCTCCGGGGGCGTCCGGGCCGAGCCGAAGACCCCGATGGCCGGCCCGAGCTCGGCCAGGGCCCCGAAACCCTCGACGAACTCCGCCTGGATCCGCAGCACCCGCCACGGGTCGGTGTGCACCCAGGCTCCCGGCCCACGCGAGTCCAGCAGGCGCTGGTCGGTGGTGGGCTGGTCGACCTGGGAGCCACGCAGGTGCACGGGCCCCTTGTGCCGGCTCCGATCCCGTCCACCGGGTACGTCGCCCGGCGGAGGCTCCCGGCCGCTCACCGGGACTCCCGCGAAGAGGCGAGCGCGCCGGCGCAGCGCGCCCGGCCCACGGAAGCTGGCGTGGGGTGGCTCATCGGTGCTCGAGCCAACCGCGCAGCGTGTCCTCACAGGCCCGGATCTGGGCAACCGGCACGTGCTCCTCCTGTTTGTGGGCCAGCATCGGGTCTCCCGGCCCGTAGTTGACCGCGGGGATGCCCAGCCCGCTGAACCGGGCCACGTCGGTCCAGCCGAACTTCGGGTTGACCACTCCACCGGTGGCCGCCACGAAGGCGGCCGCTGCCGGCCTGTCCAGCCCGGGCAGCGCCCCCGGCGCGCAGTCGGTGACGGTGATCTCGAAGCCGTCGAAGAGCCGGGTGAGGTACTCCAGTGCCTGCTGCTCGCTGCGGTCGGGGGCGAACCGGTGGTTCACCGTGACCACGCACTCGTCGGGCAGCACGTTGGTGGCCACGCCGCCGCTGATCAGCACGGCGTTGAGACCCTCGTGGTACTCCAGCCCGTCGATCACCGGCTTGCGCGGTACGTACTCCTGCAGCCGACGCAGCACCTCGCCGGCGGCATGGATGGCGTTGCTTCCCCGCCAGGCCCGTGCCGGATGCGCTCGCTCGCCGCGGGTGCGCACCTCCACGCGCAGGGTGCCCTGGCAGCCGGCTTCCACCGCGCCGTCGGAGGGCTCCATCAGGATCGCGAAGTCGGCGGCCAGCAGGTCCGGGCGCCGTTCGGCGACCTTGCGCAGGCCGTTGGCCGAGTCGTCGATCTCCTCGGACTCGTAGAGGACGTAGGTGACGTCCCGGGCGGGTTCGGGCACGGTCGCTGCCATCCGCAGCGCGACCGCGACGCCGCCCTTCATGTCGCAGCTGCCCAGGCCGTGCAGCAGGGTCCCGTCGTTGCGGGCCGGCAGGTTGTCGTTGACCGGCACGGTGTCGACGTGGCCGGCGATGACCACCCGCTCCCCCAGACCGAGGTCGGTGCGCGCGACCAGCGAGTTCCCCAGACGGGTCACCTCAAGGTGGTCGAGGCCGCCGAGCGCCTGCTCGATCGCGTCGGCGATCTGCTTCTCGTCGCGGCTGACCGACTCGATGTCGACCAGCGTCCCGGTCAGCGCCACCACGTCCTGGCTCAGATCCAGCCCCATGGCCCCATCATCTCAGGCCGGAGTGATCACCCTCGGGGCTGCACCCCACGGGTCCGGCTCAACGCTCACCGAAGACGCAGAACTCGTTGCCCTCCGGGTCGGCCAGCGTGGTCCAGCCCCGGGTGTCCCACAGGTGCGTGGCGCCCCGGGAGAGGAAGTCCGCCGTCTCGCCGTACAGGTCCCAGTGCATCCGGTTCTTCACGGTCTTGGGCTCGGGCACCGGTGCGAACACCCAGGACTCGAAGGGGCAGCCGGGGATGCCCTCGACCCACCACCACGGCTCACCGTCGTTGTGTGCCTCCAGCCCGAACACCTCTCCCCACCAGCGTGCGATCCGCTCCGGGTCCGCCGCGTCGATGTTCAGCTCGTAGGTGCGGTACGCCGGCAGCTCGCCCTCGCGCACGAACGCGCACAGCTCGCCGCCCTCCGGGTCGGCGCACACGGTCCACGGCTGCCCCTGGTGGGCCGGGGTGAGCACCGTGCCTCCGAGGCCGGTGACCTCGTCCACCGAGCGCACGTGCACGTCGAGGTGCACCCGCTGCTTGACGGTGCGCTGCTCGGGCACCGGGCAGATCGCGATGCCCATCCCCTCGTCACCTCCGGGAGGGGGCGCCACGTCGCCGGTCCCGTCGTCGGGCTGGAACACGCACCCGGTGAGCGCTGCCCAGAACCGGCCGAGCTGCTCGGAGGCCTCGGCGTCGTCGGGGACGCGGCTGTCCAGGCACAGTTCCTTGAAGCGGGCTGCCATGGCCTCCATGCTGTCACCGTCGCCCGGCGGGGGTACACCGCTTTCCGGGGGCCCGGGCATCCCCCGGTAACCTGCGTCCATGCCCGCAGACTCCGGCCGGACGTCCGTGCCCACCACTGCGTGGGGCATCGGACTGGCCACCGTCACCGACGACGACAGCGTCCTGGACGCCTGGTACCCCACCCCCGCACTGGGCCCGCGACCCGCGGACGCCGAGGTTCCCGCGGCCCTGGCCGGGCTGGCCCGGCCGTACCCGGAGCGCCGGGTGCGCACCGAGGTGGTCGGCGTCGAGATCGACCTCGAGGAGCCCCCCGCCGACCCCGCCGACGCCTACCTGCGGCTGCACCTGCTCAGCCACCGTCTGGTCCGTCCGCACGGACTCAACATCGACGGCATCTTCGGCACCTTGACCAACGTGGTCTGGACCAGCCGCGGCCCGTGCCCGGTCGAGGGTTTCGAGCAGGTGCGGCTGGCGTTGCGGGCCGACGGGCCGGTGCAGGTGTACGGCGTGGACAAGTTCCCCCGGATGACCGACTACGTGCTGCCGACCGGGGTGCGGGTCGCCGACGCCGACCGAGTCCGCCTCGGCGCGCACCTGGCCACCGGCACCACGGTGATGCACGAGGGCTTCGTCAACTACAACGCCGGCACGCTGGGCAGCTCCATGGTCGAGGGCCGGATCAGCGCCGGCGTGGTGGTCGGCGACGGCTCCGACGTCGGCGGCGGCGCCTCGATCATGGGGACCCTGTCCGGCGGCGGCACGCAGGTGATCTCGGTCGGCGAGCGCTGCCTGCTGGGCGCCAACTCGGGGCTCGGGATCCCGCTCGGCGACGACTGCGTGGTCGAGGCCGGCCTCTACCTGACCGCGGGCACCAAGGTGGCGGTCTCCGACGGCGCGGCCGAGCCGAAGGTGGTCAAGGCGCTCGACCTGTCCAGCGCCAGCAACGTGCTGTTCCGCAGGAACTCGGTCAACGGGGCCGTCGAGGCGGTCGCGTGGCACGGTGAGGGCGTCTCGCTCAACACCGTGCTCCACGACAACTAAGGTTCCCCGGCTCCATGCGCAAGCTGGTCATCGCGGTCGTCGTACTCGCGGTCGCGGCCGTGGCGATCGCGATCGCCCGCGGGGTGGGCCCGTTCCCCGAGCCAGAGGGATGTCACGCGGTCGTCCAGGGCCACCAGGTCGATGTAGACCTGGGCCAGGGCCGGACCGCGACCCTGATCTCGGCGATCGCGGTGAAGCGGGGTCTGCCGGCCCGGGCCGCCTCGATCGCGCTGGCGACGGGGTTCCAGGAGAGCAAGCTGCGCAACCTGAGCAGTGGCGACCGGGACTCCGCCGGCATCTTCCAGCAGCGGCCGTCCCAGGGATGGGGCACCCGGGCGCAGGTGATGGACCCCTACTACGCGATCAACGCGTTCTACGACGCGCTGCACAAGATCCACGGCTACCGCGAGATGCGCATCACCGAGGCCGCCCAGCTGGTGCAGCGCAGCGGGTACCCGGAGGCCTATGAGGCGCACGCCCCGGACGCCCGGGCGCTGGCGTCCGCGCTCACCGGCTACAGCACCGGTGGCCGGTTCAGCTGCGTGGTGCACGACAGCGGCGGGCACGGCTCCGCGGCTCCGGTGGCGCGCGCGCTCGCCCGGGCCTACGGCGTCATGGACACCCGGCCGGGGCACGGGCGGCTCGTCGTACGCCTCCCGCCGGGCGAGGGCGGGAACCGGCTGGGCTGGTCGGTCGCGCAGTTCCTGGTGGCCCATGCCAAGACGCTGCACCTCCACCGGGTGCAGTACGCGCACAAGTCCTGGCGGATCGGCTCCGCCTCGGAGAAGGGCTGGACCCACGCCTCCGGGACCGGGCACCGCGTGCTGGTGACGCTGGCGTAGCCGGGATCGACGTCAGGGCGGACTTCACCCAAGGAACCCCCGCCTACCCGAGCCGCCCGACCGCGGCGGCGACCCGCTCGTCGGTGGCGGTGAACGCGACCCGGACGTGGCGCCGGCCGGCCGGGCCGTAGAACGAGCCGGGCGCGACCAGGATGCCGCGGTCCGCGAACCAGGACACCAGGGACCAGCAGTCGGTCTCCTCACCGGCAAGCGTGGCCCACAGGTAGAGCGACCCCTGGCTGTGGTCGATCCGGAAGCCCGCCGCAACCAGGGCGTCGCGGAGGTGAGCCCTGCGGCCTTCGTAGCGACGCCGCTGGGCGGTCACGTGCTCGTCGTCGGCAAGCGTCGCCGCCATCGCCGCCTGCTGGGGTGCGGGCATCATCAGGCCGAGGTTCCGGCGCACCTCGAGCAGCTCCGCGACCACCGCGGGGTCGCCGGCCACGAAGGCGCAGCGGTAGCCGGCGAGGTTGGACCGCTTGGACAGCGAGTGCACCGCCAGCAACCCCTCGTGCGAGCCGCCGCTGACCGTCGGGTGCAGCACCGAGGTCGCCTCCCCTTCCCAGACCTGCTCGAGGTAGCACTCGTCGGAGACCAGCAGGGTGCCGCGCTCGCGGCACCAGTCCACCACCTTGCGCAGGTGCTCGGGCGGAAGCACCCGACCGGTCGGGTTGGAGGGCGAGTTCAGCCACAGCAGCGCGGGCCGCTGCGGCCCGAGCGCGGTCAGCGAGTCACTGGCGACGACGGAGGCGCCGGCCAGCGTCGCGCCGACCTCGTACGTCGGGTAGGCCAGCTCGGGCTGCACCACCAGGTCGCCCGCGCCGAGGCCCAGATGGCTGGGCAGCGAGGCGATCAGCTCCTTCGAGCCGACCACCGGGAGCACCGAGTCCGGTCCCACGCCACCGATCCCGAAGACCCGCTCCAACCAGTCGCAGCAGGCCTGCCTGGTCTCCGGCAGCCCGACCGTCCTGGGGTAGCCGGGGGCGTTGGCGGCAGCCCGCAGCGCCTGCTGGGCGATGTCCGGGGTGTCGTCGACCGGGGTACCGATCGACAGGTCGACGATGCCGCCCTCGTGGGCGCGGGCGCGTTCGGCGTACGGCGCCAACTTGTCCCACGGGAAGTCCGGCAGCCGGGCGGACACGCGGTCGCGGCCGCCGCCGGAGGCGCCCACCTGCGTCAGTCGTCCTGGCTCTGCGGCGGCAGCTCGGCGATCATCGGGTGGTCGTGGTCGATCTCGCCCATCTTGGCCGCGCCGCCCGGGGAGCCCAGGTCGTCGAAGAAGTGCACGTTGGCGTCGTAGTAGGCCTTCCACTCCTCCGGGGTGTCGTCCTCGTAGAAGATCGCCTCGACCGGGCAGACCGGTTCGCACGCACCGCAGTCGACACACTCGTCGGGGTGGATGTAGAGCATCCGGCCGCCCTCGTAGATGCAGTCGACCGGACACTCGTCGACGCACCCGCGGTCCTTGAGGTCGACGCAGGGTTGGGCGATGACGTAGGTCACGTCGGTCCTCCTTTGAGCAAGCCGTCTCCGACCAGCCTAGTATCCCGGAGGTGACACCCGAACCGGGCCCCGCCGAAACGGGACGACACCGCCGACATGGCCTCGGCCCCCACGTGGTGGGCCAACGCGTCGTGGTGCGACGCCTGCTGCGGGACGAGACCGGGCCGAGCGGGGGGCCGGCGATGACCGACGTGCTGGGCGTGTGCGAGCGCTGGGCGGACGGCGAGGTCCTGGTCAGGCGCGAGGACGGTACGACGGTGCTCATCGCCACCCGCGACATCGTCGCCGGCAAGCCGGTGCCGCCCCGCCCGTCCCGGTTCTCCCGGCTCTCCGCCGAGACGGTGGAGCGGCGGGCGGCCGGGATCTTCCGTCCTCTCGAGAGTGAACGCTGCGGCAACTGGCTGTTCCGCTTCTCCGGTGGGGATCGGAGTCGCCCGAACTCGATCCTGGCGCTTGGTGAGCCGGGGACCGACCTCGCCCGGCTGCTGTCGGAGGCAGACCGCTTCTACGCCGCACACGGGCGACGACCCATGGCCCAGGTCGTGCTCAACTCGTCCGCCGAGCGGGTGCTGCTTGACGTCGGCTGGGTCGACCGCGACCCGGACGAGTCCGACACCGACGTGCTGCTCGCCGGCGTTGCCGCCCTCTCCCGCAATCTCCGTGGATGCGCCGCGCCCCCGAGCTTCGAGGCCCGGCGAGCGGACCGCATCAGCCGCGAGTGGCTGGTCGGCAACGAGCACGCGCTGGCGAACTACGACACCATCGAGGCGACGCTGGCCCTGGACGACGCCACGTTCGTGTCGGTCGAGGACGGCGACCGTCAGGTGGCCCGTGGCCGCATCAACCTCGTCGGCGACTGGGCCCTGTTCGGCGACCTCAGGGTGCAGCAGGACCGCCAGCGCGAGGGCCTCGCCCACCTCGTGATGGCCGAGGTCAGCGCGTGGGCGGGCGAGCGCGGCGCGAGCGCGATGCTGCTGCAGGTGCGGGCCGACAACGAGCCTGCGCAGCGGCTCTACGCCTCACTCGGCTTCGAACGGCACCACGCCTACCGCTACCTGGTGCCGCCGACCTGACGTCTGGTCACCCCGCGGGGCTGGCGCTGGGCCCGATGCTCATCGTCGCGCAGGCGACCTTCTCGACGGGCTGGTACGTCGTCAGGAAGGAGTCGCGGGTGCGGCTGCCGTGCCTGCTGACGGTGCGGCTCACCGCCACCGTGTAGCCCGGTGTCCCCCGGCGTGGCGTGCAGCGGGGCCCGGTCGACACCAGCACCGGCGGCTTCACCCGACCGGTGCGGCGGCCGACCCGGACCCGGGCCCGACGGTCGCGGGTCGACCACAGCGTCACCGTGACCGCGTTCCCCTGCCGCTCGGTAGAGAGCAGCAGCCCGTGCTCCCCGTCGTCGCGGACGGTGACGTCGGCGGCCTCGCGACCGACCGGCAGGCCGGTGTGGTGCTGCTGCACCGGCCGCCGGTCGACGATCTGGTAGCCGGCCATCAACGCCGCGTCGAACACCGCGGTCGCCAGGTCGGTGTCGGGTTGCCCGAGCACGTCGGAGACCGACAGCGAGTGGCCCGGGCGGACCAGGTGGTGGTGCAGCCTTCCGACCAGCCTCGCGTCCTCCGGGGCCGGGACGGTGGCCGAGCCGACCCGCTGCCGGATGCCGTACGCCGCCACCTGGGCGGTGCTGACCCGCGGGCGGGTGACCGCCGCGTGCAGGGTGAACGTGCGCGCGTCTCCGGACCTGGTCAGGTGCTTCAGGAAGGCCCGGGCGAGCTGGTCGTTGTCGAAGCTGGCGCCGACCACCGCCGGCACCAGCTTCGGGTGGCCGTCGACGATGTGGACCCCGGCGTTGCTCGGCTTGTCGCCGACCGTGCGCATCGCCGGCCGCAGCCGGCGTACCAGCTGGTCGCCGTCGAGCGCCGGCACCAGGCGGTGGCCGTTGGGCACCATCGACAGGGCGGGCCCGAACATCTCCGGCGTGGCCACGACCCGTTGCCCGCCGATGACGACGGTCACCGGTCCCGACATCGCCGGCCGGGCGAACCGGCGCATCGCCCGGTCCACCGCGGCGGTGTGGACGTAGGGCCGCTTGTAGGAGACCGGCAGGTCCGTCTCGGTGGTGGTGTTGAACAGCAGCCGGCTCACCAGCTGCTTCATCCGCGCGCGGTCCACCGACAGCCCGCTGCGGCTGTAGACGGGATGGGCCCGGCCGTCGCGGAAGACGATGTCGCCCTCGACCTCGGGCTGTCCCATCGTGCGGGTCAGCCGCTGCAGGGCCCGGTCGAAGCGCTGCCGGTCGAAACGGACGACCGGCCGCTGCAGGCTGCCACCGGCGAGGAAGTCCCACAGCCGGGCCGGGCTGGCGCTGTGGCTCCCCCCGCCCGCGGCCCGCACCGTGGCCGCGTAGTCGATGCTCACCCCGGAGCGGGCCGGCACCAGCCGGTAGCGGTCGCCCCGGTGCACGAAGGTCAGCGTCCGGCCGGTGGCCGACCCGAAGTGGTGGCGCAGCCTCGCCTGCGCCCGGGCCGGGGCGAGCCCGCCGATCGAGACCCCCTCGACCCTGGTGCCCAGCGGCACCTTGTCGCCGGCGTACCGCCAGACGCCGATGTACGCCGCGAGCGCAAGCAGCACCAGTACCCCCAGCACCAGCAGCGCCAGCACGCCGCCGCGCCGGGGCGTCCCGACGTCCTCGTCGTGGTCGAGGAAGCTGCTCACTGCAGGCCGGCGAAGAGGTCCGTCTCGAGCCCGTCGTCACCGGTGGGGCCGGGTCGTCCCCTGGCCAGCCGGAAGAACTCCGTCCCGAAGACCTGGTTGCCGAGGTTGTTGGACAGCGCGAAGAACGGCCCCTCCATGCTGATCTGGGTGGCGTGCGCCCGCATTGCGGCCATCTTGGCCTCGACGTGGGCGCCGCCGTCGATGCGCGCGCCGAGGTCCTCGTCCTCGCAGACGAACGGCGGCAGCGGGCCGTCGGGGTCCATGCCCGCGAACGTGGTGGTGTCTCCGGCCTCCCGGAGCCGCCTCAGCCCCTCGCGCATCCGGCTGGCCGACATCGCCCCCCAGTAGACCTTGGGGACGTCGTGGGGCTCGCCCAGGTCGCGTCGGTACGACGGCACGGCCGCGAGCGCGGCGGCGTACGTCGCGACCCGGTGGGCCTGGATGTGGTCGGGGTGCCCGTAGCCGCCGAACTCGTCGTAGGTGACCATCACCTGGGGCCGGACCTCCCGGATCACCGGGACCAGGTCGTTGGCCGCCGCGGTGAGGTCGGCGGCCCAGAAGGCGTTGGCGTGAATGTCATCGGCGGCGACGGCGTGACCGTCCTCGTGCCACTGCATGCCGGAGTCGCGGTACTTCCCGAACCCGCCGAGGTAGCGGTGGTCGGTGACCCCGAGCTCCTTCATCGCCGTGGCGAGCTCGACCCGGCGGTGCTCGGCGAGGGTGTCGTCCCGGTCTGCGGCGAGGTGCTCGAGCTCGGGCACCAAGATCTCGCCCATCTCGCCGCCGGTGCAGGTGACCAGGGTGACCCCGGCCCCCTCGGCGGCGTACCTGGCCATGGTCGCGCCCTGGCCGATGCTCTCGTCGTCCGGATGGGCGTGCACCAGCAGCAAGCGCTTCTCCATGGCGACGATGCTAGGCGGTCGAGCGGGCCGGTCCGGTCGCGGTTTGGTCCCAAACCGCGACAATCCGGGGCCTTGAGCTGCAGTACCTGCCCGATCGGCGGCGGTTCAGCCCGAGTCCCGCGCGTGATGGCACAGCCGCGCGAGGAACGCCCGGTCCGCAGGCAGCCAGCCCACCGCGTCGAGCTGCCCCGGGGCCAGCCAGCGGATCATGTCGTGCTCGAGGGGAACCGGCTCGCCGGTGACCAGGCGCGCGGTGCACACCCGCAGCTCGAGGTCCGGCCCGACCGGCTCCGCACCCGGGAGCCATCCGGTCACCGCGACCGTGCAGCCGAGCTCCTCGGCGACCTCGCGGACCGCGGTCGCCTCGGGGGCCTCGCCCGGTTCGACCTTGCCGCCGGGGAGCTCCCACGCGCCCGCGTGCTCGGGCGGGTGCGCACGCCGCGCGGCCAGCAGCCGGCCGCGGTGGAAGACCGCCGCACCCACGACCACTCGCATGCCCGAGAGGATAGGCCCGCGACCGCTTGGTTACCGTACCCCGGTGAGCCCGGACTCCCCCATCTCGCCGGCCGGCCCCGGTTTCCACCTGCGCCCGACGGACGAGGACGAAACCGCGATCCGGCGGCTCACCGAGCGCTTCGGCAGCCGCGTGGGCCTGGCCGGCGTGCTCGCCGACCTGAACCGTCCACTGCAGCAGCGGCACGCGCGTGGCCGCGCCGTCGGTGAGGCCTACGGCTGGGACGACCCCGACGCCCGGTCCGACCGCTGGTGGCCCGTCGGGGTCACCCCGGCCCCCGCCGGTGTGCCCGGGAGGCTGCTGGTCGCCGGCTGGCACTCCCGCTCGATCGGCGGGGAGGACCACGGCAGCCGGGTCTCGGTGGTCGACCTCGAGGCACGCCGCTACCGGCACGTGCTGCTGGTGACCGCCGACGAGAGCTTCGGCGAGCCGGTGTTCCGGCCCCTGCCGATCAACGCGGGCGGCCTCGCCTGGCACGGCGACTGGCTCTACGTCGCCGGCGACCGGCGCGGCATCTACGCCTGCCGGGTCGCCGACCTGGTCGCGGTGGACCGCCCGTCGGAGACGTTCGGCTACCGCTACCTGCTGCCGACCCGGGTCCACTACCGGGCCGCCACCGACCCGGGGGTTGCCCGGATGCAGTACTCGTTCCTGTCCCGGGACGACGGCACCCCCGGTCGGCTGGTCGCCGGCGAGTACGACGAGGCCGGCTCCACGCGCCGCCTGGTCAACTACCGGCTCGACGAGGCGGGTGGGCTCGCCCGGGACGGTGCGGGACGCGCCGTACCGGAGGTGCCGGAGTCGTTCGAGGGCCCGGCCGACGTCCGGGGCGCCGCCGCCGTCGGCGAGACCTGGTACGCCACGGTGACGCAGGGACGACACCGGCCCGGACGGCTCCTGGTGGGGCGGCCGGGCAGCTTCCGCGCCCTCAAGCGGGCCCTGCCCGCCGATCCCGCCGACCTCGGGTACGAGGCCGCCACGGACATGCTGTGGACGGTCACCGGCGAGCGCGGCCACCGGTACGTCGTCGGGATCGACCGCGGCGCCACCACCGGGCAGGAGTAGCCGGGGCGCCGTTCGTCACCGGGGCTGCAGCGCCAGCTGCCGCGACTGCGCCACCAGCCGGCCGGCGGCGTCCCAGACGTCGCAGTCCTCCTCGAAGTAGCCCCCGGCGAGGTTGCGGGTGAGGTGACGCACCTTCAGCCAGCCCGGAGCGGGGGCAGCCCGCACGTGGACGGTCAGCTCCAGGGTGGGCGCCCAGCCGGGCATGCCGAGGTCCATCGTGGTGGGCGGCAGCGCGTCCACGACCAACAGCAGCGAGATCGGGTCCGGTGGCCGGTCGTCGGCGAACCGGAACCAGCCCTGCATCACCCCGCGGTTGCTCGGCTCGCCACGCGCCCAGCCCAGGCACGCGGGGTCCAGCCGGGTGCCGAGCCGGTCGAGCAGCGGCGCCGCCTGCTTCAGGCCGGTGGGGGCGGCGGAACCGGGCAGGCAGTCCCGCAGCGGCGGCAGCTGCGGCTCGGGGTGGGTGGTGCGGACCTCCCCGTCGGCCCGGGCGAGGTCGCCGTACGTCGCCAGCACGCTGACCCGGTCAGCCTCGCCGTCGTCGGGCTGGGACAGCGTCGCCGCGACGGTGGCGTGCCGCCCCCCGGCGCGCAGCAACCGGGTGCGGACCGTGGCCGGCCCGGGCCGGGCCGGGGACAGGAAGTGCACGCCGACCGCGAGCGGGTCGGGGTGGCCCTCGCCGGCGAGCCGGTGCCGGACGGCGTTGCCGACCACCGCGAGCACGTAGCCGCCGTTGAGGCCTCCGCCGATCCGCCATCCCGGGTCGAGGTCGGCGGCGTACTCGCCCCCGGCACGACGGCGTACCGCGATCCCCCGGTCGAACTCGTAGGCCTGGTCGAGTGGCCGTTCCGTCGTGGTCACCGGCCCATCCAACCGCACCCCCGGACCCGTCCGGGAAGGCGGGAGGGTGCAACCCCGTGCCGGATGTTCAGCGCACGAAGCGGGAGAGGAAGCTCTCGGACAGGTCCAGCGCCTCGGTGGGGAGGTCCCCGTGCTCGCCGGGGTAGGCGACCAGCCGCTTGTCGGTGCTGCCAATGAGGTCGAACAGCTCGAAGGCCGCTCGGCGGGGTGCGCGGGTGTCGTCCCAGTTGGCGAGGAAGAGGACCGGGACGGTCAGGGCTGCAGCGTCGGCGCGGAGGCGGTCGCCGGGCGGGGCGGGCCAGTCGGGGTGCATCAGGCCGAGTACCGCTGCGGCGAACCTCGGGTCGTGGGCCAGCAGCGGGATCCCCAGTGCTGTGCCCATGGAGATGCCCCAGTAGAGGAGCCTGTCGGTACCGACCCCGTGCCCGTCCCGCACCGCGTCGAGGGCGGCGCGCCACCCGGGCGTCGACTCCTCGGCGACTGGCCGTGGCCAGTCGACGGCCCCGGGTGGGCGGCGTTCGCCGTGACTTGGCGCATCGATCGCGAGCACGTTCCACCCGCGTCGGGTGAACCGGCCGGCGAGGTCGGCCAGCCACGGATGGTCCTTGTCCGAGGTGCGACCGTGTCCGAGCAGCACGAGCGGGGCGTCCGGGTACGGCTGCCGTGCCGTCCAGAGCAGGCCGGGGACAAGCTCATCGGCCGCCCGCGCCTCCACTCGTACGGCGTCCTGACCCGTCTCGGCACCCGTCTCGGCAAACGTCACGACGCGACTCTAGAACGGCGCCGCGGCGGGGGCCCGCTCAATCGGCCGCACTCCGCCCAGAGCAGCACGCGAGCACGGGCCCGTCACCGGCCGGTGGCACCGGGCCCTCCGGTCACGCGTAGCCGGCGGCGCTCCCCCACGTGGCGCCACGGGGGCTGGCCGGGGTGGTCACGGGGCAGCGGGCGCCGGTGACGTTGGTCGGCATGCACTGGTTGCAGTGGATGCACAGGGAAGGCACTGCCGCCGCGGGTGAGTCCGCGATCCGGTTGACCAGGTCGGGCTCGCGCAGCAGCGCCCGGGCCATCGCGACGTACTCGAAGCCCGCGGCCATCGCCCGGTCCATGCCCGGCCGGTCGACCACGCCGCCGAGCAGGATCATCGGCAGCCCGACCTCGGCACGCACCTTCCGGGCGTCCTCCAGCAGGAACAGGTCCCGGTAGGGGTACTCGCGCAGGAACCGCCGGCCCAGCAGGCGGATGCCGGCGCGCATCGGCTGGGGCATCACCGCCGCGAACTCGCGCACCGGGGCGTCACCGCGGAACAGGTACATGGGGTTGAGCAGGGACGAGCCCGCGGTCATCTCGAGCACGTCGACCGTGCCGTCGGCCTCCAGCCACCGGGCCGTGCGGGTCGCCTCCTCGACGGTGATCCCGCCGCGGACGCCGTCGCTCATGTTCAGCTTCGCGATGATCGCGACCCGGTCGCCGACCGCGTCCCGGACGGTCCGCATGATGTCGCGGGCCAGGCGGGCGCGGTTGGCCAGGCTGCCGCCGTACTCGTCGTCGCGACGGTTGACCCTGGGGCTCAGGAACGCGCTCGCCAGGTAGCTGTGCCCGAGGTGGATCTCGACGGCATCGAACCCGGCGTCGACCGCGCGACGGGCGGCGCTGCCGTGGTCCTGGGTGACCCGCGCGAGGTCGGCCGCACTGGCCGCGCGCGTGACCCCGCCGCCCTGGTTGGGGAAGGCGCGGCCCGGTCCGATCGCCGGCATCCGGTTGCCGCGGGGGTCCGCGACCGGGCCCGCGTGCCCGATCTGCGCACTCACTGCGACCCCCTCCGCGTGCACCGCCTCGGTGAGCCGGCGCAGCCCCGGCATCGCCTCGTCCCGCCACAGGACCTGGTGCTCGTGGGTCCGCCCCTCCGGGGAGACCGCGCAGTAGGCGACCGTGGTCAACCCCACGCCCCCGCGCGCGTAGGCGAGGTGGAAGTCGACCAGGTCGGTGGTGACCAGGCCCCGGTGGCTGAGCCCCTCGTACGTCGCAGCCTTGATGACCCGGTTGCGCAACCGGACCGGGCCCAGGGTCGCCGGTGCCAGCGGATCTAGAACGTGTTCCATTTCGGCTGAGTGTAGCGGTGCCGGCGGGAGCACCGGGTGGCATGCTCGGGGAGCGTGCACGAGGTCTGGTACGTCAGCTACGGCTCCAACATGTGTCGCGGCCGGCTCGCCGCGTACCTGACCGGCGGCCGGCCGGACGGAGCCCGGGTGACCTACGTCGGGGCCCGCGACCGGACCCTGCCGCGCGAGGACGTGCCGGTGGAGCTGCCGGGGCGGATCTACTTCGCCGGGGAATCACCCGCCTGGGGTGGCGGCGTGGCGTTCTACGACCACGACGTCCCGGGGCCGACCCCGGCCCGCGCGTACCGCATCACCGCCGAGCAGTTCGTCGACGTGGCCGCCCAGGAGATGCACCGGGTCCCGGAGCCGGGCGACCCGCTCGAGGAGGTGGTGATCGGCGGGCTGGAGACCGGACGGCACCAGGCCGGCCCGGGTCACTACGAGACGCTGGTGCAGGTGGGCACCCGCGACGGGCTGGCGATGCTGACGTTCACCGCGCCCCACGGGCTGCATGCCGTCGAGCACAGCCAGCCGACCGCGGCGTACCTCGCGATGCTCGCCGACGGCCTCCGGGAGAGCCACCGCTGGGACGAGGACAGCATTGCGGCCTACCTCCACGGTGGTTGAGCGCTGGCCCGATGAAGCCGCCTCAGGCTGCCCGTTCCTGCTCGTCGTCCTCGTCGCGTGGGTCCCGGGCGTTGCTTCCCAGGGTCACCGCCAGCGGCTTCTCCCTGACGACCAGCGCGACCAGGAAGCCGAGCACCAGCAGCGGCACCAGGTAGGCGTACAGCGGGGTCAGCGCGTTGGCGTAGGAGACCACGAAGTCGTGCGCGATCGAGGGTGGCAGCTGGGCGAGCTTCCCGGGGGTGATACCGGCGGCGTGCTTGCCGACCTGGCTCGCCGCCCCGGCGGGCAGCTTGGTGGCCAGGTCCGTGGTCAGCCGGCTGATGAACAGCGACCCGATGATCGCGGTCCCCGCCGAGGCTCCGATCTGGCGGAAGAAGTTCACCCCCGCCGTGGCAGTGGCCATGTCCTTGCGGGACACGGAGTTCTGCACGGTCAGCACCAGGGTCGGCATCACCAGCCCGATGCCCAGGCCGAGCACCACCATGTAGAGGCTGGAGGTCGCCCGTGAGGTGCTCGCGTCCAGGAACGAGAGCAGGTACATCCCGACGGCGGCGACCGCGGTCCCCACGATCGGGAAGACCTTGTAGCGGCCGGTGCGGCTGATCGTCTGCCCGGTGATCACCGCGGAGAACATCAGCCCGCCCATCAGCGGCAGCATCAGCACGCCGGAGTACGTCGCGCTGGCGCCCAGCGACAGCTGCAGGTACGTCGGCAGGTAGCTGACCGCCCCGAACATCGCCACCCCGACGAGGAACGCCAGCGGCACGTTGGTGCGGAAGACGTCGTCGCGGAACAGCCGGATCGGCATCACCGGGGACTCGGCGCGGTGCTCGGCGTACAGCCAGGCGGGCACCAGCGCCACGAACCCGACCGACAGGGCGATGATCACCGGCGAGGACCAGGCATAGGTGCGCCCGCCCCAGGTCAGCACCAGGATCAGGCAGCCGACCATCGCGGCCATCAGGGTGGCGCCGAGCAGGTCGACCTTCTGCCTGACCTGTGGATGGGGCAGCTTCAGCGTCAGCCCGGTCACCACCACCGCGGCGATGCCGACGGGGATGTTGATGTAGAAGATCCAGCGCCACGAGGCATGCTCGGTGAGGTACCCGCCCAGCAACGGACCGAGCACGGTCGCCACGCCGATCATCGGGCCCATCACCGACATGTACTTGCCGCGCTCGCGGGCGCTGACGATCTCGCCCATGATCGTCTGCGCACCGACCATGAGGCCGCCGGCGCCGATCCCCTGGACCGCCCGGAAGGCGATCAGCATGCCCATCGACTGGGAGAGGCCGGCCAGCACCGACCCGGCCAGGAAGATGCCGATCGCGAGGTGGAAGGCGTTGCGCCGCCCGATGAAGTCGCCGACCTTGCCGTAGACCGGCATCGCGATGGTCTGCGTCATCAGGTAGACCGCGATGATCCACGAGATCTGCTGCAGGCCGTGCAGCTGCCCGGCGATCGTGGGCAGGGCGGTGGCCACGATCGTCTGGTCCAGCGCGGCCATCAGGATCCCCAGGATCAGGCCGACGAAGATGACGATCAGCTTGCGCCGCGACAGCGGCTGGGCGGGCCCGGCCGTGCGGGTGGGCGCTTCGGTGGTCTGGGTCACAGGTTCTCCTCGAGCAGCCCGAACTGCTCGTCGACGAGCTCGGTCAGGGGTCGGCTGGCGTCGGCGGTCCAGCGCTGCATCGCGACCCGGATCACGGTGACCGCGATCGCGGAGAGCAGGGCGGGCCGCAGCTCGCGGTCGGGGTCGTCGTGGAGCCGCTGGGCCAGCGCGTCGATCAGGGCGCGCTCGATGACGGCGTACTGCGCGAGCTGGCGCGGCAGCAGCGAGGGGTGGTCGCGCACCAGCCGCTGCCGGGCCAGCACCCGGTCGCGGTCGAGGTGCTCGGCCGAGAGCAGGTCGCTGTCGAGCACGGCGGCACGGAGGATGCGCAGCGGCGGCTCGTCCGCGGGCCGCGCCGCGACCAGGTCGCGCAGCTGGCCGGCGACCTGGGCACCGTCGCCGATCAGCGCCTCCTCCTTGCAGTCGAAGTAGTTGAAGAACGTGCGCGGGGAGACCTCGGCCGCCTCCGCGATCGCCTCGACGGTCAGGCCATCCGGCCCCTGCTCCAGGGCCAGCGCCAGGGCCGCCGTCTTGATCCGGCGCCGGGTCGCCTGCTTCTTGCGCTCCCGCAGCCCGGGGGCCGTGGGCTCGGGCGGATGCAGCACATCGGTCATGTGTTGCAGCCTACGCAAAGTTGCGTTGGATGCAAAATTGCTCGATGTGCAGACTCAGCGCGCGAGAAAGCTCGCCAGCAGCGGGTTGACCACGTCGGGCAGCTCCAGCGGCAGCAGGTGGGTGCCCGGGAGCACGGCGAGCCGGGCGTCGGGCAACGCGGCCACCACCGCCCGGCTGTGCTGCACGGTGACCTCGTCGCGGTCCCCCTGCAGCACCAGCGTGGGTGCTGCCACCCCGGCGAGCGTGGCCAGGTCGATCTCCGGCTCGGTGTCGATCATGTGCATGGTCTTCTCGAAGACCGCCCGGAAGTGGTCGGCACCGTCGGGCGAGACCTCGGCGTACCCGCGCCGCAGGAACTCGAAGGTCTCGGGACGCTGCAGGGCGGCGTCGATCGGGCTGTCGGGGACCCTGCCGTCGGAGTTGTAGTACTGCCCCACGAGCACGGCCCGGCCCACCAGCTCCGGGCGGTCCCGCGCGAGCAGCAGCGCGACCACCGCGCCGTCGCTCCAGCCCACCAGGTCGCACGGCTCACCGACGACCTGCTCGAGGTAGTCGGCGGTGTGGACCGCCATGCCGCCGTAGGTCAGCGGCTCGTCGAGGTCCGGGCTGTGCATGTGCCCGGGACGCTCGGGGACGTGGACGCGGTGGCCGTGGCCTGCGAGGGACGGCGCCATCCCCGCGAACGAGCTCGACCCGCCGAAGGCGCCGTGCAGCAGTGCGACCGGCGGCCCGGTGCCGGTGACCTCGTGCCAGATGCGGTGCCCGGCAACGTCGACGTACGCCATCAGGGCACCAGGCCCGCGAGCACCTCGGCGGCCGGCCCGGTCCGCGCCTCGGCGTGCCCGGTGCCGGCCCACAGGTGCAGCCGCTCGAGGTCGTCGGCCTCGGCCGCGTGGGCGCGCAGCGGCCGGGTCAGGTGGTGGACCGCGGGGTACCCGGCGGGGGCACCGGCGTCGTACCGGTCGACGAACTCGTTGCGGATGGCGCGAGCGCACCGGCCGGTGAAGGCCCGGGTGAGCGTGGTCGCGGCCCCCGGCGCCTCGCTCAGGGCGCGCCGGTGGGTGGGCTTCGTGCCGGCCTCGTCGGTCAGGAGCAGCGCCGTACCGACGGCGACGGCCAGCGCGCCGGCTCCCAGCGCCTCCAGGACGTCCTCGACGGTTCCGACGCCGCCGGCGCCGATGAGCGGCAGCGCGGTGGCGGCACCGACCCCCCGCAGCAGGTCGGGCAGCGCGAGGTCGTTCGGCGTCGCCCCCTGGTCGTGCGTGGCCCGATGCCCCCCGGCGCCGGCGGCCTGGACCACCAGCGCGTCGGCGCCCTGCCCGTCGGCCGCTCCGGCCTCCGCGGGATCGGTCACGGTCACCGCCACCTCGGTTCCGGCGTCGTGCAGCCGTTCGACGACGTCCTCGCCGGGCAGGCCGAAGGTGAAGCTCACCCACGGCACCGGCTCGTTCTCCAGCAGCTCGAGCTTCGCCTCCCAGCGGTCGTCGTCGGCCCACGGCGGCTCCGGCAGCGCCACGCCGGCTCGCTCGGCCTCCGGGAGCAGCCGCTCGCGGTAGGCCAGCACCGCCTCGCGGTCGACCGGGCGGGTCTCGGGCACGAACAGGTTCACCCCGAAGGCCTCGGTGTGCGCGCGTACGGCGGCCAGGTCCTCGGCCAGCCGTTCGGGGGTCTGGTAGCCGGCAGCGAGGAAGCCGAACGCCCCGGCGTCCTCCGCGGCCAGGACCAGCCCCGGTGTCGTCGGCCCGCCCGCCATCGGGGCGGCGACCAGGGGAATCTCGGAGAGCTCCATGGGTCCACGTTCTCACCCCGGCCGGCGTCCCGGTCGCCACCAGCCGTCCGGCCCGCCGGCTGGTAGCGTCCGGCCGTGGGCATCGCGTCGGACGTGACCCTCTGGGCCTTCGGCAACCGGCGGCTGATGCGCGCCCCGATCCCGCTGTTCAGGGCCGGGCTGGGCTTCCTCGCCGCCGGACGGTTCGTGATGGTCGAGCACCGGGGCCGCCGGACCGGCCTGCCGCGTCAGGTCGTCGTCGAGGTCGTGGCCCGGGAGCCCGGTGCGATCCGGGTGATGTCCGGCAAGGGTCGCCGCGCGCAGTGGTTCCGCAACATCTCCGCGGATCCCCACGTCCGGCTCTGGTTCGGCACGCATCGCGGCGTGCCCGCGGTCGCGCGGGTGCTCACCCCGGCGGAGGCAGCCGAGACCTTTGCCGACGTACGTCGGCGCTACGGCCGGCTCTGGCCGTGGCTCGAGGGCGTGCTCGGCAGGTTCGCCGGCGCCGGTGGACCGGTCGACCAGGAGATCCCCGTCGTGGAGCTCACCTTCGGGTGACGACCGGGGCCCGCGTCGGCCTGGCTGGGTCGCCGTGAGCGATCCGGTCTCGTACCCCACAGCCTCGCCGGCTCTCCCGCTCCGAGCCCTTCAGGCAGAGCGAGCGAGCGGTCCCGCGCACGGACCCCGACAGGAGGCGCCGCTGTAGCGGATCCGGCAGCGGGAGCAGTAGACCTCGAGCACCTCGATACGGGTCGCCACCGGCAGCACGTGCCGTCCGGTCCGCGCCGCGTGCTCGGCGCGAGCGGTGTCGCCGTCGCCCATCCCCACCAGGGCGGCGCCGACCCAGTGGTGGGCAACGGCGGCCTGAACCGGTTCGACAGGCTGACAAGTTTCGATGTGCATGGCATCCCCCAGGTTGGATATTGACACGAATAATTGTGATTGAAACCGTGTAAATACGTCAATACTCCGTGTGCAGTGACTTGCAGCACATGGGCTGTCCGGCTGGGGCGGTGATGATCGGCCGCGGCGATTTGTGGCGGCCGGCCGGTCAACGAACGCGAGCGGGTCAGGCGTCAGCCTCTACGACGTCACGTCACCACAGCGGGTTGCTGTGGAGAACAGGGGGAGACTGCGATGTTCACGTCCCGGCGCACCGTGCCTTTCGGACCCGACCACGTCTTCGACGTGGCGACCCGGATGAGCGACCTCGGCTGGCTGCGACTCTGGTGTCCGACCAGGGACGTCGACCCGGGCGCGCGGCTGGGCCCGGCGGTGAGTGTCGAGCTCGCCGACCGGGCCGGGGTGGTCGAGCCCTACACGCTCTGCGTCACCGAGTTCTCCGAGGCCGGTCGACGCTTCCGACTGCGGGCCGACGAGGTCGGCTTCGACGGCACCCTGCAGGTGCTGGCGAAACCGGGGGGAGCCACCGTGACCTGGACAGCGGAACACCGTCCACCCGGGGGGACGCTCGTGGGGAAGGTGGGCACGGGCCTGGTCCGGCGGCTGCTGCCCGCGGCGTACCGGGACCTGGAGACCAAGCTGCTGCAGGCCGAGCTCGCCGGGCTGGAACGTCGGTGCCGGGCCCTCGCCGCCGGTCGCAACCGGACGCGTGACCTGCCGTTGACGGGCTGACGCCGCCGGACGACCACAACCGCCCCACGGCCCGGTGCCGGCCCGTCCTGAAGCGGTTGTGGTCGTCCGTGTGCGGCCCAGGGCACGACCCAGCAACGAGCGGAGGCTGGCTACCGCCGGTGAGTGCGCGAAGGCTGGGCCCGGAAGGTCGACACCTGCTGGCTCCTACACGTTGAAGCGGAACTCCACCACGTCGCCGTCGGCCATGACGTAGTCCTTGCCCTCCATCCGGACCCGGCCGGCGGCCTTCGCGGCGTTCATCGAGCCGGCCGCCATCAGGTCGTCGTAGGAGACCACCTCGGCCTTGATGAAGCCCTTCTGGAAGTCGGTGTGGATCACCCCGGCGGCCTCGGGGGCGGTGGCGCCCTTGCGGATCGTCCAGGCGCGGGACTCCTTGGGACCGGCGGTGAGGAAGGTCTGCAGGCCGAGGGTGTCGAAGCCGACCCGGGCCAGCACGTCGAGGCCGGGCTCGTCGACGCCGAGCTCGTGCAGCATCTCCAGCGCCTCGTCGTCGTCGTCGAGCTCGACCAGCTCGGACTCGAACTTGGCATCGAGGAAGATCGCCTCGGAGGGGTCGACCAGGTCGCGCATGCGCTGCCTGAGCTCCTCGTCGGCGAGCTCGTCGGCGTCGCAGTTGAACACGTAGAGGTAGGGCTTCGCGGTCAGCAGCGAGAGCTCGCGGATGAGAGCGCGGTCGATCTGGGTGTTGATGATCGGCGTACCGGCCTCGAGCGCCTCTTGCGCCTGCCTCGCCGCGGCCAGGACCGGGGCCAGCCCCTTGTTGCCCTTGGCCTCCTTCTCCAGCCGCGGCACGGCCTTCTCCACGGTCTGCAGGTCTGCCAGGACCATCTCGGTCTGGATCGTCGAGATGTCGCTGCCGGGGTCGATCGTGCCGTCGACGTGGGAGACGTCGTCGTCGCGGAAGACCCGGGTGACCTGGCAGATGGCGGCGGACTCGCGGATGTGGGAGAGGAACTTGTTGCCCAGCCCCTCCCCCTCCGAGGCACCCTGAACGATGCCGGCGATGTCGACGAACTCCACCGTCGCCGGGATCACCTTCGCCGAGTCGAACATCTCGGCCAACCGGCCCAGACGGTCGTCGCTAACGCCCACGACGCCCACGTTCGGCTCGATCGTGGCGAACGGGTAGTTCGCCGCGAGCACGTCGTTCTTCGTCAGCGCGTTGAACAGGGTCGACTTCCCGGCGTTGGGCAGTCCGACGATGCCGATGGTGAGAGCCACGGGCCGAGGTTAGCGAGTGCCCGAGCAGCTTGCTGCTCGAGGCCGAGTGGCCGAGGGCACGTTGACGAGCGAAGCGAGGAACACGGGCAGAGCCTACGTGAACGGCGTGGGGCTGGGCCGACCCGACCAGGGGGCCACCGTTTGGTCCCAAACCGTGAAATACCGGGCCGCCGAGCTCCAGTTTCTGCCCAATCGGCATCCGGGACCGTGTCGCGGGTGCTCGCGGCCATCCCGCTCCGCGGGTCCGGCCGAGAAGGGGCCCGAACCCCGCCGGCCCTCAGATCACCCGGCGGCCGGTGCGCATCCGCCAGCGGAACTCCGCCACCGCGACCCGGGCGGGGAGGCGACGTACGGCGCTGGGGACGCGCGGGTAGACCCGGCGTACCACGCGCCACACCGCGTCGTACCGCCGCTGGTCGCGGGCCGTCCACGCGAAGCCGAGCACCTCGCGGGCACGGGGGCTCAGGTTGCCCCGGGTGACCAGGCTGATCAGCGGGCTCGCCGGCTTGACGAACCACTTCGCGTCGCGGGTGGAGAGCAGTGCTGCGGCGTACCGGCGGATCTGCGGGTCGGACCGGAAGCCGGCCTCCCTGGCCTGCCACCACTCGTCGAACTCGGCGCGCGTCGGCGGCCACAGGTCCTCGCGCACCTGCAGGGCGGTGCCGTAGACCCAGCCCTCTCGGTAGAGCCGCTCGGCGGTGTCGGGGTCGAGCGGCCCGAAGACCTTCTCGTACATCTGCTGGCCGACCTCGGCCAGCGTCGCGGCCACCCACAGCTGGAGCTCGGGATCGAAGGCGGAGTACCCGTCACCCCGGACCGGGACGTGCGCCTTGTTGACCATCCGCGCGACGGCCTGCTTCTCCGCCTCGGTGCCCAGACCCATCACGTAGACGTAGGTGAGCGTGGTGCGCAGCCGGTCCATCGGGCGCTGCATCGTGTCGGAGTGCTCGGCGACCCCCTTGCCGACCCCCCACTCGGCCAGCTGGAGCATCACGGCCGAGCCGGAGCCCAGCATCAGCGCCGGTTCGTAGAGCAGGTCCGCGATGCCGATCCCGCCCTTCGCAGGGTCCGGCCGGGGTACGTCACGAGGAGCCACCGCGGTCATTGCAACATTGAAACAGAATTTGTCGCGTTTATGCAATACTCGCCGCCATGCAGCAGCACCCGGCGGAGGCGATCATCGCAGCCGCGCGGGAGCAGTTCCTGCTCACCGGTGTACGCCGCACCAGCGCCGACGACATCGCCCGACGGGCCGGCGTCAACCGGGCGACGCTGTACCGCCGGCTCGGCACCAAGGACGAGATCGTCCGTGCCGCCTACGTGCACGAGACCCAGCTGGTGCTGGCCACCATCGAGACCGCCATCGGCGAGGTCCCCGCGCCCGGCACCGCCGGGTTCGACCCGGAGGCCTACGTCGCCACCTTCTTCGCCGTCACCGTGACCGAGCTGCGGGAGAACAAGCTGTTGCGGCTGCTGCTCGAGATCGACCAGGACGAGACCCTGGCCGGCCTCACGCTGCGGGCCGGGGACGTGCTGGCGCTGTCCGCCACGCTGGTGGCCGACCGGATCCGCACGCTGCGGGCGTACGTCGGCAACACCGAGGTGGCCGACATCGACGACCTCGCCGCGACCTTCGCCCGGCTGGCGCAGTCGCTGCTGCTGACCACCGACGCGCCGCCCCGGCTGGACACCTTGGCCGACATGGCCCGCTACGCCCGTCGGGTGGTCGTCCCGATGGTGCTGGGCCGTTGACGGTGCCCGCCTCGTAGGCTGCCCGCGTGCGGATCGCCACCTGGAACGTCAACTCGCTGCGGTCCCGGATCGACCGGGTCGAGGCCTTCCTGGAGCGCCACGACGTCGACGTGCTCGCGCTGCAGGAGACCAAGGCACGCGAGGACCAGCTGCCACTGATGGGGCTGGCCTCGCTGGGCTACGACATCGCGGCCGCCGGCGTCGACCAGTGGAACGGGGTGGCGGTGATCAGCCGGGTTGGCCTCGACGAGGTCACGGTCGGGTTCGACGGCATGCCGGGCTGGGGCGACCCAGCGGCCCGGGAGGCCCGGGCGCTCGGCGTCACCTGCGACGGCGTTCGGGTCTGGTCGCTGTACGTGCCCAACGGCCGCAAGCCCGACGACCCGCACTACCTCTACAAGCTCGACTGGCTGGCCCGGCTGCGGGAGGCGGCCGGCGCCTGGCTCGACGGGCAGACCGCGCTGGTGGGCGACTGGAACATCGCCCCGACCGACGAGGACGTCTTCGACATCACCCGGTTCGCGAGGTCCACCCACGTGACCCCGCCCGAGCGTGAGGCGTTCCGGCGCTTCATCGACGACGGGTACGCCGACGTGGTCCGTCCGCACGTGCACGGCGCCGACGGCTACACCTACTGGGACTACTTCCGGCAGCGCTTCGAGCGCAACCGCGGCATGCGGATCGACTTCGTGCTCGGCTCCCCCGCCCTCGCGGCCCGCGTCACCGGGGCATTCGTCGACCGCGACGAGCGGGCCGGCAAGGGCGCCTCGGACCACGCCCCGGTCGTCGTGGACCTGTCCGACTGATGTGGGACGACCCGTGGACGCGCGGCCCGGGCCGACGACAACCGTAGGTTGACACGACAACCACTGGTTGTCATCCTTGCTCCATGACGAACTCGCCGGAGCATGAAGCAGTGCTCGAAAGGATCAGGGAAGTGCGCGCACAGGCTGTCGAGCACGCCCGGCAGGCCCGACGGCTGTCGAACGAGAGGCGCGACCTGATGCAGAGCCTCCTCGATGATGGATTCTCGCGCGCAGATATTGCCCGCGAGTTGGGAGTGACGCGTCAGGCCATCCAAAAGATGATGGCCGCCGTATAACGTGTCCGCCGCCGTGCTGACACTGGGACTACTTCCGTTTCAGACAAGACTTGTTCCGTTTCAGACAAGACTTGAGCCGGGCATGCGGATCGACTTCGTGCTCGGCTCCCCCGCCCTCGCGGCCCGCGTCACCGGGGCGTTCGTCGACCGCGACGAGCGGGCCGGCAAGGGCGCCTCGGACCACGCGCCGGTCGTCGTGGATCTGGGAGGCTGATGCACTGACCCGGGAAGTATGCTGATCTGCATGCAAACGACCAGCGTTCGGATCGATTCCGCCACCCACGATGAGATCAAGCGCCTCGCAGCATCACTCGGGACATCCGTCGGGAACACCGTGACGTTGGCAGTGAAGTCGCTCGCCCAAGAGCAGATCGGGGCGCAACTCTCGGCCCCACTGACGGACGAGGAGATCGCGTGGCTTGATGCCGACCTCGGGTGACATCGTCCGACTCGACTTCGGGCTTCCGCAAGGCAGTGAAGCCGGGTTCGCTCGTCCTGCCCTCGTCATCACGGGCGCACGGGTTCTCAAGCGACATCCCACCGTCGTCCAGGTCGTTCCGCTGACCTCCACGCTTCGCGGCTACGACAGCGAAGTGCTCATCGAGGCCAGCCAGGCGCGCGGGCTGGACCAGGACTCATCGGCGCAATGCCAGCACGTCCGGTCGGTGGCAACGTCGAGGCTCGGGCCGACAGTCGGCGCAGTCTCTCCCGTTCAGTTGCGCCAAGTCCGAGAGACGCTCGCTCTGCTGCTCGACCTGTGACGACTACTGGGACTTCTTCCGACAGCGCCGCGAGCGCAACCTCCCCGGGAGGTCCACGACCTCGCAGACCACAGCTGCCTGAGAACCGGACGTCTCGGCACCGCAACGATCGCGCGACGGGCCCGCGCCATGCTTGCCGGTCCCGCGGAGGGCCGTTATGGTGCCCGGTCATGTCGCCCCCGAGGGCGTCGTCGTCGACCAGCAAGGAGCATGATGCCCACCTCACCCTGCCCCAGGTCCCGGTTCCTCCGCACGATCGGCGTCCTCGTCGCTGGCTCCGGACTCGCCCTCACCACGGCGTGCGGCGGGTCCAGCGGGGGCACCGCCAACGGCGTCCAGCTGGTCAAGGCCAAGACACTGACGGTCTGCACCCACCTGCCCTACAAGCCGTTCGAGTTCACCAAGGGTGGCAAGGTCGTCGGATTCGACGCCAGCATGCTGCAGAAGCTGGCCGACGACCTCGGCGTGAAGATGAACGTGGTCTCGATCGGGTGGAACCAGATCACCGGCGGCGCCGCGTTCGCGGCCAACCAGTGCGACCTGGGCATGGGCGCGGCCACGATCACCCCCGAGCGCAAGAAGTCCGTACAGTTCTCCGACCCCTACTTCAACGCCACCCAGGCCCTGCTGGTGACGAAGAAGTCGCCGTACAAGGGCCTGGCCGACCTGAAGGGCAAGAAGCTCGGGGTGCAGACCGACACCACCGGTCAGATCTACGCCAACAAGTACGCCAAGAAGTACGGCTACACCACGGTGGTCTTCGACGACTCGCTCTCGGAGTTCAACGCGGTCAAGACCGGTGCGGTCGATGCCGCGATCAACGACAACGGCCCGGAGTACAACTTCGCCAACCAGAACTCCGGCGCCGAGGTCACCAAGGAGTTCAACACCGGCGAGCACTACGGCTTCATGGCCAAGAAGGGCGACGCCAACGCCACCAAGCTGGTCAACCGGCTCAACACGGTGATCGCGAAGACCAAGAAGGACGGGTCCTACCAGCAGATCTTCAAGAAGTGGTTCGGGACCGCACCCAAGAACGTCAACGGGTGAGTCGATGACCGCGGTCGCGGCGGAGCCGGCCAGACGCCGCACCAGCCCCCGCAAGCGTCGGCAGCGGGCGCGCGTCGTCCAGTACGGCGTCCTCGCCGCCGTGATCGTGGCCGCGGTCCTGCTGGCGAACTGGGACCAGATCGCCCACGTCTTCTTCAACGTCGCGATCGCCCGGGACACCGTGCTGCACGGGCTGGGCTCGGCGCTGGTGCACACCATCACCTACACGGTCGGCGGCTTCGTGCTCGGCCTGGTGGTCGGCACGCTGCTGGCACTGATGCGACTGTCCGAGGTCGCGCCGTACCGGTGGGTCGCGACGATCTACATCGAGTTCTTCCGGGGGCTGCCCACCTTGGTCGTGTTCATCACGCTGTCGCTGCTGCCGCTGGCGTTCGCCGGCCTGGTCATCCCGTTCTCGCCGTACGGCACGGCCTGGCTGGCGCTGGGCATCGTGGGCAGCGCCTACATGGCCGAGACCATCCGGGCGGGCATCCAGGCGGTGCCGCGCGGTCAGGTGGAGGCGTCCCGCTCGCTGGGGATGACCGCGGGCGTGGCGACCCGCAAGATCGTGCTGCCGCAGGCGTTCCGCATCATGCTGCCGCCGCTGACCAACGAGCTGATCATGCTGATCAAGGACTCCTCGCTGGTGTACTTCATCGGGCTGACGGTGGCCGACTTCGAGCTGACCGCGTTCGGCAAGGGCGAGGCCAACAACGCCGCGAACATCACGCCGCTCGTGGTGGCGGGGCTGGGCTACCTGGTGATCACGCTCCCGCTGTCCTGGCTGGTACGGCGCATGGAGGCGTCCGGGACGAGGAACGGGTGAGCCGCACATGACAGGACCGGGCACGACCGCAGCCACCCACGAGGAGGCCCGCACCGGCGACCCGGTGGTGCGCCTGGCCGGCCTGCACAAGTCGTTCGGCGACAACCACGTGCTCCGCGGCATCGACTTCTCGGTGCGCCCCCGCGAGGTCGTGTGCGTGATCGGGCCGTCCGGCTCTGGCAAGTCCACGCTGCTGCGCTGCATCAACATGCTGGAGCAGCCGCAGGAAGGCAGCGTGGTGGTGCACGGCGAGGAGCTGAACGACCCCGACTGCGACATCGACGCCGTACGCCGGCACATCGGGATGGTCTTCCAGCAGTTCAACCTGTTCCCGCACAAGTCGGCCCTGGCCAACTGCACCGTCGCTCAGGAGACCGTGCTGGGCAGGTCGTCCGCCGAGGCACGTGAGACCGCGCTGATGAACCTGGAGCGGGTCGGCCTGTCGGAGAAGAAGGATGCCCGGCCGGCCGAGTTGTCCGGTGGGCAGCAGCAGCGGGTCGCGATCGCCCGGGCGCTGTCGATGGAGCCGTCGCTGATGCTGTTCGACGAGCCCACCTCCGCGCTCGACCCCGAGCTCGTCGGGGAGGTGCTGACGGTGATGCGCCGGCTCGCCGACGACGGCATGACGATGATCGTGGTCACCCACGAGATGGCCTTCGCCCGCGAGGTCGCCGACCGGGTGGTGTTCATGGACGGCGGCCGGATCGTCGAGGAAGGCACCCCCGCCGAAGTGATCGGCAACCCGCGCGAGGAGCGCACCCGTGAGTTCCTGCACCGGGTGCTGGACCCGACCCACGTGACGCCGGCGTAGCGCCTTCCACGACGCCGTCTCTCCATCACTGTCGGGTCACGACGGCTTGCGGGCCGCCATCGAGGGTCACAGCTCGACAGCTGCGAGCTCCCGAGAACCCCCGCGGGGCGTGAACGGCTCCGCGCTGCCCCGAGGCCGCCGCCGGTGCAGACCGACCGGGCAGCGACCGGGAGGTGGCCCGAGGTCCGGGTGGCCCGAGGTCCGGGTGGTCCGCGTCCGGCGTGCGGCCGAAGGCGGCCTCGATGGGCAGGAACTGCACGATCGCGGCCAGGTTTCGTGCAGTCCTTGCCCGAACAATGCACCCCACCAGCGCCCTGGACGGTGGGGAGCGGTCGGCTACCGCGCGACCGCCCGGGCCGATGTGTCACAACAGCCGCAGCTGCGAGCTCCCGACGACCCCCTGAGCCCGCTTACCCGCACTTGTCGGAGGTCGCTGCCACAGTCGAGGCATGGAGATCCTGATCGCCGTGCTCACCCTCATCGTCGGCCTGCTGGCCGGGGTGCTGGCCGGCCTGTGGTGGGCGCGGCGGGGCGACCCCGAGTCCTCGATCCCGGGCGAGCGGGCCGTCGTGCACGAGGGCCTGGACCGGCTGGCCGACCAGCTGCGCGACCTCGGCCGGGAGCGGGCCAGCTGGCAGGGCCAGCTCAGCCAGCAGTTCAGCGACATGCGCCTGGTCGCCGAGGGTCTCAGCGAGCAGACCCGTTCGCTGTCGACCGCGCTGCGTCGTCCCGAGGTCCGTGGCCGATGGGGCGAGCTGCACCTGCGCCGTACCGTCGAGGCGGCCGGCCTGGTCGGCCACTGCGACTTCCGGGAGCAGGTGCACCTGTCCGGCCCGGACGGCTCGCGCCGGCCCGACCTGGTGGTCCACCTCCCCGGCGACGCCCAGGTCGTCGTGGACGCCAAGACACCGCTGGACGCCTACCTCGACGCGCTCGCGGCTCCAGCCGACGAGCAGCCGGACCTGCTGCGCCGCCATGCCCGCCAGGTGCGCGCCCACGTGGACGGCCTCTCGGCCAAGGCCTACTGGCGGGCGCTGCCGCAGGCGCCCGAGTTCGTGGTGCTGTTCGTGCCGTCGGAGTCCTGCCTGGCCGCAGCGCTGGGGGCCGACCCCGACCTGATCGAGTACGCCGCCGACCGCGACGTGGTCCTCGCCGGCCCGACCACGCTGATCGGGCTGCTGCGCACCGTCGCCCACGGATGGACCGCGGAGCGGCTGAGCGAGTCCACCCGCGAGATCCACGAGCTCGGCCGGGAGCTGTACGACCGGCTCGGCACCATGGGAGGCCACCTCGACCGGCTGGGACGGTCGCTGGGCTCCGCGGTGGAGGCCTACAACCGGACGATCGGGTCGCTGGAAGGCCGGGTTCTGGTGACCGCGCGGCAGTTCCAGGACGCCGGGGTGGCGACCACACCGCTGGAGTCGCCCCGACCCGTCGAGAGCGGCGTACGGCCGCTGACCGCGGCCGAGACCCTCGCCGCCGTGGCCGAGCCGCGCCCGGAGCTGGAGCACCACGACCCCCCGGACCGACCGCGAAGCACCCGGGAACGGGGAGCCTGAGGCAGGACGCTGCGGGGGTTGGTCCCGGAGCCCCATCCCGCCCCGCAATTGCAGGGTTGCTGCACGGTGGGACGCCTGATCCCCTGTCCTAGGCCGACAATTGTGGCTCGTCTGACATGACGCGAGGCACTCACGGGGCTGGGCGGCTACCGCGCGGCCCGGCCTCACCCAACCCACACACGTGTCACAACAGCCCGAATTCCCGCGGTTTGGGACCAAACAGCAGGTCCCACGGCGTGGCACGCACGCTGCCGACCCGGCCGCCCTACCGTGGTGGTCGTGAGGGCGCCCACACTGTGGGAAGAAGGCCGGCTGCCGGGTGACCGGGTCGCCCGGCTTGCCGTGCTCGCCTGCGCGCTCGTCGCCACCGTCGACGCCGTGCTGGGCCTGCGGATGGGCTGGGTGTTCGGTGTCGGCTTCGTGCTCATCTGCCTCGGGGCCGCGCTCGTGGTGCACCCCCGCGACTTCTTCTGGGTCGGCGTGCTGCCACCGATGCTGCTGCTGGCCTGCTCGGTGGTGCTCTCCGCGGTGGACCGCAGCGAGGTGGGCCTCCCCGGCAACGGCTACGTGCAGGGCGTGGTCTCCGGGCTGGCGCACAACGCCGACGTCCTGGTCGTCGGGTACGGGCTCGCCCTGCTGGTGCTCGGGATCCGGCACCACGTCGCGGACCGGCGCAGCCACCCCGGTGTCCGCTCTCACCCGAAGCGGGAGACCTCGCCGGCGCCCTGACGCACGATCTCGGGGGCCCCATCGGAGAAGTCGACCACGGTGGTCGGTGAGGACCCGACCTCACCACACTCGATGACGGCGTCGACCCAGTGGTCCAGCTGGTCCTTGACCACCCACCCCTCGGTCATCGGCTCCTCCTCCCCCGGCAACAGCAGCGTCGAGGACAGCAACGGCTCACCGAGCTCCTCGAGCAGCCTGCGCACCAGCGTGTGCTCGGGGATGCGGACCCCGACCGTACGCTTCTTCGGGTGCATCAGCCGGCGGGGCACCTCGGAGGTCGCCGGCAGGATGAACGTGTACGGGCCCGGGGTGGCGGCCTTGATCGCCCGGAACACCGCATTCTCGATGTGCACCAGCTGACCCAGCTGGGCGAAGTCGTGGCACACCAGGGTGAAGTGGTGCTTGTCGTCGAGGCGGCGGATCCTGCGAATGCGCTCCAGACCCTCCCGGTTGCCCAGCTGGATGCCCAGGGCATAGCCCGAGTCGGTCGGGTAGGCGACCAGCCTGTCGTCGCGCAGCATGCCGGCGATCTGCTGCAGGGAACGCGGCTGCGGGTCGACCGGATGTACGTCGAACCAGCGCGCCATGCCGGCCGCTACTTCGTTCGCGCCGCCGCGCGGAGGTCACGGCGCAGCTCGGGGGGAAGGGCGAACGTGAGCGACTCCTCCGCGGAGTGCACCGCCCGTGCTCCGGGGTAGCCCCGGTCGGCGAGCAGGGTCAGCACGCCGTCGACCAGGTCCTCCGGGACCGAGGCACCCGAGGTGACGCTCACCGTGTGCACCCCGTCGAACCAGGCGTCGTCGATCTCCGAGGCGTCGTCGATCCGGCGCGCCGCCCGGGCACCGGCCTCCAGGGCCACCTCGGCGAGTCGGACGGAGTTCGAGGAGTTCGCCGAGCCGACCACGATCACCAGGTCGGCGTCACGGCTGATCTCCTTGATCGCACTCTGGCGGTTCTGGGTGGCGTAGCAGATGTCGTCGCTGGGCGGGTCGACCAGCTCGGGGAACCGCTCCCGCAGCGCCTCGACGGTGGCCATGGTCTCGTCCACCGACAGCGTGGTCTGGGACAGCCAGGCGACCCTCGACGGGTCCCGCACCTCGACGTTCGCGACGTCCTCGGGGCCCTGCACCAGCTGGATGTGGTCGGGCGCCTCACCCGAGGTACCCTCGACCTCCTCGTGCCCGGCATGGCCGATCAGCAAGATGTCGTAGTCCCCGCCGGCGAACCGCTTGGCCTCGTGATGCACCTTGGTCACCAGCGGGCAGGTGGCGTCGATCGTGCGCAGCCCCCGCTCCTCGGCCAGCCGGTGCACCCGCGGGGAGACCCCGTGGGCGGAGAACACCACGGTGGCGCCCTCGGGCACCTCGTCCAGCTCCTCGACGAACACCGCGCCCCGGCGCTCCAGGTCGGCGACCACGTGCTTGTTGTGCACGATCTGCTTGCGCACGTAGATCGGAGGGTCGTAGAGCTCCAGGGCCTTCTCGACGGTGATCACGGCCCGGTCGACGCCGGCGCAGTAGCCGCGCGGCGCAGCGAGGAGGACGGCGCGCTCGGCGGCCTCGGGGCCGACGACGGCCGGAGTGCCCAGGTCGGTGTCCATGCGCCCCATCCTAGGAGGGAGCCGCCGCTGGCCGAACGGTTGTGAGCGAGGTCTCCGGGATTCGGGGCTCGCACCGGTGGTCGGATCGCTCCACGATTGGCCACGAACGGCAGGTCGCGGGGCGTGGCTGCTGCGGTTTGGGACCAAACCGTGACGCCCCGAGCGGCGCGCCGGAGATCCCGTCGGGCCCAGAGCCTAGAGTCGCACCGTGGCCCTGCAGACCTCCCCCGAGCAGCCGGCGCCGGTGCGGCAGGTCGCGCAGGCGATCGGCGGCTGGATCGACCGGCTCGGCACGATCTGGGTCGAGGGCCAGCTCACCCAGGTGTCCCGGCGCGAGGGGATGAACACGGTGTTCATGACGCTGCGGGACCGGCTGGCCGACATCTCGGTGACCCTGACCAGCCCGCGCGCCGTGGTCGACGCGCTGCCCGCGCCGCTGGTCGACGGCGCCCGGGTGGTGGTCTACGCCAAGCCGTCGTACTACCCCAACCGTGGCACGCTGTCGCTGCAGGTGCGCGAGATCCGGATGGTCGGTGAGGGAGAGCTGCTCGCCCGCCTGGAACGACGCCGCCGGCTGCTGGCAGCGGAGGGACTCTTCGCGGCCGAGCTGAAGCGGACGCTGCCGTTCCTGCCCGGGGCTGTCGGGCTGGTCACCGCCCAAGGGTCCGCGGCCGAGCGCGACGTTCTCCAGAACGCCACCCGCCGGTGGCCGGGAGTCCGGTTCGTGGTGCGGTACGCCGCGATGCAGGGCGTCAGATGTGCCTCCGAGGTGATGGACGCGCTCGGTGTGCTCGACCGCGACCCGGACGTCGATGTGGTCGTGGTGGCCCGCGGCGGCGGGTCGGTGGAGGACCTGCTGCCCTTCTCCGACGAGTCGCTGGTCCGCCACGTCGCGGGCCTGACCACCCCGGTGGTCTCGGCGATCGGGCACGAGCCCGACTCGCCGATCCTCGACCTGGTGGCCGACGTACGCGCCTCCACGCCGACCGACGCCGCGAAGCTGGTGGTCCCCGACGTCGCCGAGGAGGCCCAACGCGTGCTGCAGGCCCGCGAGCGGGCCCGGTACGCCGTCCGGGCGCTGGTCGAGCGCGAGCAGCGCGCCCTCGACCAGCTCCGGTCCCGCCCCTGCCTCGCCGACCCGCGCACCGGGCTGGCCGAGCGCGGTGGCGAGATCGGGCAGCTGCGCGACCGTGCCCGGCGCTGCCTGGGCCTCCGGCTCGACCGGGCCGAGGCCGACCTGGGCCACCGGCTCGCCCGGGTCCGCGCGCTCTCGCCGCTGGCCACGCTGCGGCGCGGCTACGCCGTGCTCACCGACGCCGACGGGCACGCCTTGTCCAGCGTGGCCGACGTCGCCGTCGCCCAGGACCTGCTGGTGCGCCTCGCCGACGGCCGGCTGGGCGTCACCACCGACACCGTCGACTCCGTGCCCCTGGTCGACCCCGCCGCCCTCGAGGAGGACACCGATGACCAAGCTCCCTGACGACAAGCCCGCCGACGGCCCCGCGGACGACACCGACGGGCAGCAGCCCTCCTACGAGGAGGCCCGCGACCAGCTGGTCGAGGTGGTCCGCGTCCTGGAGCAGGGCGGCACCAGCCTCGCGGAGTCCCTGGCGCTGTGGGAGAAGGGCGAGCAGCTGGCCCGCGTCTGCCAGGACGCCCTCGAGGGTGCCCGCGCCCGGCTCGACGAGGTGATCGGAGCGACCGGGGACGACGCCGGGGAGTGACCTGCCCGGGCGGCACCGGCTGACGGCCCCTCAGGTGGACCCAGGCGTTTTCAGGCGCGTGGCCGCAAGGACGTGGCCAGGGCACGCACCTGCGCGGGCGGGGCCGAGCCGATCACGAGCAGGGTCTCGCCGTGGTGGCCGCGGGACGCCGGCAGCCGGCGGGAGAGGGCGTAGTCGCCGCCGTGGTCGTGCCAGGTCGACCAGCGGTGCCCGGCGACGCGCACGGGGTGCCCGCGGGCGGCCGCACCGTCCACGGACGCGTGCAGCAGCGACCGGGCCGAGGCGGTGCCCTCCTCGATGCCGACGTACTGCTGGCCGCCGGTCAGCATCCCGAGGTGCCAGCGCGGCCGGTCGCCCGAGACGTACGACGCGCTGGTGGCGCGCCACCCGGCCGGCATCGGGCTCGGCGCGAACATGCGCAGCCTGCCGTCGCGGCGGCCGGCCTTCAGCCAGCCGGAGTACTGCACCGTCGCGACGGCCTGTCCCTGGTCGCCACCGCTGAGCTCCCGGAGCGCCCACAGCCCCACCACGATCAGCACCAGCACCAGCAACGCCCCCACCATGCCGGTCCAGGGCAGCGAGTAACGGTCGGGCTTGTCGGGCACGCGACGAACCTAGCGAGCGTCCGAGCAGCCTGCTGCTCGTGACCGAGTCGGTGAAGTCGCGTTGACGAGCGAAGCGAGGAACACGGCCCCATCCTCCCAATCGGGGATCGGCACGCAACGGCAGGCCCGGTCGCGCCGACGCGAACCGCGGTTCCCGGACGGTGCGGTGCACTACGCTGCGGCGGTGCAGGTCGGCGACGTCGTCCCCCTGGCGGCGCTGGCCGTACTGCTGACGATCGCCTACCGGCACCCCCGCGGGAGCATCGAGCTGCTCGGTGGCCTGCTCGCGGCCGGCGTCACACTGTGGTCCGGCGCGCTGACCGGCCACCAGACGGCCACCGAGCTCGACCGTCTCGCCCCGGTGGTGGGCTTCCTGGCCGCGATCCTGGTGGTTGCCGACCAGTGCAGGGCGGAGGGGTTGTTCGCGGCGATCGGCTCCCGGCTCGCCGGACGCCCACCGGCGGTGCTGTTCGTGCTGGTATTCGCCGCCGCGGTGGTGGTCACGGTGACGCTGAGCCTGGACGCGACGGTCGTGCTGCTGACGCCCGTGGTGGTGGTGGCCACCGCGGGATCGGTTGTCGGGGAGGTCGCCTGCGTGCGGCTGGCCAACTCCGCCTCGCTGCTGCTGCCGGTGGCGAACCTGACCAACCTGCTCGCGATGCCGCGGCTGGGGCTGACCTTCGGCGGGTTCGTGCTGCGGATGGCGCCGGCGTGGCTGGTCGTGCTCGCGCTGGAGTACGTCGTGCTCGGCCGGCTCGCCCGCCGGGAGCGGTTGCGGCCCGCACCGCAGCTGCCCGCGGAGCAAGCCGCCGGGGCCCCGCTGCCGGTGCCGCGGTTCCCGACCGCGGTGGTCGCCCTGATGCTGGTCGGGTTCGTGGTGTCCTCGCCGTACGGCGTCCACCCGGTGTGGGTTGCACTCGCCGCCGCGCTGGTGCTGGCCGGACGGGGACTGGCTGCCCGGAGGACCGACGCGGTCCGGTTGCTGCACAGCGCCCATCTGCCGTTCGCGGTGTTCGTGCTGTGCCTCGGGGTGGTGGTGGCCGCCCTGGGCAGCGGCTGGCTCGGCGATCTGGTGGCGCACGCGGTCCCGTCCGGGCCGCACCGCGGGGACCTCGCCGCCCTGCTGCTGGTCGCTGCGCTGGGGGGAGTGCTGGCCAACCTGGTCAACAACCTTCCGGCCACGCTGCTGCTGGTGCCGCTGTGCGCGCCGCTGGGCACCACGGCGCTGCTGTCGCTGCTGGTGGGGATCAACCTCGGCGCCTCGATGACCTGGACCGGGTCGCTCGCGAACCTGCTGTGGCGGCGCACCCTGCGGGCGTCGGGACGGCCGGTCCCGGGCCGGGCCTTCCACCTGGCCGGGGCCGCCACCTCGCCCGCGGCGATCGTGCTCGCAGTGGTGGTGCTCGACGGCTGGTCGAGCCTGCTGGGCAACTGAGCTGTCGAAGCCGCCACCCAGACGTTGCCGCCGCGAGCCAAGACCTGCTTCGCACCACTACCATGCGCACATGGCCGACAACCCCGTCCCCGAACGACTCGCGGTTGCGCCCGCCTCCCCCGACCGCAACCTGGCGCTGGATCTGGTCCGGGTCACCGAGGCCGCCGCGATGGCGGCCGGACGCTGGGTCGGCCGGGGCGACAAGAACGGCGCCGACGAGGTCGCCGTCAACGCGATGCGGGTGATGATCGGCACGGTGGGCATGCGCGGCGTGGTGGTCATCGGCGAGGGCGAGAAGGACAACGCGCCCATGCTCTTCAACGGCGAGCAGGTGGGCGACGGCAGCGGCCCCGAGTGCGACGTCGCGGTCGACCCGATCGACGGCACCACCCTGACGGCCAAGGGCATGATGAACGCCGTCTCGGTGCTGGCAGTCGCCCCGCGCGGGTCGATGTACGACCCGTCCGCGGTGTTCTACATGGAGAAGCTGGCCACCGGCCCCGACGCCGCGGACACCGTCGACATCCGCTACCCCGTCGCGGAGAACATCCACCAGGTCGCCAAGGCCAAGGGCACCCGGCCCAGCGACGTGACCGTGGTGGTGCTCGACCGGCCGCGGCACCAGGCGCTCGTGGAGGAGGTCCGCGCGACCGGGGCGCGCATCAAGTTCATCTCCGACGGTGACGTGGCCGGCGCGATCATGGCGGCCCGCCCGGACACCGGTATCGACCTGCTCATGGGAGTGGGGGGCACGCCGGAGGGCATCATCGCGGCCTGTGCGATGAAATGCCTCGGCGGCGTGATCCAGGGCCGGCTGTGGCCCACCGACGACGCCGAGCGCCAGAAGGCGGTCGACGCGGGCCACGACCTCGACCAGGTGCTGGTCACCGACGACCTGGTCTCCGGCGACGACTGCTTCTTCGTGGCGACCGGCATCACCGACGGCGAGTTGATGAAGGGCGTGCGCTACAAGCCCCGCGGCTGCGCCACCCACTCGCTGGTGATGCGCTCGCGCAGCGGCACGATCCGCTCGATCCAGTCCGACCACAAGCTGAGCAAGCTCGCCGCGTACGCCGACATCGACTTCGAGCAGTGACCCGACCGCCCGGCGGAGCGTTCCCGCCGTCCCGCGGCCCGGCCGCCGGGAGCCCGCGGTGATCGTGGTCGCCGGGGAGTCGCTGGTCGACCTGGTCGTCGGCGCCGACGGGGTGGTCGAGGAGGCCGTGGGCGGGTCCGCGCTCAACGTCGCGGTCGGCCTGGGTCGGCTGCAGACCCCGGCACTGCTGCTGACCGAGGCCGGCAACGACGAGCGGGGCGGCCGGATCGTGCAGCAGGTCACCGCCAGCGGCGCAGAGCTGGTCGCGTCTCCCCCCGCGTCCGGCCGCACCCCCACCTCGACGGCCACGCTGGACGGCCAGGGCGGAGCGTCGTACGACTTCGACGTGACCTGGACCCTGCCACGCCAGGCGCTGCCCCCGTGCGACGCACTGCACGTCGGCACGCTCGGCACGATCCTCGAGCCCGGCCGTGCCAGTGTGCTCGACCTGGTCGACCAGGCCGGTGCCCGTGACGTGCCGGTGAGCTACGACCCCAACATCCGGCCCGCTTTCGTCGACGACGCCGCACAGGCCTGGCGACAGGTGCTGTCGATCGCCGGTCGCTGCCGGATCGTGAAGCTGAGCGACCAGGACATCGAGGTGCTCCACCCGGGCGAGGACCCCGACGACGTCGCGGCCTCGGTGCTCGCCGGAGAGCGCACGGACCTGGTGGTGGTCACCAGGGGAGCACACGGCTCCACGGCGTCCGTCGAGGGGCTGACGGTGGCGGTCCCGGCTCCGCCCTGCGACGTGGTCGACACCGTCGGCGCCGGGGACGCGTTCGTGGCCGCCCTGCTCACCGTGCTGCACGACACCGGCGAGCTCGGCCCGCACGGGGCCGGCACGCCCCGCACCGAGGCCGGCCTGCGGCAGCTGCTCGCAGCCGCCAACACGGTCGCCGCCCTCACCTGCGCCCGGCGAGGGGCACAGCCTCCGACCCGGGTGGAGCTCCCCCACGACTGGCCGGAGAGTCCGTTGCCCTGTTGAGCGCCTGCTCCCGCAGCGCGCGCAGCACCTCGTCCATCACCAGCGGGTCGATGGCCATGCCGCAGTGGCTGGTCGGCACCTCCACGTGCCGCGCGGCTGGATCCAGGCAGGCGTGCCAGTCCACGATGCCGTCGCGCCGGGAGTAGATCGCGGTGAAGCCGAAGCCCGGCCGCAGCGGGGCCTGCGACTCGGCCAGCGCGATGCGGGCGCACTCGCCGGCGATGCACTCCTGCGACATCAGGCCGGTGAAGCCGGCCCGCGCCAGCCGCACCAGCAGCTCGACGTCCCACGCGAGCACCTGGTGCACGGCGGCAGGCGCCAGCACCGGGCTGCCCATCGTCACGATGCCCGCGACCAGGTCGGGCCGGCGGGCCGCGAGTGCACGGGCCAGCATCCCGCCGAGGCTGTGCCCGACGATGCTGACCTTGCGGTCGCGGCGCAGCGCGATCGTCTCCAGCCTGCGCTCCAGCCGGTCCGCGGCCTCTCGTGTGCACCCCACGTTGACGTGGATCTCGGCGCGGTAGGTGCGGTAGCCCTGACGACGCAGGAAGTGCGACATCGCCAGCAGGGTGGCGTCGCCAGCCATGAAACCGGGCACCAGGATCACCGGCTCCACGGCGGCGCGGGTGTGCGGGCCAGCGTACGCGAGCAGCGCACGGCGGCGGCTCTCCGCGCGGGAGCGCCGTACCAGCCGGACCGCCTCGGTGACCGCGCTCACCTCGCGCGAGAGGGCGAGCAGCCCGTGCGGGCCGTCGAAACCCTGCGGCCGCAGGAACGCGCCCAGCGATGTGCTCACGCAGGGAACATAACTTTCCGGGGACACGAATCCGTGGACATCCACGCCCACAGTTGAAACCTGTATCAGTCGCACGCTTAGACTCAGGCGGTGCCAGGAGAACAGGAGCTCACCCCGGACCGGATCCCCGCCAGCGACGAGCTGCGCGCACCGGTCGGCACCGGGATGGAGCTGTGCTACCAGACCTTCGGCGACCCCGACGCCGACCCGCTGCTGCTGGTGATGGGGCTGGGCGGCCCGATGACCTGGTGGGACGAGCGGTTGTGCTTCCGGCTTGCCTCGATGGGGTTCCACGTCATTCGTTTCGACAACCGTGACTGCGGGCGCTCGGACGCAGGAACCGGCCGGGTGCGCAAGTCCGACCTGGTCCGCGCCTTCGTCGGGCTCGACCACCACGCGCCGTACACCCTGTCGGACATGGCCGACGATGCGTTCGGCCTGCTCGACCACCTCGGCATCGGGACCTCGCACGTCGCCGGGGTGTCGATGGGCGGCATGATCGCGCAGAGCATGGCCGTGGCCCGCCCCGATCGCGTGGCCAGCCTGTGCTCGATCATGTCCACCACGGGGCGGCGGACGGTCGGCTGGCAGGACCCCCGGCTGCTGCCCCGGTTGCTGGCGCCGCGACCACGCGACCGAGAGGAGTACGTCGCGCGGTCGGTCGCGATGAGCCGACGGATCGGCTCCCCCGGCTACCCCGAGCCGGAGGAGAGCGCCCGGCAGCGGGCCGAGACCACCTGGCAGCGCGGCCTCAACCCCCCGGGCGTGCTGCGGCAGATGATGGCGATCCTGGCCCAGCCCGACCGCACCCGGCTGCTGCACTCGTTGCCGGTGCCCACCGGCGTGCTGCACGGCACCACCGACCCGATGGTGCACGTGTCCGGCGGGCGCGCGACCGCCAACGCCGTTCCCGGTGCGGAGCTGGTGCTCGTGGACCGGATGGGACACGACATCCCCGTCGAGCTGCACGGGACCTTCGCCGACCTGATCCGGCGTACCGCGAACCGAGCGGCCTGAGCCTCGGCCTGTTCGATCGGTGCGGCCCTCAGGCCGGGATGCGCCGGTCCAGCAGCCAGCCGAGCACGTGCAGCGCCTGGCCCTCGGTCCAGTCGGTCGGCTTCGGATGCGCGATGTTCTTGCGGCCCTCGGAGCTGAGGAAGCCGTAGAGCCTTCCCGGGATCTGCGACTTGTGCACGCTGGGCATTCCCTCGAGCACGAACCGCTCGTGGCCACGCCCGTCGAGGAAGAACAGCTCGTCGGAGTGCTGCACGTCGTAGGTCAGCTTCTTGCCGGTGCGCCAGTTCCTCACGGTCGTGTCCTGCGGCACCTTCTTGACGAAGACGCCGAGGTACTTCCACAGCCTGTGGATGTTCGCGGGCGTACCGGTGAGGGTGAGCCAGTTCGCCGGGCCGGCGTACAGCTTCCGGTAGGCCGCCAGCTGGGCGGGGACGTCGCGCCGGGGGTCCACAGTGATGCTGAGGAACACCACCTTGTGGGCGAGGCCCGCCCGCCTGACCGCGCGGGCGGTGTCGACCACCGCAGCCGTGTCCAACGGGCAGCTCTCCTGGCACAGCGTCATCGCGGGCGAGATCGCCACCAGCTTGCCCTTGAGGTCGGAGATGTGGCGGGTCCTGCCATGGGAGTCGACCAGCGGGATGTCCCGGATCGACTTCGGGATCGGGCCGTCGATCCTGGTCCCGACGTTGCGCGAGGGTGGCTGTACATGCGAGGAGCCACATCCGCTCAGCAGAGCGGACAACGCCAGCGCGAGTGTCAGGGCGAGCAGGCGCAGCGGAGTGGTTCCCACGCCCAGCACGCTAGCCGGGACCATCAACCCGACTGCACCCGGGGGTGAGCGCTGACGTATCGTCGAGGCATGCACGACATGCCGGGGATGCCGGCACTTCCCCCGTTCGACTGGCACGTGTTGGCCACCCACTGGACGCTCCATCCCGGCTGGGTGATCGCCGGGGTGGTGCTGCTTCTGGGCTACCTGTACGCCGTCCACCGGGCCAGGACCCGGGGCGCGCACGTTCACTGGGCGCGGATCGGCTGCTGGGTCGCCGGCGTGGTGCTGCTCGAGCTGACGCTGGCCTCGGCCATCGACACCTACGCGATGTCGGCGTTCTGGATCCACATGATCGAGCACCTCATCCTGATCATGGTGGTCCCCGCCCTGCTGGTGTGCGGTGGCCCCCTCGCCGTGGTCGCCGGCGCACTGCCGGAGCGCGGCCGGTCCCGCCTCGTCGCCGCGCTGCGGTCCCGGCCGGTCGCGGTGGTCACCCATCCGCTGGTCGGCATGGTCCTGTACGGCGCGGTGATCGTGGCCACCCACCTGACCTCGTTCATGGACCAGATGGCCATGCACCCCTGGCTGATGACCTTCGAGCAGGTGCTCTACCTCGTCTCCGGGTGGCTGATGCTGCTGACCCTGGTCGGCCACGAGCCGATCCGGTGGCGGGTGCCCTACCTCTTCCGGATCGGTCTGCTCATGATCGGCATGGTGCCCGACACCATCGTCGGCATCGTGCTGATGCAGGCCGACAAGGATCCGTTCCCGGTCTTCATGGCGATGCACCCGGCCTGGGCCCCGCCACCGCTGCGCGACGTCCAGATCGGCGGCGCGCTGATGTGGGTGGGCGGCGACGGCCTGATGATGTGCTTCGCGGTCGGCGTCGTGGTGGCGATGATCTCGGCGCCGGGCCGGCAGGCCCAGGTGATCGGCCCCTGGCTGGAGTCGGTACGACGCCACACCCTGACCGACCGCCTGTCCGAGTCGGGTGCCCAGGCGGGTGCCGAGGCATCGGACGCGGTCGACCCGGACAGCGAGGAGGCCCGGGCGGCGTACAACCGGATGCTGGAGCGGCTCAACCGGGGCGGTTGAGGTGCCACGAGCGCAGTGAGTGGCCTCGAAGCCACAGGACGGCTTCGAGTTGTCGCGTCCAGTGGCTACTTGACCGAACCGGCCATCACGCCCTGCACGAAGTAGCGCTGGAACGCCAGGAACACGACCAGCGGCACCACCAGCGACAGGAACGCTCCCGGCGCGAGGATGTCGATGCTGCTGCCGAACTGTCGGGTCTGGCTCGCGAGCGCGACCGTGATCGGCTGGCTGGATGCGTTGGAGAACACGAGCGCCACCAGCAGGTCGTTCCACACCCAGAGGAACTGGAAGATCGCCAGCGAGGCGATGGCCGGCATGCCCAGCGGCAAGATGACACGGAAGAAGATCCGGCCCTCAGTGGCACCGTCCATCCGCGCGGCCTCCATCAGGTCCCGGGGGATGCCGGCGAAGTAGTTGCGCAGCAGGAACACCGCGAATGGCAGGCCGAAGCCGACGTGGAAGCAGATCACCGAGATGATGGTCCCGGAGATGCCCATCAGCGCGTACAGCTTGACCACCGGGATCAGCGCGATCTGGATCGGGATCACCAGCAGCCCGACCACCAGCAGGAACAGCGCGTCGCGACCGGGGAACTCCATCCACGCGAACGCGTAGCCCGCCGCCGAGCCGATCAGCACCACCAGGATCGTGGCGGGCACCGTGATCTCGACGGTGTTGATGAAGCTGGAGACCATCGTGCTGTTGTGCAGCAGCGTCTCGTAGTTGCTCACGGTCAGCTGGGCGGGATGCACGATCGCGTCCCACCAGCCGCCGTTGGCGTACTGGGCCGGGTTGCGGAAGGACTCGACCAGCAGTCCGAAGGTGGGGATCAGCCACAGCAGCGCGATCACGATCAGAAAGATCCGCAGGGCTCCCCCGCCGGTGCGGGCGACCAGCCGCGCGGGCAGGCTCCGGTTGATCGAGCCGGTGACGATGTCGGTAGTCGCGACGCCGGTCATCGGGGCCTCCACGAAAAGGCACGCGGAGCGCACCACTGCGAGTGAGCACTGCGTGGGGTGATCACTGCTGCGCCTTCCGGAAGTTGCGGATCTGGAAGATCATCGCTGGGATGACCAGGATGACCAGCAGGATCCCGACCGCACTGGCCGCGCCGTACTGCTGGTTGCCGTACTCGTTGTAGAGCTGGACCGCGAGCACGTTGGCGTAGCGCGCGTTGCCGCCGGCGGGCTGTTGCAGCACGAATACGATGTCGAAGATCTTCAGCACGTTGATCACCATCGTCACGAAGACCACCAGCAGCACCGGGGTGAGCAGGGGCATGGTCACCCGGCGGAACACCTGCCACTCGGTTGCACCGTCGATCCGGGCGGCCTCCAGGGTCTCCCGCGGCAGCGCCGCCATGCCCGCGGCGAGCAGCACCATCGCGAAGCCGGCGTAGATCCACAGGTAGGCCAGGATGATCGCCGGGGTGATCAGGGTCGGGCCCAGCCACGAAACCCCGCCGTACGCCGCCGCGAAGTCGTCGTGCGGCAGCGTGATGTGGTAGCTGCCCGACTTCAGCGAGGGGAAGCTGAACGTGCCGTTGTCCGCGGTCGTGGTGGTGGCAACCACCTTCCCCGACTGCACCGCCTGGACGGTGAGACCGGGGATGCCCAGCTCGCCGTGGTCGATCTTGCCGGTGGTCCCGCCGCCGCCGAGCTTGAAGTCGTTCCACAACGTCCCCGCCAGACCCTGGCCGGTGGGCGGCGAGGCGGCCTGCCGGGCGTTCGTGGGCGGTGCGGTGAGGTTCATGCCGGTGACGGGCAGCAGCGCCGGCGTACCCAGCGTCGCGGCGTGGACGGTGGTGTAGCCCTTGGCGCCGCTTCCCGCGAGCACGGTGTTGTTCGCCGGGTGCAGCTCGGGATAGGAGGTGCCGGGGCTGAAGGTGTCGTGGATGCCGGTGAGCGCGGCGTTGCCCAGTCCCTCACTGGGCTGGTCGACGTAGATCAGCGACCAGGTGATGCCCGCCGCCAGGAACGAGATCGCCATCGGCGTGAACACGATGACCTTGAACGCCGAAGCCCACCTGATCCGTTCGGTGAGCACCGCGAAGATCAGGCCGATGATGGTGATCAGCGCGGGCACCACGACCACCCAGATCACGTTGTTCTTGAACGCCTCCAGCGAGTCGGACTGGGTGAAGATGTGGATGTAGTTCGCGATCCCGGCGAACGAGGTCACCTGGCCCGCGGGCCCGTCGTGGAACAGGCTGCGGATCAACGTGTACACCAGCGGATAGAACACGATCGCGGCCAGCCAGATACCCGCCGGGAACAGGAACAGGCCTGCCACCCAGCGCGACTCGCCAGGCAGGCGCTCCCGGAGGCGCTTGGGCGCGTGGCGGCCCCCGGACGGCCCCCGCCCCGCTTCTGCGGGTGGGGAGTCCGCCGGGGACAGCGCCTCGCTGCTCATCGCCGCGTTTTCGCCGGTTCCTACTTGTACGCCGCGGCCGCGTCCTTCTCCAGCTGCTGCTGCGCGGCCTTGACGTTGCCGTTGGTCAGGAAGGTCTGAAGGTCACCCCACTCGCCCTGGTTCGGCGTGCCGCCGAAGGTGGCCGGCGCCTGGTCGGACATGTCGAACACGAAGTTGTTGCCGACCTTGACCATCGCCTGGGCGAGCTGACCCGAGGTGGAGTCGTTGTAGGAGGAGGTCTTGACGTTCTTGTTCACCGACAGGAAGCCGCTGCCGGGCGTCGAGACCAGCGTGGTGGCGGCCTGGGGACCCGCCAAGTAGGCCAGGAACTGCGCCGCGGCCTTGTTCTTGGAGAACGCGCAGCCGAAGTCACCGGCGGCCTCGACCAGCGGCTTGGAGCCGTTGATCGACGGGAACGGGAACACCTTGGCGGTCACACCGACCTTGGCGGGGTCCTTGTCGCCGGTGATGGTGGTGGCCACGAAACTCGCCTCGTAGACGATCGCGGAGGTCGGCTTGGCCTTGAACACGTTGTCCACCGAGTTGGTGAACGGCACCTTCACCGCGGCGGAGGGCGAGCCGATCAGCTGCTGGTTGCCCCAGATCTGCTTGAGGGTCTTCAGCGCCGTGGCCACCGACGGGTCGGTCCACTTGATCTTGTGCTGGGTCAGGGCGTCGTACTTCTTGATGCCCGCGGTGCGCAGGTAGACGTTCTCGAACCAGTCGGTCAGCGTCCAGCCGTCACCGCCGCCGACCGAGATCGGCACCGTCACGCCCGAGGACGAGAGCGTCTTGGCATCCTTGATCAGGCCCGGCCAGGTTGTCGGTGGCGTCGAGATGCCCGCGTTCTGGAACAGCTTCGTGTTGTACCAGACCGTGGACTTGTTCGAGGCGTCCACCGGCACGCAGTACATCGTGCCCTTGTAGGAGCCGAGCTTGCCCCATTCGGAGGAGAAGTTCTGGCCGACCACCTGCTGGGTCTGAGAGGAGACGGGATAGATCTTCTTCGACATGGCGTACTTCGCGATGTCGCCCGGCAGCGACAGGATCGCGATGTCCGGCGGGGTGCCGCCGGCCACCTTGGTGCCCAGCACTCCGGCCTCGTTGCCGCCGGCTGCCGGCGTGTAGTGCCCGGTGGCCCCGGTCTGCTTGTCGAAGCCGTTGACGACCGCCTCGAACGCCTTCTGCTCACCACCGGTCCACTGGCCCAGGATCGTGAACGACTGGCCCTTGAGCGAGCCGGCGCTGTTCGAGCCCTTCGAGCCCGAGCCCTTTGGCCCCGACCCTCCTCCGGAGCCCCCGGTCGAGCTGCTGCCGCAACCCGCGGCGACGACCAAGGAGGCCACGGCGACCACCGAGAGGGCGATGTTCTTCCTGCGAGATACCACGTCTCCTCCTAGGGAGCTGCTGAACGGTGGCCGTCGGGATCGGCGGCCCGGGCAGTGCGATGACAGGTTCGGGTTGCGCGGCGGCGGGGCAGCAGGCGTGTCATCCGCCCGTCACCTCCCGGGAAGCAGGAGTGGCGGCACCGGACGACGCGGCGCGGGAGCCGGGCTCGTCCCAGATGGCGGCACCGGACTCGGGGTCGAAGAAGTGGAGCCGTTCGGTGGCCAGGGCCATAGTCGCCTTGCCGCCGACCTGCACCTGGCTGCGCGGGCTGAACCGGGCGATCACGAGGGATTCGCCGACCGGCGCGGCGCCGGCGTTCTGCTTGTCCAGCTCGGCCAGGTCCTCACTCGGCAAGGCCGGCCGGGCGTCGGTGGACAGGTGCACCATCAGGTCCGACCCGAGCGGCTCGACCAGCTCGACGGACCCGGCCAGGGTGCTGCCGTCCACGGCCGAACCGAGGGAGGCGTCCTCGATGTCCTCCGGCCGGATGCCCACGACCAGCCGTCGCCCGGCGTACCCCGCCAGGGCGGGGCGGGCCGAGACCACACCATCGGGCACGTGCAGCTCCTGCGAGCCGACCTGCACCAGGTGTCCGGCGTCGGTGCGCTGCAGGGTGCCCGCCATGAAGTTCATCGCCGGCGACCCGATGAACCCGGCCACGAACAGGTTCGACGGGTGGTCGTACAGCTCCTGCGGCGGGGCGATCTGCTGCAGGACACCGAGCTTCATGACCGCGACCCGGTGGCCCAGCGTCATGGCCTCGGTCTGGTCGTGGGTGACGTAGATGGTGGTGACCGCGAGATCACGTTGCAGCCGGCCGATCTCGGCACGCATCTGCACCCGGAGCTTGGCGTCGAGGTTGCTCAGCGGCTCGTCCATCAGGAACGCCTGCGGCTGGCGCACGATGGCACGCCCCATCGCCACGCGCTGCCGTTGGCCCCCCGAGAGGTTGCGCGGCTTGCGGTCGAGGTGCTCGGAGAGCCCGAGCATCTTGGCCGCATCCTCGACCCGGGAGTTCAGCTCCTGCTTGGGCATCTTGCGCAGCTGCAGGCCGAAGGCGATGTTGTCGCGCACGTTGAGATGCGGGTACAGCGCGTAGGACTGGAAGACCATCGCCACGTCCCGGTCACGGGGTGGTACGGAGTTGACTACCCGGTCGCCGATCCGCACCTCACCCTCGCTGATGGTCTCCAGCCCGGCGATCATCCTCAGCGCCGTGGTCTTGCCGCACCCGGACGGGCCGACGAAGACGAGGAACTCACCGTCGTGGACGTCGATGTTCAGGTCGGTGACGGCGCGGGTGCCGTCCGGGTAGACCTTCCCCACGTGGCGGAGGTCGATCTGCGCCATCTGCCCACACCCCACTCCCGGTGCCGCCACCCCCTCGGCACGAACCGCCCTAGTGGCGCAGATCACTCTAGCCACGTCCGCGGCCACGGGAGCGGCCTTTGCGCAAACGTTACGCAGACCCCCTGCGGAGGCGCATTCAGATCCGTTCGCCGCTCCCGGCGTCGAAGACGTGCACCTGTGCCGGGTCGGTGGTGACGTGGATGGTGTCGCCCTTGTGGACCTTCTCCCGGGCGCTGATGCGCACGGTCAGGTCACGCGGGGTTCCCTCGACGTCGCTCGAGCCGTAGACGAAGCCGTCCGAGCCGAGCTCCTCCACGACCGACACCTGGACCGGGAGCCCCTCGTCCCCGTTCTGCGACAGCCGCCATGCCTCCGGGCGCACCCCGAGCACCACCGCACCGTCCTGCGTGGACAGGCCCTGCACCGGGAGCGTGTGGCCACCGAGCTTGACCTGGCCGCCGACCGCCTTGCCCTCGATCAGGTTCATCTGCGGCGACCCGATGAAGCCGGCCACGAAGATGTTCGCCGGCGTGTCGTAGAGGTTGAGCGGGGTGTCGACCTGCTGCAGGATGCCGTCCTTCATGACCGCGACCCGGTCGCCCATGGTCATCGCCTCGACCTGGTCGTGGGTCACGTAGACGGTGGTCACGCCGAGGTCGCTCTGCAGCTTGGCGATGTCGGTGCGGGTCTGCACCCGCATCTTCGCGTCGAGGTTCGACAGCGGCTCGTCCATGCAGAACACTTGCGGGGCACGGACGATCGCCCGGCCCATCGCCACCCGCTGCCGCTGCCCGCCGGAGAGGGCCTTCGGCTTGCGCTTGAGGTACTCACCCAGGCCGAGCAGCTCCGCCGCCTTCGCGACCCGCTGCTTGCGCTCCTCGCCCGAGACTCCCGCCAGCTTGAGCGCGAAGCCCATGTTGTCCTCCACCGACATGTGCGGGTAGAGGGCGTAGTTCTGGAACACCATGGCGATGTCGCGCTCCTTGGGCGGGAGGTTGGTGACGTCGCGGTCGCCGATGTGGATGGTGCCGTCGCTCACCTCCTCCAGACCCGCGAGCATCCGCAGGGTGGTGGACTTGCCGCAGCCGGACGGACCCACGAGCACCATGAACTCGCCGTCGTTGATGTCCAGGTCGATCCCCGGGACTGCGGGCTCGTCAGCGCCGGGATACCAGCACTGTGCCTTTTCGAACGTGATGGTTGCCAACTCGATGCACCCCTTCACCGGCAGGTACGTGCCGGACGGTCCGTTGTGAAGTGACGCGCCTCACACTAAGGCCAGCAGTGTTCCCCTTGGCAAGATCCAGCGAGGGGTAATTCGGTTCGTGACCAATCGGTGACCTTCCGGCCAGGACCGGCGCCTCCCGGCGGGCGAGCCGTGTCCGTTCCGCGGCCAGCGACGGTCAGGGGACCCGGATCCAGGCGGTGGTCTCCCCCGGGAGGGTGCCGTCGTCGACGCCCGGGTCACCGGCGCCGGGTCGGCTACTGGTCAGCAGCACCTCACCCCCGGGCAGGGGCACGGATGCCCGGCCGACATTGGTGACGCAGTGCCACCCACCCGGGCGGGCGAAGTGCACCACGTCGGGGCCGGAGTCGATGAAGTCCAGCTGCTCGGGCCCGAGCA